>JBOIEQ010000110.1:0-14524 GCA_050741255.1 Burkholderiales bacterium | reverse complement strand
GCAAGGTGCTGGCCGACCTCGCGGTGACGGACAAGCCCGCGTTTGCCCAGTTCGTCGAGAAGGCCAGGGCGAGCCTCGGCGCCTGATAGCCGCCTGACAGCAAAAAAGGAGGCTCGAATCGGGGCCTCCTTTTTTTTGGCTCCGTCAGTTTCCGCATGCACGAACTCGAATCCATCGTCATCGAAGCACTGGCCGCGTTTGACGCGGCCGGCGATGCGCAGGCGCTCGAGCAGGTGAAGGCGCGTTACATCGGCAAGTCCGGCGTGATGACCGAGCAGTTGAAGGGGTTGGGCAAACTGCCACCGGCGGAGCGCCCGGCGGCCGGCGCCCGTATCAATGTGGCAAAGCAGCGGATCGAAGATGCGCTTGCCGCGCGTCGCGCCACCCTGCAGCAGGCGGCGCTCGATCAGCAACTGGCCGCCGAGGCACTGGATGTGACACTGCCCGGCCGGGGAATGGGCACGGGCGGGCTGCATCCGGTGACGCATACCCTGGCGCGGATCGCCTCGCTGTTTCGTTCGCTGGGCTTCGCTGTGGCCGATGGTCCCGAAATCGAGACCGACTGGTACAACTTCACGGCCTTGAACCAGCCAGAGAACCATCCCGCGCGTTCGATGCACGATACGTTCTACCTGGCGGGTGGCCAGCACCTCCTGCGCACGCACACTTCGCCGATCCAGATCCGCTACATGGAAGAGCATCGGCCGCCGATCCGGATCATCGCGCCGGGGCGGGTCTATCGTGTCGATTCGGACGCGACGCATTCACCGATGTTCCATCAGGTGGAGGGGCTCTGGGTCGATGAACAAGTGACGTTCGCCAACCTGAAGGGAGTGGTCACGGATTTCCTGCGCAGCTTTTTCGAGCGCGACGATCTCAAAGTGCGCTTCCGCCCGTCGTTCTTCCCGTTCACGGAACCTTCGGCGGAAATCGACATGAGTTTCGGCGACGGCTGGCTCGAGCTCGGCGGCTGCGGAATGGTGCACCCGCAGGTGCTGCGCAACGTGAAGATCGATCCCGAGCGCTATCAGGGTTTCGCGTTCGGGCTCGGTCCAGACCGGCTGGCGATGCTGCGTTACGGTGTGAACGATCTGCGGCTGTTCTTCGAGAATGACTTGCGGTTTTTGAAGCAGTTCAACTAGCCGTCGAACCATGAAGTTTCCTGAAAGCTGGCTGAGAACCCTGGTCGATCCGCCGCTGGACAGCGATGCGCTGGCGGAGCGGTTGACCATGTCCGGTCTCGAGGTCGAGACGCTGGAGCCGGTGGCGCCGCCGTTCTCCGGCGTGGTCATCGGTCGGGTAACGGCGGTGGCGGCGCATCCGAACGCCGACCGCCTGCGAGTGACGCTGGTCGACGCGGGCGACGGCAAGCCGGTGAACGTGGTGTGCGGCGCGCCGAATGTTCGACCGGGGATGCTGGCGCCATTCGCACGGGCAGGCGCGCAACTGCCGGGGCTCACCATCGCGCTGACCCAGGTGCGCGGAGTGGAATCGCACGGCATGCTGTGCTCGGCGAAGGAACTGGGCCTTTCCAATGACGCAGCTGGTTTGCTGGTGCTGCCCGAGGACGCGCCGGTCGGTGCCGCGTTGCGTGAGTACCTCAATCTGGATGACCGGCTCTTTACGTTGAAACTCACGCCTAACCGCGCCGACTGCCTTTCCGTCGAGGGCCTCGCGCGCGAAGTCGGTGCGGTCACCGGCACGTCCGCCGCCCGTGTCAGCGTCAAGCCGGTGCCCGCGGTTCTGCAGGACCGCGTCGCGATCGATATCGCGGCACCGCTGGCCTGCGGCCGCTATTGCGGGCGCATCGTGCGCGGCGTCAACCCAGCGGCGGTCACGCCGCCGTGGATGGCGGAGCGGCTGGTCCGCAGCGGCCTGCGTCCGGTCAGCGCGATCGTGGACGTGACGAACTACGTGCTCCTCGAATTGGGGCAACCGCTGCACGCCTTCGATCTGGCCCGGCTGAACGGAGGGATTCGCGTGCGCTGGGCGGGGGCGAGCGAGTCGTTGGCGCTCCTGAATGGCGAGACGCGCACGCTGAACACGCACTGCCTTGTGATCGCGGACGAGAAAAAAGCGCTCGCACTGGCCGGCATCATGGGCGGCGCGGACAGCGCGGTCAGTGACGCAACATCCGACATCCTGCTGGAGTCGGCCTTCTTCGCGCCGGACGCCATCGCCGGCCGCGGCCGGGAACTCACCCTGGCCACCGATTCGTCGCACCGCTTCGAACGCGGCGTGGATTTCGAAGGCCAGGCGCGGGCGCTGGAACGAGCGACGACACTGATTCTGGATATCTGCGGCGGCCGACCCGGCCCGATCGCCGAAGCGCGCGGCGAACTGCCCGCGCGGACGCCGGTGACGCTGCGCCTGGCCCGTGCGCAGCGCCTGCTCGGCATCGATGTGCCGGTGGCGACGGCTGCGGAAATGCTCGCCCGGCTTGGCCTCTCGCCGCAGATTCAGGGCGACGCGATAGTGCTCACGCCGCCGGCGTTCCGCTACGACCTCGCGATCGAGGAGGACTTGATCGAGGAGATCGCGCGTATCCACGGTTACGACCGGATACCCGCGCAGGCGCCCGCCGGCACGCAGACGATGCTGCGCGCCGGTGAAACGGCCCGCACCGCGGACGACGTGCGCCACGCGCTGGCGCGCCGCGATTACCAGGAGATCGTCAGTTTCAGTTTCGTGGACGCGGAGTGGGAGCGCGATTTTTGCGCCAACGAGGCGCCGGTCGCATTGGCCAACCCGATCGCGAGCCAGATGAGCGTGATGCGGTCGAGTCTCATCGGCAGTCTCGTGGACCGCGCGCGTTTCAACCTGAGCCGCCAGCAGGAGCGGATCCGGTTATTCGAAATCGGGCGCTGTTTTGTGCCTGCCGGCGAAGTCACCCGTCAGCCACTGCGGGTGGGCGGGCTGGCGAGCGGTCCGGCGGCGCCCCCGCAATGGGGAATCCCGTCGCGGTCGGTCGATTTCTACGATGTGAAATCGGACCTCGAGGCCTTGCTGGCGCCTCTGACCATCGAAACCCGGGCCTGCCGCCACCCGGCGCTGCATCCCGGAAAATCAGCCGAAGTCATCGTCGGTTCGACCGCGATCGGCGTCATCGGCGAACTGCATCCAGGATGGGCAAAGAAGTATGATTGTCCTTATGCAACAATGGTCTTCGAGATGGATCTCGCGCTGATTCTTGAAAGAACCCTCCCCACATACGCGGAAGTGCCCCGTTTTCCCTGCGTACGGCGCGATATTGCGGTAGAAGTGGCCTCCCAACACCAGGTTTCTGTGATTCTGCATACCCTCAAAACACGTGCTCCTAGGCTCGTTTCCGAGGTTGTGTTATTTGACGTATTTCGCGGCAAAGGCATTGATTCAGATAAAAAAAGCCTTGCATTCCGGGTGACCATGCAAGATACTGCCCGGACCCTGACCGATGCCGAGGTCGAGGCCGCCGTAGCGACACTCCTTAAAGTGTTGCATGAGGAGTTCGGCGGAAGGCTGCGAGAATAGGGAGATAAGATGACTTTAACCAAGGCGGAGCTCGCCGACTTGCTGTTTGAGAAGGTGGGCTTCAACAAGCGCGAAGCCAAGGACATGGTCGAGTCGTTTTTCGAGGAAGTGCGCATCGCGCTCGAGAAGGGGGAGGGCGTCAAGCTGTCCGGATTCGGCAATTTCCAATTGCGCGACAAGCCGCAGCGCCCGGGCCGCAACCCGAAAACCGGCGAAGAGATCCCGATCACCGCGCGGCGCGTCGTCACCTTCCATGCCTCCCAGAAGCTGAAGGCGATGGTCGAACAGAATTACCATGGAAAACAGTCCTAGCAGCAACAACAAGGCGAACAAGGAACCGCTGCCGCCGATTCCCGCCAAGCGGTATTTCACCATTGGCGAAGTGAGCGACCTGTGCGGAGTGAAACCGCATGTGCTGCGCTACTGGGAACAGGAATTCACCCAGCTGAAGCCGGTCAAGCGTCGCGGCAACCGGCGCTACTACCAGCACCACGAAGTGCTGTTGATCCGCCGCATCCGCGAATTGCTCTACGACCAGGGCTTCACCATCAGCGGGGCGCGCAACCGGCTCGACGAAATCGCCACTGAACCCGCCAAACCCGCGCGTCTCACCGCGCAGGCTCGCATGAATCTCGGTCAGCTCAAACACGAGCTGAAAGGCGTCCTCGACCTGCTGCGGGCGTGAGGCTGCCTTCATCGGGTCCACCCTCTGCTACAATCCGGGCCGTGTCGGGGCGTAGCGCAGCCTGGTAGCGCACTTGCATGGGGTGCAAGGGGTCGCGAGTTCGAATCCCGCCGCCCCGACCAATTTTCAGTGTTATTCAGCATGCTTTCCACGCGGCATCCTCAGCCGCGTTCCCGTTGGCAGACGACGGTTGACCGCTGCTCCGTTATTTTCAGTCGCCCCACCGCGATGTCGCATTCCGTGCAGCCCGTGCATCTGCGCCGTCCCCGGGTGGTGAGTTCATGAAAAGCATTTTCTCCATCGACGTCGAAGACTGGTTCAACATCTCGCTGCCCGGCGTTGAACCGGAGGTCGAACGCTGGGATGGCATTGAGAGTCGCGTGGAGCGAAATTTTCTGCGCCTGATGGATCTGTGCGCGGAATACCGGGTACAGGCGACGTGCTTTTTCCTGGGCTACGTCGCGCAGCGTTTTCCGCACCTGGTGCGTCGCGCGGCCGCCGACGGCCACGAAATCGCCTCCCACGGGTTTCATCACCGGCTGGTCTACACGCAGGAGGCCGAAGCCTTTCAGGCGGATGCCCGCCGGGCGCGACTGACCATCGAGGACATCGCCGGCGCCCCGGTGCTGGGCTACCGTGCGGCAGCGTTCTCCATCAACGAACGCACACCGTGGTTTTTCGACAAGCTGACCGAGGCGGGATACCGCTACGACTCTTCCGTGTTCCCGGCGCCGCACCGCATCGGCGGCGTCAAGACGAGCCGCCTGCAGCCGCACACGCTGGACACGACAGGCGGCCCGCTCGCCGAATTTCCGATCACGGCGGTCAAGGTGGCGGGCAAAACGATGTGCTTCTTCGGCGGCGGTTACCTGCGGCTGTTCCCGTATGCGCTCATCAAGCCGATGGCGCATCGCGCGTTGCGCGAAGGGCGGCCGGTGGTGTTCTACATCCATCCGCGCGAAGTGGACCCGCGGCAGCCGCGGCTGCCGATGGGCCGCAAGGATCACTTCAAGACCTACGTCAACCTGCGTACGACCGAGCCCAAACTGCGCCGGATCTTCCGCGATTTTGAAGTGACGACTTTCCGCAACTATCTTGAAACGACGAACTGGCTCGCCTCCACATGACGAACAAAATTTCCGAGCCCCGCGCCGCGGGCTTTTTCGATGCCTATGCCCACGATTTCAACGCCATCTACGGCGGCGACAACGGGCCCTTGAACCGCATCGTCAATCGCCTGTTCCGCCAGGCGATGGTGGTGCGCTACGAAAAAACCCTCGCGGGCTGCCAGCCCGTTGCGGGCAAATCGGTGCTCGATGTCGGCTGCGGTCCCGGCCATTACGGCGTGGCGCTGGCGAAGGCCGGCGCAGGAAGCGTCTTTGGGGTCGACTTCGCGCCGGCGATGATCGAGATCGCCAAACGCCAGGCGTCGGCGGCCGGGGTCGCCGACCGCTGCCGCTTCGCGGACGGCGATTTTCTCGCCTATCCCTTTACGGAGAAATTCGACTATGCCGTGGTGATGGGCTTCATGGATTACATCCGCGACGCGGAAGGTCTGGTGCGGCGCGTGTTGGCGTTGACGAAGGGCCGGGCGTTTTTCAGTTTCCCGGCGGACGGCGGCGTCCTCGCTTGGCAGCGCAAGCTCCGCTACAAGAGCCGTTGTGATTTGTTCATGTACACGGCGCCGCAACTGGAAGCGCTGTTCGGCGCGCTGGCGCCCGGACGGGCGTCCATCGAGTCCATCGGCCGTGATTTCTTCGTCACGGTGCGGATGGACTGAGGACTGGACAGGGTCGAGTCAAACCTGCAGGGCTTCGAGCAAGTCGGTTTCCAGCCGGACCACCGTCCGGGCATCGTCCAGCGCCGCGCCCTGGATCAGCAGCACGTCTTCGGCCCGGAATCCCAGGGTGTTGATCTTAGCGGTGTGCAGGTTGATGCCGTACTTCACCAGGCAGCGCGCCACGCGCGAGAGCAGCCCCGGCCGGTCGCCGGCGGTGATCGACAACACTTTGTAGAGCCCGCGGTCATCGGCCTGGATGTCCACGGCAGGCGTGAGCGGGAAGGCCTTCAACTGACGGCTGACGCGGCCGTTCACCGGCGCTTCGAGCGGCGCCTGGCGCACGAGATGTTCCGTCAGCTCGAACTCGAAATAGCCGATCAGGTCGCGGTACTGCGGCTGCTTGTTGTTCGGGTCGTGAATCTGGAAGCTGTCGAGGGCATAACCGTGGCGGGTCGTATAGATCTTGGCTTCCGCGATCGAGTATCCGGTGCGCTCGAAGAACGAGCAGATGCGCGCGAACAGGTCTTTCTGGTCCTGCACGTAGATCATGAGCTGCAGCCCCTCGCCGGCGGGTGACAACCGCGCCTTGACGATGGGGGTGGCGGAGTCGACGCGGGCATAAAGCTGGCGCGAGTGCCAGGCGATCTCGTCCACGTCGTGGCGCAGGAAATAGGTGGTGTCGAGCTGCTTCCAAAGCGCCGTCTCGGCGCGCTCGGGCACCGCGTACAGGCGCAGCTTCGCGCGCGCGGCGTCCTGCCGGTCCTGCGTGATGCTGGCGAGCGGCGTGGTGTCGCCGCCGAGCGCGCGCCGCGTGGCCCAGAACAGGTCTTCGAGGAGTTTCGCCTTCCAGGCGTTCCACACCTTGGGGCTGGTGCCGCGTACGTCGGCAACGGTCAGCAAGTAGAGTGCCGCCAGGCGCCGCTCGGAGCCCACCCGCGCGGCGAACGCGCGGATGACCTCGGGGTCGGACAGGTCCTGCTTCTGCGCCACGGCGGACATCTGCAGGTGCTGTTCCACCAGCCACGCGACCAGCGCAGCGTCCTCCGCGGGCAGGCGGTGCTGCTTGCAGAAGCGCACGGCATCGTCGGCACCGAGTGTTGAGTGGTCGCCGCCGCGACCCTTGGCGATGTCGTGGAAGAGCGCGGCCAGGTACAGCACCTCGGGACGCTCGAACGCGCTCATCAGCCGGCTGCACAGCGGGAACTCGTGGCCCAGCTCGGGCACTGCAAAGCGGCGCACGTTGCGCAACACGCGCAGGATATGCTCGTCCACGGTGTAGACGTGGTACAGGTCGTGCTGCATCTGGCCTTCGATGCGGCCGAAGGCGGGGATGTAGCGGCCGAGCACGCCGTAGTCGTTCAGGCGGCGCATCTCGCGCACGAAGTGCGAGGGACTTTTGAGCAGATCCAGAAACTGGGACTGGTTTCGCGGATCGCGGCGGAACGCCGGGCCGATAGCCGCACTGGCGCGCCACAGGGCCCGCAGCGTGGGCGCGGTGATGCCCTTCAGTTCGCCGCGTTCCTGCAGCAACCGGAATGCCTCTAAGATCGCGGTCGGCTCGCGCCGGAACAGGCCTTCGTCGACGGCGTCAAGGAGCTCGTTGCGATTCTGGAAACGCTCGTTGATCTTCACCGCCCGGGTGGTGCGCGGCGGGAAGATCTTCGCGCCGAGGTTCTGCAGCACGATCTCGTTCAACTGCCGCACTTCTTTCGCCGCGCGGTAGAACCGTTGCATCAGGTGCTCGCTCGCACGCCGGTGCGCCGTGTCGCGGAAGGCCATCTGGGTCGCGAGGGCGGTCTGGACGTCAAACACCAGGCGCTCTTCGCGGCGGCCGGTCAGATAATGCAGGCGCACGCGCAGATCCATCAGGAAGTCCGCGTCGCGCTTGAGGCTCTGGGCTTCGCCGCGCGTGAGGATGCCGTGCCGCACCAGGTCGCTCCAGTGCCGACCCATGTTCGCGGCGCGCGCGATCCAGGAAATGAGGTGGAGATCGCGCAGTCCGCCGGCCGTTTCCTTGATGTTGGGTTCGAGATTGGTGTCCCGGTAGCGCTCGTGCCGCTGGTCCTGCTCCAGACGCTTGGCCTTGACGTAGGCAGGCAGGTCACGGGCGCGGTCGAGTGTCCTGGTGAGCGTTTCGGCCAGGGCGCGGTCACCGGCCAGCCAGCGCGTCTCCAGCAACGCGGTGGCGACGGTGGCGTCCTGGGCCGATAGCGCAACGCAGTCCTCGACGGTGCGCACGCTGTGGCCGACCTCGAGGCCGATGTCCCACAGGCAGCCGATGAAGCGCTCCACGGCGGCGGCGCGCGCGGCATCGGGAGATGCCGGGAGCAACAGCAGCAGATCGACGTCGGAGTGCGGGAACAGTTCGCCGCGGCCATAGCCGCCGGCGGCCACCAGTGCGCCATGTCCCTGCATCGCCAGTCCGCGCCAGACGGCGAGCAACACGCGGTCCACGAGGGCCCGGTGGGCGTGGATCAGCCGGGTGGGGGAGAGTTCATCCGGAAAGCGCCGGCGGAGGTCGGCACGGCCGTCTGCGAGCAAGGCGCGCCACGCGGCCACCGCCGGTATGCCGGTACCGCCGGCGAGCGATGCCGACACGGCGACCTGCTCGGCCGCTGTTTCAGGCATGCGCGCGCGCGAACGCGGGCGGCGCGGGCATGCCGGGCGACACGGTCAGCAGCTCGAACCCCTGCTCGGTAACGAGTACGGTGTGCTCCCACTGCGCGGACAGGCTGTGGTCCTTGGTCACCACGGTCCAGCCGTCGGCCAACTGGCGGATGTCCGGCCGGCCGGCGTTGATCATGGGCTCGACCGTGAATGTCATACCGGCCTCCAGGGTAAGTCCGGTGCCGCGGCGGCCGTAATGCAGTATCTGGGGTTCCTCGTGGAAGCGCCGCCCGATGCCATGGCCGCAGAACTCGCGTACGACGGACAGCCCGTTGGTTTCAGCGTAAGTCTGGATCGCATGGCCCATATCGCCCAGCCGCGTCCCCGGTTTGATCTGCGCGATGCCCTGCCACATGCATTCGTAGGTCAGGTCGCACAGGCGGCGGGCCTGGATCGAGGGCTCACCCACGTAGAACATGCG
Organism: Burkholderiales bacterium; assembly: GCA_050741255.1. GTDB lineage: Bacteria > Pseudomonadota > Gammaproteobacteria > Burkholderiales > SG8-41 > CAZXNF01. The sequence continues at coordinate 5,461 of JBOIEQ010000110.1, read as the reverse complement.
GCTGGTGTCCCCGTGGAAGCCGTCCTTGATGACCGTCACGTCGACGTTGACCACGTCCCCCGCCTTGAGTTTTTTGTCGCCCGGGATGCCGTGGCAGACCACGTGATTGACCGAGGTGCAGATCGATTTCGGGAACGGCGGGTAGCCGGGCGGCGCGTAGTTAAGCGGCGCCGGTATGGCGTGCTGCACGTTGACGATGTGGTCGTGGCACACCCGGTCGAGTTCGGCGGTGCTGACCCCGGGTTTGACATGGGCAGCCACGACGTCGAGGACTTCCGCCGCCAACTGGCCGGCTACGCGCATTTTTTCGATGTCGGAGGTGGTTTTGAGGGATACGGGCATGGGTCGGGGGTCGGTAGGGGCGAATAACGGGTAACGGTGGTCGGGGCGGCTGCGGCCGGGGCTGGCCCGGGGCGCAAAGTTGAGCATTTTAGCTTACGAATGATAGAATTACAGGTTGTTATCCGGTTTCGGCAGTACCTCCGGAGGGTCCGGAGGAGCGGAGTCCAGTGACCGGGAACGAACGTAATACGCACACCCGCTTCGCTGGCGGGATTTCCCGGCCAGCGCATCAGTCTGGGTGCCCGGTAAAACTGACGATCAGCTGGCGATCGTCGTGCAAACCGGGCCGACTATGCGGGTGGAGGCTCAACCCTGACAGGAGAGTTTTGACATGTCGACCACCATGCGCGAGATGCTGGAGTGCGGAGTGCACTTCGGTCACCAGACGCGGTTCTGGAACCCGAAGATGGCGCCGTTCATCTTCGGCCACCGCAACAAGATCCACATCATCAATCTCGAGACGACGCTCACGCGTTACCTCGACGCCCTCAAGTTTGCCCGCCAGCTGTCCGCCAATCGCGGCAAGATCCTCTTTGTCGGCACCAAACGGCAAGCCCGGGAAATCGTGCGCGAGGAAGCCGAGCGCGCAGGCACCCCGTACGTGGACCATCGCTGGCTCGGGGGCATGCTGACCAACTTCAAGACGGTTAAGGCCTCGATCAAGCGCCTGCGCGACCTGGACGCCATGAAGGTAGACGGTTCCTTCGACAAGCTGACCAAGAAGGAAGGCTTGCTGCGCACGCGCGAACTCGAGAAGCTGCAGCGCAGCCTCGGCGGCATCAAGGAAATGAACGGTCCGCCCGACGCGGTGTTCGTCATCGACGTGGGTTACCACAAGGGCGCGGTCTGCGAATCCAAGAAGCTCGGCATTCCGCTGATTGGCGTCGTGGACACCAATCACTCGCCCGAAGGCATCGACTATCCGATCCCCGGCAACGACGACTCCAGCCGCGCGATCCGGCTGTATGCGCGCGGCATGGCGGACGCGATTCTGGAAGGGCGCGCGCAGTCCCTGCGCGAAACCGTCAAGGGCGACGACGAATTCGTCGAGGTCGAAGAGCACGCCTAGCGCCCGGGCAACGATCCCGGCGCATGGCGCCGGGGCTGCAACAGGGGCTGTATCGGGGCCCCTTTTTTTTAGCGGATGGAGCAAGCCAGCATGGCGGAAGTGACAGCAGGAATGGTGAAGGCGCTGCGGGACAAGACCGATGCGCCGATGATGGAATGCAAGAAGGCGCTGGCCGAGGCCGGCGGCGATCTCGTCAAGGCCGAGGAACTGCTGCGGGTCAAGCTCGGCAACAAGGCGAGCAAGGCGTCCGGCCGCATCGCGGCCGAGGGTGTGGTGGCCGTGAAGATCGACGAGGCGGGCAAACTGGGCGCAATCGTCGAAGTCAATTCGGAGACCGATTTCGTCGCCAAGAACGAGGATTTCCTGAAATTCGCCCGTGATGTCGCGGCGCTGGTCGCCGCGCGCAATCCCGCCGACGTCGCTGCCCTGTCGGCGCTGCCGCTGGACGGCGGCACGGTCGAAAGCACGCGCGCCGCGCTGGTCGGCAAGATCGGTGAAAACATCAACATCCGGCGCTTCGCGCGGTTCGAGGCGAAAGGCAAGCTGGCGAGCTACATCCATGGCGGCTCGAGGATCGGCGTGCTGGTCGACGTCGCCGGTGGCGATGTCGAACTCGGCAAGGATCTCGCGATGCACATCGCGGCGGCCAAGCCGCAGGCGCTCGACGCCTCCGGTGTGGCGCCCGAACAGATCGAAAGCGAACGCCGCGTCGCGGCCGAGAAGGCGGCGGAAGACGCCGCCAAATCGGGCAAGCCGATTCCGCCGGACATTCTCGCCAAGCGTGTCGATGGATCGGTGCAGAAATTCCTGAAGGAAATCACGCTGCTCGGCCAGCCGTTCGTGAAGAACGACAAGGAAACCGTGGAGAAACTGCTGAAAGGCAAGGGCGCCACCGTGCATGGGTTCAGCCTGTTCGTCGTCGGCGAGGGCATCGAGAAGAAGAAGGACGACTTCGCGGCCGAGGTGAAGGCGCAGGCCGAGCTGGCGAAGAAGCAACAAGAAGTCGAGAAGCAGCCGTCCTGACCCCTATGCCCGACACCGTACCGACCCCTGCCTACCAGCGCATCCTGCTCAAGCTGAGCGGCGAGGCGCTGATGGGCGATGAGCCCTACGGCATCCACCGCCCGACGGTGGACCGCATCGTGCGCGAGATTGCGGAGGTGGTGGCGCTGAAGGTCGAGGTCGGCGTCGTCATCGGGGGCGGCAACATTTTCCGCGGCGTCGCGCTGGGCGCGGCCGGCATGGACCGTGCGACCGCCGATTACATGGGGATGCTGGCGACGGTCATGAACGCGCTGGCGCTGCAGGACGCCATGCGGCAAGCGGGGCTGAACGCGCGCGTGCAGTCGGCGCTCAACATCGAACCGGTGGTGGAACCCTACATCCGTGGCAAGAGCATTCGTTATCTCGAAGAGGGCAAAGTCGTCATCTTCGCTGCCGGCACCGGCAATCCGTTCTTCACCACCGACACCGCGGCGGCGCTGCGCGGGCGCGAGATCGAGGCGCAGATCGTACTGAAGGCGACCAAGGTCGACGGCGTGTATACCGCCGACCCGAAAACGGACAAGGCGGCGACGCGCTATGAGAGCCTCAGTTTCGACGAGGCGATCATCAAGAATCTCAAGGTGATGGACGCCACCGCGCTGGCGCTGTGCCGCGACCAGAAGCTGCCAATCATCGTGTTCAGCATCTTCAAGGCCGGCGCACTGAAGCGGGTGGTGCTGGGGCAGGACGAGGGCACACGGGTGCACGCGTGAGTCTGTGCTTGTCGATGGGGACGGGAGAATCCGATGATCGCTGATGTGCGCAAGACCGCCGAGCAGAAGATGGGCAAGACCATCGAGACGCTGAAGGCCGATCTGGGCAAGGTGCGCACGGGACGCGCCCACACCGGTCTGCTCGACCACGTCAGCGTGGATTACTACGGCAATCCGACGCTGCTGTCGCAGGTGGCCGCCGTGAAACTGCTCGATGCGCGCACCATCGGCGTGACGCCGTGGGAGAAGAACATGCTGGCGCCGATCGAGAAAGCGATCCGCGATGCCGACCTGGGTTTGAATCCGGCCTCGATGGGCGACACCGTGCGGGTGCCGATGCCGGCCTTGACCGAGGAGCGGCGCAAGGACCTGATCAAGGTCGTGCGCAGCGAGGCGGAAAACGCGCGCGTCGCGGTGCGCAACATCCGCCGCGACGCCAACAATCACCTGAAGGACCTGCTGAAGAAGAAGGAAGTCGCGGAGGACGAGGAACGCCGCGCGCAGGAGGAGATCCAGAAACTGACCGACCGGCACATCGCCGAGATCGACAAGCTGTTGCAGGCCAAGGAAGCGGACCTGCTCGCGGTCTGACGACGAGCGCAGGCATCGCCACGCCGATGGTCCAGATCAGCACCACCCAGGACATCCCGCCGCCGCGCCTGATCCCGCGTCACGTCGCCATCATCCTCGACGGCAACGGCCGCTGGGCGAAGCAGCGCTTCCTGCCGCGCGTGGCCGGGCATGCGCGCGGTGTCGACAATGTGCGCCAGACGGTCAAGGCGTGCGTCGAACGCGGCATCGAGCACCTCACGCTGTTCGCGTTCTCGAGCGAGAACTGGCGGCGGCCGCCGGACGAGGTTTCGTTTCTGCTGGCGCTGTTTGTGCGCTCGCTTGAGCAGGAAATCGCCAAGCTGCACGAGAACGGCATCCGGTTCCGCGTCATCGGCGATGTCTCGCCGTTCGAGCCGCGGCTGCAGCGCCTGATTGCGGACGCGGTGGCGCTCACCGCGGGCAACCGCCGGATGACGCTCACGGTCGCCGTCAACTACGGCGGGCGCTGGGACCTGATCCAGGCGGTGCAGCGCATGCTGGCCGCCCGTCCCGAACTCGCGCCGGCGGGTTTCGGCGAAAGCGATCTCGCGCCCTATCTCTCGCTGGCCGACGCGCCGGAGCCCGACTTGTTCATCCGCACCGGTGGCGAACAGCGTGTATCCAACTTCCTGCTGTGGCAACTGGCGTACACGGAGCTCTATTTCACGGACTTGCCGTGGCCGGATTTCGATGCGACCGCGCTGGATGCGGCGATCGCTTCGTTCCAGCGCCGCGAGCGGCGCTTCGGCCGCACCAGCGAGCAGTTGCTCGCGGCCGTGGTCCCGGCGCTCGGCGCCACCCACCCGGCGGATGACGACCTCGTCTGAGGTCGCTGCCGGTGCCCACGGGCGTACCGTCCATGCTGGGCCAGCGAGTGCTGACCGCCGTCGTGCTGCTCGCTGCATTCGTGGCAGCGCTGTGGTGGCTGCCACGCCTCGCGTGGGGTGGACTGCTCGCGGTGGTGGTGGCGTGCGCGGCCGCGGAGTGGGGCCGTCTCGCCGGCCTCGCGCCACGGGCCAACCGGGTCTACGCATTGGCGATTGCCGCCGCTGCAGTAGCGTTGCTGCTGGGGGTTCCGGAACAGGGCGGTTACGCACAGTCGGCACCGCTTTTTCTGAACACCACTTTCTGGATTCTGGTCGCGCTGCCGGTGCTCGCGCGGCCCTCGCGTCCGCTGACGCGCGCGCAGGTGCTCCTCTGCGGCGCCGTTGTACTGATCCCGACCTACTGGGCCTGCGTGCTGCTGCACGCACATCCGCGCGGGATGCTGATCGTGCTTTGCGTGGTGTGGATCGCGGACACCGCCGCCTATTTCTGCGGCCGGCGCTGGGGACGGCGCAAGCTGGCGCCGGCGATCAGTCCGGGGAAAACCTGGGAGGGCGTGGCCGGTGCGATGCTTGCGGTCGCAGTGTATGCTTGGGCGATGCAGCCGTGGGTCGCGCAGGATTTTCCCCCGCTCGCCGGCGCGCGCTGGGTCGCGCTCGCATTCGCGCTGGCGACACTCGGTATCATCGGCGACCTGTTCGAGTCGTGGCTGAAACGCCGCGCGCAGGTCAAGGACAGCGGACGGCTGCTGCCCGGCCACGGCGGCGTGCTCGACCGCTTGGACGCACTGACGGCCGCATTGCCGCTCGCGGCGCTCGTGGTGACCTGGCCCGGATGAGGCCCACATGAACACGCGCAAACTCGTGGTGCTCGGCGC
>JBOIEQ010000109.1:0-14579 GCA_050741255.1 Burkholderiales bacterium | reverse complement strand
AGCCGGGTTTTTTTACGCGCGGAGAAACTAGCGCCGCGTCACCACCGCCGGCGGGAGACTGGAGAAATACACCGCCAGATCCGCGATGTCCTGTTTGGAAAGGTTCGCCGCCATGGGATTCATCACCGGATTCTTGCGCGCGCCGCTCTTGTAGTCGGTCAGCGCCTTGACCAGGTAATCGCGGTGCTGCCCCGCGAGTTTGGGAAAGTCCGCAGTCGGGCTAGCGCCGTCCTCGCCGTGGCAGGCCGCGCAGGCTTTCGCCTTCTCCTTGCCTTCTTTCGGATGCCCCGCCGCCCACGCGCCGCCGGCCCACGCCAAGCACACCGCCATCAGTATCAGTTTTTTCATCATCTCCCCGCTCATTTCGCCGCGGTCTGAGCGCCGCCCTGCGCGCCGTAGTACGCCGCGAGGTCCGCCATGTCCTGCTCGGACAGGCTGGCCGCGATGGCACGCATGGTGGGGTGCTTGCGGGCGCCGTCCTTGTAGGCCTGGAGCGCGCTGGCGAGGTACTTGGCGTGCTGGCCGCCGATCCGGGGCACCGAATAGACCACCGGATAGGCCGTTTTATAGTCGGGGATGCCGTGGCAGCCGACGCACATGGAATTCTTCTGGCGGCCAGCGTCGATACTGCCTTCCGCGGCGGAAGCCGGGCTGGCGGCGAAGTTCAGTGCCAGAGCGGCGCCGGCGATGAGCGGGGAGAGAAGTTTCATCGGAGTACGGTTCCTGGTTCCTGTCGGCATCACGCTGTTTGTGGCGGCGCGATTATACCCGAAGCCGCCGCGGCTTCGAACTCAGTGCCCCGCCGTCAACACGCCCGAGGCCGCCAGCAGCAGCACCGCGATCTCGAGGACCACGATGCCCAGGTACACGTGGTCGCGGCGAGCCCGGTAGACCGGCAGCAGCACGCAAAAGCAGACGATGGACACGCCGGCCAGCACGCCGATGGCCGCCAGCGCCAGCAGCTCCCCGGCGGGCAGCAGCAGCGTCCAGCCCCAGCCGGTCGGCAATCCCGCCGCGCGCACGTATTCATGTGCGGGCAGCGTCCACAGTTCGGGCAGGCGCGCGAGCGGTACATGCGCGGGCGTCAGCGCCACCGCATACGCCAGAAAAGCCGCCACCAGCAGGAGAAACCCGATGCGGACGCCGACTTCCAGCACCGCGGCGTAGCGCCGCTGTTCGGGCGAGACCGGCGCCTTCGCGGCACTTCCCTTCACATCCATATGCCCAGCCCCTTCAACAACGCCCGCGTGCCGGCCAGCAGCAGCAGGCCGATCACCAGCGCGCGGATGGTGGAGGCGCGCGCCACCAGCAGCAGTTTCGCGCCGAGCGTCGCGCCCAGCATCATGCCGATCACCGAGGGCGCCGCGATCATGGCGATCAGCGCGCCCTTGTTGATGTAGACCCAGGCGGCGGAGGTATCGACGATGGACAGGATGAATCCCGAGGTGCCGGCCGAAACCTTGAGCGGCACGCCCATCACCAGGTTGAGCGTCGGCACGTTGGCCCAGCCCGCGCCCAGCCCGAACAGGCCGGCGAGCATGCCGATGCCGAAGAACAGCACGAGACCGAGCGGCGTGCGGTGCACGCGCCATTCGATGTTGCGGCCGTGCGAGGCGTCGTGGAACACGCCGGTCATCCGCAAGGCGGCCCCCAGCGCATCCGGCTTCGTCACTTCCGGAAATTCGGACTTCTTCGCCGACCACATGAGCGCCACGATGCAGAGGATGGTAAGCCCGAGCGCGACCTGCACGATCGCCACCGGCAGGGCGAGGCCGATCAGCGCACCGAGGATGGCGCTGGCGGAGGCGATCAGTGCCAGCGGCAACGCAAGCCGCAGGTCCGCGTAGCCTGCGCGCAGCAACTGCGGCCCGGCCGCCAGCGCACTCGCCAGCGCGACCAGCAGACCGGCCGCGCGCACGAAGTCGAGATGAAAGGGAAAGAAACCACTGACGATGGGCACGAACAGCACGCCGCCGCCCACGCCCGCGGGTACCGCGACCACGCCGAGGAAACAGCACACGATGAACAGCGCGATCGGCCACACCCACCAGGGGATCGCGCCGGCCGCCGTGCCCGTCTCCGCCAGCGCCAGCGCCGCGCACAGCGCGAGACCAATGCCGATGCCCGCTGCGACGAGCAAGGGCGGACGGCGGGTGATCGGCATGTGGACGCGGTGAATGGTGAGAAGTGAGGGGATAAACCCGGGCAGAACAGGACCCGTGACGCGCATGGGCCGGCCATATTGTACAAGGACGCCCGTTATAATCGCCGCAATGGCCAACCGCCTCACGAAAATCGTCACGCGCACCGGCGACGCCGGTACCACCGGCCTCGCGGACGGCTCGCGCCAGTCCAAGGACGCGCCGCGCATCGACGCGCTGGGCGCGGTGGACGAGTTGAACAGCATGCTCGGCGTGCTGCTCGCCGAGGACCTGCCGCCCGAAGTACACGCGCTCCTGCAGGACGTGCAGCACGACCTCTTCGACCTCGGCGGCGAACTCTCCGTCCCCGGCCATCCGATCATGACCGGGGCGCAGATCGCCCGGCTCGAACAGGCGATCGAGCGCCACAACGCCGGCCTGCCGCCGCTCAAGGACTTCATCCTGCCGGGCGGCAGCCGCGCCGCGGGACTCGCGCATGTGGCACGCACGGTCTGCCGCCGCGCCGAGCGGGTGCTGGTCACGCTGGGCACGGCGGACGCGTTGCCGCCCCACGCCGTGCCTTATCTCAACCGCCTCTCCGACCTGCTGTTCGTGCTGGCGCGCGTGCTCAACCGCGCCACCGGCCGCGGCGACGTGCTCTGGCAGCAGGGCCGCAACCGTGACGCCTGAGCAAAACGCAGCCCTCGCCGCCCTGCTCGCCCGTTGTGCACTGCGCGATCAGCGGGCGCTGGCCGAGCTCTACCGCCAGAGCTCGGCGAAACTGTTTGGCGTCTCGCTGCGTATATGCCGCAGAGAGGACTGGGCCGAAGACGTGTTGCAGGAAAGTTTCGTCAACATCTGGAACCATGCCGGGGACTATGCGGCCGCCAAGAGCGCGCCCATGACCTGGATGACGGCGATCGTCCGCAACCGCTCGCTCGACTGGCTGCGCCGCCCGCGTGAACTGGACGGCGGCGAGGACTTCGAGGACCGGGCCGCGGCAATCGCGACGGACGAACCCGGCCCGCTGGCGCAGGTGCTGGCGGGCGAGGACGCGCAGGCGCTCGCGGCCTGCCTGCAGGGACTCGACAGCAGCCAGCGGCAGAGCATTACGCTCGCCTTCGTCAACGGCCTGTCGCATTCCGAACTCGCCGACCGGTTGCGCGAGCCACTCGGCACCGTCAAGACCTGGATCCGGCGCGGGCTGCTGCGCCTGAAGGCCTGCCTCGAGCAGGCGGGGACGACCGGCGCATGAAACTCTCCGCCGAAGCGAAAAGCCGTCTCGCCGCCGAGTATGTCGTCGGCACGCAGACGCGCCGCGTGCGGGCTCGCATCGCGTGGCTCGCCCGCGGCGACGTCGCGCTGCGCGCCGCCATCGCGGCGTGGGACCGGATGCTGACGCCGCTCGCCGGACTCGCACCGGATGTCGCGCCACCCGCCCGCGTGTGGCGCGCGATCGAAGCGCGCATCGCGGGCCGCAAACCTGCCGTGTCATTGTGGGAAAAGCTGGGGCTCTGGCGTTTCGCCGCGGGACTCAGCGCCGCGTGCGCCGCGCTGCTCGCGGTCTACATCCACCAGCAGCCCGCCCCCGCGCCGGCCATGGCCTCGATTGCCGTGCTGTCGGATGCGCAACAGCAACCGGCGATGGTCGTCATGTGGCCCCCGCAGAACAAGCCGCAGAACCGCCACGTGATGGTGCGCGCGCTCACGCCAACCGCGCCGCCCGAAGGCAAGTCCTACGAACTGTGGATGCTGCCCACGCCGACCTCCAAACCCGTTTCGCTCGGCGTGCTGACCCGGGAAGCGCGCCAGGTGATCGAACTCACCGAAGCGGCCTCGAAAATGGTCCCCGGTATCTGGGGCCTGGCCATCAGCGTGGAACCCGCCGGGGGTTCACCGACCGGCCAGCCGACCGGCCCTGTCATCTACAGCGGGCCCTGCGTAAAAGTCAGCTAGAACCGCGGCGTCAGGGTTTTCGCGCGGCCTCCAGCGCCGCACACACCCTCTCCGCGCCTTCCAGCACGCGCGGGGACAGCGACTGCAGCAGCGCCGGATCCACGTACACGAGCCGCGGTTCGTAACCGCGAATCGCGGCCAGACTCCTCCGCCAATCCCGCGTGAACGCCTCGGGGCCCTCCGGCCCACCGCCGACGATCACCGCCGGCCGCGCGGCGATCAGCGCCTCGAACGACACCGTCGGCACCAGGGCCGTCGCGCTTTCGAACACGTTCACGCCACCGCACAACCGGAACACGTCACTCACCAGATGCGCGCCGTTCACGGTCGTCAGCGGCCGGCGCCAGATTTCGTAGAAGGTGCGCACCGGCGGGCCGCCGGCATGACGCGCGCGCAGCGCCATCAGCGCGCGTTCGAAATCGGCGGCGGCACGCGCGGCGGCGGGCGTCGTTCCGGCCAGCGTGCCGATCGCCCGCAGCAGGCGCGGGATGTCCGCGAGGCGCGCCGGTTCGACCGCGAACACGGGCAAGCCAAGCCGGTCGAGCGCGCGCACGTTGCGAACCGGGTTGCCGCTCACCCACGCGAGCACCAGATCAGGCTGCAGCGAGACGACCCGTTCGAAGTCGACCTGCACGGCATCGCTGATGACCGGCAGGGTGCGTGCCGCCGCGGGAACGTCGCTGTGGCGCGAGACGCCGACCAGACGGTCGCCCGCGCCGGCGGCGTAGGTCATTTCAGTGAGGAACGGCGCCAGCGTGACGATGCGGCGCGTGGGGGCGGCGAGGCGAACTTCGACGCCACGATCATCCTTGAGTGTGATGGAGGCAGCGCTCTCCGGCGCCGCCGCCGTGGCGACGGCGAGGCCGCAGGGCCAGAGACAGGCGAGTACAACGGCGCAGGTGCGCCGCACGGCCGACCGCCTAGTCGGTCGAGTGCTTGAGCCTGCGCTCGCGCACCGCGTTCGCCAGAGTCTCCAGCAGCTTGCGGCTTTCGTCCCAGCCGATGCAGCCGTCGGTGACGCTCTGCCCGTAGACGAGCGTCTTGCCGGGCACGAGATCCTGGCGCCCCGCCTTGAGATGGCTCTCCGCCATCACGCCGATGATGCGGTCGTCGCCGCCGCGGATCTGCGCCGCGACGTCCTCGCCGACCGGAATCTGGTTCTCCGGCTTCTTGCTGGAATTGGAGTGGCTGAAATCGATCATCAAGCGCTGGGCAAGACCGGCGTCGGCAAGTCCTTTCGCCGCCGCCTCCACGCTGGCCGCGTCGTAGTTGGTGGCCTTGCTGCCGCCGCGCAGGATGATGTGGCAGTCCTCGTTGCCCGACGTGGAGACGATGGCGGAGTGCCCGGCCTTGGTCACCGACAGGAAGTGATGCGGCGCCTGGGCGGCGCGGATCGCGTCGACCGCGATGCGGATGCTGCCGTCGGTGCCGTTCTTGAACCCGACCGGACAGGACAGGCCGGAAGCGAGCTCACGGTGGATCTGCGACTCCGTCGTGCGCGCGCCGATCGCGCCCCACGACACCAGGTCGGCGATGTACTGCGGCGTGATCATGTCGAGGAACTCGCAGCCCGCCGGCACCCCGGAGGCGTTCAACTCGAGCAGGAACTCGCGCGCGATGCGCAGCCCCTCGTTGATGCGGAAACTGCCATCGAGCTGGGGGTCGTTGATGAGGCCCTTCCAGCCCACCGTCGTGCGCGGCTTCTCGAAATACACGCGCATCACGATTTCCAGGTCCTCCTTCAGCCCGTCGCGCAGCTCCTTGAGGCGCTTCGCGTACTCCTTCCCGGCCTTGACGTCGTGGATGGAACAGGGCCCCATGATGACGACCACGCGATCGTCCGCGCCGTGCAGGATGCGGTGGATGGCCGCGCGCGTTCCGAACACGGTCTGGGCGGCCGCGTCGTTGATCGGAAGCTCGCGCAACACGTGCGCGGGCGGCGCGAGTTCCTTGATTTCACGGATGCGAAGATCGTCGGTCGGGTACGACATGGTGCGAGTGTCCACGGCTGGTGGCGCCGATGACGGCGCGTCTGGATGACAAGACGTTGATTATAAGCCATTTCCCGCTGGCGATCCCGACGCAGCGTCGGGCGCTGGCGGACGCTCAGTCGCCGAGCGGGACGTAGCGGACCGCGATGATCTCCAGCCCCTCCTCGCCGCCAGGCGTGCGCAGCCGCACCGTGTCGCCTTCGCGCGCCTTGGTCAGCGCGCGGGCCACGGGGGCCAGCCAGGAAATCCGCCCGCGCGCCGTGTCGACCTCGTCGGCGCCGACGATGCTGACGGTGCGCTCCACGCCTTGGCCGTCGGCATAGGTCACGGTCGCGCCGAAGAACACCTGCTCAAGTCCCGGGCGCGCCGGATCGATGACTTCCGCGCCATCGAGCCGCTGGGCCAGGTAACGGATGCGGCGGTCGATCTCGCGCAACCGCCGCTTGCCGTACTGGTAGTCCGCGTTTTCCGAGCGGTCGCCGTTGGACGCCGCCCACGTCACCACCTTGACCAGCGCGGGACGCTCCGTATTGAGCAGGTGCTCGACCTCGGCCTTCAGGCGCGCGTGGCCGCCGGGCGTCATGTAGTGCTTGGTGCCGGGCGGCAGTGCGCCGTCCTGCGCCTCATCTCCCGCCTGCTGCGCCTTGAACGCGCGGTCGCGTTCGATCAGGTCAAGTCTGCGCATCCGCCGGCTTCCGCGAACGGTCAGCCCGTCCCGCCCACCGTCAGCCCGTCGATCTTCAGCGTTGGCTGGCCGACGCCGACCGGCACGCTCTGGCCTTCCTTGCCGCAGGTGCCCACGCCCGGATCCAGCGCCATGTCGTTGCCGATCATCGACACCTTCGTCAGCGCGTCGGGGCCGTTGCCGATCAGCATCGCGCCCTTCACGGGTGTCGTCACCTTGCCGTCCTCGATCAGGTAGGCCTCGACCGCCGAGAACACGAACTTGCCGCTGGTGATGTCGACCTGGCCGCCCCCAAAATTCGCCGCATAAAGACCGTTCTTCACCGAGCCGATGATCTCCTGCGGGTCGTAGCCGCCGTTCGGTCCGTTCAGCATGACCGTATTGGTCATGCGCGGCATCGGGATGTGCGCGTACGACTCGCGGCGGCCGTTGCCGGTGACCGGCACCTTCATCAGCCGCGCGTTGAGCGAATCCTGCAGGTAGCCCTTGAGGATGCCGTCCTCGATCAGCACGTTGCGCTGCGTCGGGTTGCCCTCGTCGTCGATGTTGAGCGAACCGCGGCGTTGCGAGAGGGTGCCGTCGTCCACCACCGTCACGCCGGGCGAAGCGACGCGCTCGCCGATGCGGCCCGAGAACGCGGAACTGCCCTTGCGGTTGAAATCGCCCTCGAGGCCGTGGCCGACCGCCTCGTGCAACAGCACGCCGGTCCAGCCCGGCCCGAGCACGACCGTCATGGTACCCGCCGGCGCCGGCTGCGCCCGCAGGTTGACGAGCGCGAGATCGACCGCGCGCGTGGCGTAATCCTCGAGCAACGCGTCGCTGAAGTAAGCGTAGTCGAAACGCCCGCCGCCGCCCGCGCTGCCCTGCTCCCGGCGCCCGTTCTCCTCGACGATCACCTGCACCGACAAGCGCACGAGCGGCCGCACGTCCGCCGCCACCGCGCCGTCGCTGCGCGCGACCATCATGACCTCGTACTCGCCGCCGAGGTAGGCCATGACCTGCACCACGCGCGGATCGCGCGCACGGGTGATGCGCTCCAGCCGTTCCAGCAGCGCGACCTTCTCGGTGTCGGGCAGGCTGCCGAGCGGGTCGCGCGGCACGTACAGGTTGTGGCCCGGCTTGCGCGGCAAGATGCGCGCGGTGGCGCTCTGCCCCTGCCGCGCGATCGCGCGGGTCGCGTCCGCCGCCGAGTGCAGCGCGGTCAGGCTCACGTCGTCGGAATAAGCGAAGGCCGTCTTCTCGCCCGACACGGCGCGCACGCCCACGCCCTCGTCGATGTTGAAGCTGCCGGATTTGACGATGCCCTCCTCCAGGCTCCAGCCCTCGCCGCGCGAATACTGGAAATAGAGGTCGGCGTAATCGACCTTGTGCGCCGCGAGCCGGCCGAACACCTGTTCGAGCGCGGCATGGTCGAGCCCGTGCGGCTCGAGCAGCGTCGCCTGCGCGGTGGCGAGCGGGTCGAGGATGGCGGTGGGAATGGCGGTCATGGGGCGTACCAAGGATGAGGGATGAGGGATGAGGGTACCTTGTTTCCTGGCATCCCTAATCCCGCATTATCTTGACATGGCGCCGACGTGGCCGGATTCAACCCGTCACACGCTCGCGGCCGAGCGTCCGGTGCTCGAGCGCAGGGAGGTTCGCCCGCATGCGCTTCAGGAATGCCGGATCGAAGTCCCCGCTCACCACCCCCGGTCCCGTGGGCAGGCGGCTGACCACCGCGCCCCACGGATCGACGAGCATGCTGTCGCCGTGGGTGTCGCGGCCGTTGGCGTGGCGTCCGCCCTGCGCCGCGGCCAGCACGTAGCAAAGATTCTCGATGGCCCGCGCGCGCAGCAGGGTTTCCCAGTGGGCCCGTCCGGTGGTCGCGGTAAACGCCGACGGCACTAGGATCAGGTCCACCGGCTGCATCGCCCGGTATAGCTCCGGAAAACGCAGGTCGTAGCAGATCGACAGCCCGACGCGACCGAACGGCGTCTCCAGCACCCGGACGGCGTCGCCCGGCTCGATGGTGCGGGACTCTTCATAACGCTCGGTGCCGTTGTCGAAACCGAACAGGTGAATCTTGTCGTAGCGGGCCACGCGCTCGCCGCGGTCGTCGTAGACCAGCGAACTGTTGCGCACGCGACCCGGATCGTCGCAGGCGAGCGGCGCGGAACCGCCGACCAGCCAGAGGCCGTGCTTGCGTGCGGTGGCGGCGAGAAAGTCCTGGATCGGCCCCGCGCCGTCGCGCTCGCGTACCGCGACCTTGTCGCCGTCGCGCAGACCCAGGATGGCGAAGTATTCGGGCAGCACGACGAGCCGCGCGCCATCCGCCGCCGCCTGTGCGACCAGTTCGCCGGCAACGGCCAGGTTCTCTGGCACCGTGGGGCCCGACACCATTTGCACCGCCGCGACACGGGTTTTCGCCGCGGTCATCAGCGCACCTCTAGCACGAGGTTGTCGCGCGACCGCAGATCGGCCGCCAGCGAAATGCGCGCGCTGTCGAGCGCCAGCGCCATCAGCCACGCCCGGAGTTCCTCCGCCTGCAACTGCGCCTCCTGCCCGGCGGCGTGATGGATCAGGAGCTGGGCACCGGGCCGCGCGAGCGCGGCATCCACCGCCTGCCGCACGCCGGGCGCGGCCTGCACCGCCTGCGCGCTGCGCGGCCGGTCCCACAGGTCCGGTCCGACCGGAAATGTTTGCGCCGCCGCGGGCAGCAGCCAGAGCCCCGCCACCAGCGCCGCCGCGACTGTGGGGGCTTTCGTCATCGTTTCTTCAGCTGCAGGTTTTTCGCGTCCGCCGGCGGCGGAATCGCGACGTTCGAACTCTCAGTACCATCGGTTTTCGCCTGCGCCTCGCCCGCCTTCTGCACGACGGGATCCGCCCACGTGCCGGTGATGCGGTATTCGTAGGACGCCATTTCGTTGATCGGATTGCGCAGCAGGTTCTGCAGCACGTAGGTGGCCACGCCCGCGATCGGGCCGCCCACCAGCGCACCGGTCAGCGCACCCGCCACCGACAGCGAATCGCCGACGAAGGGCGTGACCTTCACGCGCAGGCTCTGCGTCTCGCGCACGATGTCCACCTCCCCGGAGAGCACGATCCGCGCGGAAGCCGCATTGATGCGCATGCCTTCGGTGGCGGCGACGCCGCGGTTGATCTTGACCGTGGCAATGATGTCATCGTAGGCCAGCCCTTCGCTGAAGATGTCGCGGAAGTCGAGCGACAGCCGCCGCGGGATCGACTGCAGGGAGATCACGCCCAGCAGCTTGCCGAGGCCGGGGTCGAGCTTGATGAACTGGCCCTTCTGCGATTCGACGACGATGGTGCCGGAGAGCGACGGGTAGTCGATGTCGTACGGCACGCCGTTCCACTGGAGCGGACCTTCGATCTTGCCGGTGCCGTCCTTGATGCCCGGCGGCAGGCCGAGGCGGTCGAGGAATTTGCCGATGTTGACGACGTCGAGCCGGGTGTTGATCTGCGTGCGCGGCACCGCCAGCGAGGCGAGCCACAGTCCCTCGATCGCCAGGCTGCCGTCGGGGTTGGCGATCTTCAGCTTGTCGATCTTCCAGTCGCGGCCCTCGGGCACCGCAACGAGTTCGAGCTTGCCGAGCGCCTTGCCCCGGAAGATGAATTCGTCGGCGCCGATGTCGAGCGCCGGCAGTTCGCGCGGCTGATAAGGCTGGGCGGCCGGGGGCGCGCCGGCCGGGGGCGCGCCGGCCGGCGGCGGCTTGGGCCCGCCGACCGGCACCTGCGAGGCCGGCAGATCGAAACGCTTCAGGCGCGCCGTCAGCTTGCCCCGGTCGCTCGCCAGCCACGACACGTCGCCCGCCACCTCGGTGGCGCTGATGGTCCCCGTCCAGGTATTGCCTTTCTGCAGCACGTTGAGCGCGACGTTGTGGAACTGTTTGTTGACGACATTGAGCTCGTCAACCTTGACGTCGAGTCCCGCCAGTTCGAAACTGGTCGCGCCCGCGACCCCCTTGCCCTGCAGCAGCGTGAGCCAGCCGTCCAGGTCCAGCCGTTTCGCGGTGCCGCTCACCCAGATGCCGCGCCGCTCCGGCGCCGGCGCCACACCGCCGAACACGACGTTGGCGCGCTCGATCGTGGCGGTGCTGCCGTCGAGACGCCGCAACGACTGCATCGACACCAGTTCGCCGAAGGACACCTGCACGCTGTCCTGGGTCGGGGACAGGAAGCGCCGTTCGAAGCGCATCGGCAGCGCATCGTTCGCGTTCTTCGCGAGCGGCGCCGGCCAGTCGGTGCTGGCGCCCTGCAGGGTGCTCTCGATGACGAGATCGGCCTGGCGATTCTTGAGCGACACCGCCGCGCGCCAGTCGAAGCTCCCGCGCATGGCGTTCACCATGGGGTGCGCGATCTGCTGCTTGAAGCTGTCCAGATTGGCGCGCCCCTGCACGCTGATCCGCACGGCGCCGCCCTTGTCGGTGGTGCCGGTCGCGGTGGCCGGTCCGCCCAGCATGTTGAAGGTGGCGCTGGGCAGGCGCACCAGTGCCTCCGTGAACTCCAGCCGCGCGTTCAACTGCTCGAAAGACGGCAGATCCGGGTCGATCGTCACGCGGTTGTTGGCAAACAGATAGACCCCGTTGAGCTTCGTCTGCTCCGTGTGCAGCAGGGGCATCTCGAAGTTGAGCGTCAGGCGGCCGCGACCGTCGGCAGTCACGCCGTCCGTGAAGCGGTCGATCATCGCCACCACCGGACTCTCGTCGATGAAGCGCAGGAAGTCCGAGGTCGGGCCCTCGGCCTCGCCCGTCAGCTTGAGGATGCTGCCCTTCTCCGCGACCAGCTCCGGAATCTCGGCGCGCACGCGGGTCAGCCTGGTGCCGTACATCGCGGCTTCACGGGCGAACACGTCGAGGCGGTTGCCGATGAACAGCAGGTCGGCATCGATGCCGTCGAGGACGGGCCAGCCTTCGGCGTAATCGAGCTTGACGTTCTCCACCTTGGCGGCGACGCGGAACTGGCCCGCCTTGCCGTCGGGAAAAGGAAACTCGCGCAGGTCGCCCTTCAGACGCAGCCGCACGTCGCTCGACGAACCGGCGAGCGTCGCGCGCTCGAGCCAGGGCCGCGAATTCCGGGCGACGTTGATCGGCAGGTAGCGCGTCATGGACCGGGCATCGGCGCGCGACAACTGCCCGTTCAGGTCGATCACGCCCGGCGCATCGGTCATCGTCTGGTAGGTGCCGTAGACGAGACCGGCCACGTCGCGGTTGGCGAACTGCACGTTGTTCAGTTGCACCTCCCACTCCTTGCCGCCGGCCATGCGGGTCCAGGCGACCTGCGCCCCCAGGGTGTCGAACTCGAGCTTCTCGCGAAACACCAGCGGCAGGTCCGCCGCCGCGGCCTGGCTGTTGATGAACAGCGTGCCGCTCTTTTCGCTGCCTTCGATGTGGCCGGTGATGCCGCTGAAGCCGGGCAGCTTGCCGACCGGCGCCACCGTGAGGTTGACGAAGCGCGCCTTGGCGCTGAATTCCTGCGGCTGCGGCCACGCGCCTTTCCACTTCACCGCAAGGTCGTAGACGCTGCCGGCCGGCGCGAAGGCGGCGAATTCCTCGCGCGCCTCCTTCGGGATCGGCAGGTTGGCCGCCAGCGCGAACAGCGGCTCCAGGTCGAGCGCGTTGGCCCGCAGTTCGCCGCGCTGGGTCTCCGGCTTCGCGCCGCGCACGCGGAAGGTCAGGTCCACCGGCTGCTGCGCGAGCCCGTCGTGCGCGGCGATCGCGAGCCGCTGGGTGGTGACTTCAAAACCGTCCGCGAACTGCTTCCAGCCGACGCGACCCTTCAGTTGTGCGAGTTCGAGCGGCGTGCCGTCCGCGTTCAGGCGCGTGCGTACGCGCGCGAGCTCCACGTCCGCGGTGAGGTCCGTCAACTGGCCGGCCTCAAGGCCAACCCACAGGCGCAGCGCGCCGATGCCGCTCGGAAAGGCCACCGGGAAAGTCACCCACTGCTGCCAGGCGGCGATGTCGGTGTAGTCCACCTCGAGGAACAGGGTACCTTCCCAGCGCTCGAGATCGGCCACGCGGTCGCCGGTGAGGTCGCCGCGCACGTCGAACGGCGCCGCGAGTTCGGCCGGCGGCGTGGCGCGCAGGCCGAAGCGGTGCCGGTCGCCGCGGTTCTCCAGCCGGAAGTCCACCGCCTTCAACTGCAGCGCCCGGGCGCCGCGCTGGTCGTCCTGCCAGCGCAACTGCGCGTCGTGCACCGAGATGCGGCGCTGGCGCAACAACCAGTCGGAAAACCCGGTGCCGGCGTCGGCCGTCGGCTGGATCGCCACGCCGCCCAGGTGGATGACCCCCTGCGAGTCGCGACGCACACTGAGATTGGGGCGGTAGATATCCAGCGCGTAGAAGCGCAGGTCCCACGCGTAGAGGCTCCACCACGAAATCGTGCTGTCCACGCGTTCGAGCGCGAGCGCCACGCGCCCGTCGTCATCGTAGATGCGCAGATCGGTGAGCGTCAGGTACGGGTGCAGGCCTTCCCAGTTGCCGGCGAGGCTGCCGATCGACACTTTCTGGCCGAAGGCCTGGGTCAGTTTCGCCGCGATCTGCTCGCGGTGGTCGCCGATCGAGGGCAGCACGAGGTAGCGCGCCACCAGCATCGTCACGAGGAACACCGTGCCGGCGACGACTGTCGCCCACGCGGCCGCGCTGTACAGCCACAGGGAGCCGTGCTTGACGCCGCGGCCCACGGCCTTCGCGACTTTTTTCAACCCGTTCCTCTCAAAACCCGCCCCGGCGATAAACCCCGATTAAACCCACAATAAACCCCGCAGTTAACCCGCAGTAAACCTTTAAAATACGGCACTTCTTCAATTATTCCGTTATTTTACGTGAACCCTGCGCACGCGGGCACTGCCTGTGTCTAACGCCCCAGCCCCGCCTCCCAGCGACAGCGCAATCGCCCGGGCGCGCGCACTCTCCCGTTACTTCGACCATACGCTCGCCGCGCACCCCGCGGAACTGGCTGCGGAGGAGGTCGGCTCGTCCTACACGCCTGCCACCATCGCGGCGGCGGCGATGGCCCTGATTGCCGCCCCCGACGAGTCCGCGCTCAAGGCCGGGCTGCGCGCGCTGCGGCGCCGCGTCATGCTGCGGGTGATCGCGCGCGATCTGGCCGGCCTGGCCCCGCTCGACGAGGTACTCACCACCGTCTCCGCGCTGGCCGACAGCACCGTCGGCGCGGCGGCGGATTGGCTCGAACGCGACTTCACCGCGCGCCACGGCAAGCCCCGCGGAGAGGCCTCCGGCGCGCCGCAGCAGTTGCACGTGGTCGCCATGGGCAAGATGGGCGGCTTCGAGCTCAACGCCTCCTCGGACATCGATCTGGTCATGGTGTATCCCGAGGAGGGCCAGACCGACGGCGCGCGCCCGCTGACCAACCACGAATTCTTCGTGCGCATCGCCCAGCGTCTGACCGGCGTGCTGTCGGAGATCACGCCGGACGGCTTCGTGTTCCGCGTGGACAACCGCCTGCGGCCATGGGGCGACGCGGGACCGCTCGCCGCGGGCTTCGACGCGCTCGAGGACTACCTGATCACGCACGGCCGCGAGTGGGAGCGCTTCGCCTGGCTGAAGGCGCGCGCGGTGCGCGGCGACCGCACGGCCGAGCTGATGGATGTGGTGCGGCCCTTCGTGTTCCGCCGCCACCTCGACTACAGCGCGATCGCCGCGCTACGCGCGCTGCACCGCCAGATCCGCGAAGAGGTGACCCGCAGCGACCGCGCCGACGACATCAAGATCGGCCCCGGCGGCATCCGCGAGATCGAGTTCATCGTCCAGCTGTTCCAGTTGATCCGCGGCGGGCGCGAGCCGGAAC
>JBOIEQ010000108.1:0-14655 GCA_050741255.1 Burkholderiales bacterium | reverse complement strand
TGGTGGAGGCGTAGGAGAGTTGGCCCGGTTTGGCTTTTGCGAGGGCGATCAGTTCCTGCACCGAGCGCGCGGGTAGCGCCGGGTTGACGACGAGGATGCTGGTGATGATGACCACCATCGTGACGGGCGCGAAGTCGCGCACGAAATCGTAAGGCAGGCCGGGCACCAGGCTGGCGTTGATGGTGTTGCCGGTCGAACAGGCGAGCACCGTGTGGCCGTCGGGCGCGGCCTTGGCGACCAGATCGGCGCCGATGGTGCCCCCCGCACCGCCGCGGTTGTCGATGACGACGGGTTGGCGCAGCGATTCGGAGAGGCGCGGACCGATGACGCGCGCGGTGATGTCGATCGGGCCGCCCGCGGGATAGGGCACGACGATGCGGATGGGCCGTGTAGGGTAGGCGTCGGCCGCCCACGCACCGGACGCCGCGAGGCAGGTGCCGGCGGCCAGGACCCATCGCAGTCGGTGGTCGTTCGTCATCGTGTCAGTCGACTTTGGCGCCGACAGCCTTGATCACTTTCGCCCATTTCGCCGTCTCGGCGGCCACCGTGGCGGCCAGTTGTTCCGGCGTGCCGGTGCTCGCGATGAGACCGAGGTTGGCATAGTGCTGCCGCACCTCGGGCAGGGCGACGATGCGCACGATCTCGGTATTGAGCTTCTGCACGACGTCGCGCGGCGTCCCGGCGGGCGCGAACACCGCGAACCACGGTTCCGCGGCGAAGCCGGGCACGCCGGATTCCGCGATGGTGGGCACCTCGGGCAGCGCCGGATCGCGTAGCGCGGAACTGATGCCGATCACGCGCAGTCGCCCGGCACGAATGAAAGGGAGCGTGGCGGCCGCGTTCGAGAAGGTCATTTCGATGCGGCCGGCGAGCAGGTCGGCCGTGGACTGGGGGCTGCCTTTGTAGGGGACGTGCACCATGCTCACGCCGGCCATGGTATTGAACAGTTCGCCCGCGAGGTGCGGCGTGGTGCCGCTGCCGCCGGAACCGAAGCTGAGCTGCCCACGCCGCGCCTTCGCCAGCGCGATCAGTTCCCTGACGGAGCGCACCGGCAGCGACGGGTGCACCACGAGCAGCAGGTAGCTGGTCGCGACGAGCGTGACGGGCGCGAAGTCCTTCAGCGGATCGTAGGCCAGGCGGGGATAGAGGCTGGCATTGATGGCGTTGGTGCCATTGGTCCCCATGAGAAGCGTGTAGCCGTCCGGAGGCGCCTTCGCCACGAACTCCGCGCCGATTGCGCCGCCCGCGCCCGCGCGGTTTTCGATGACCACCGGCTGGCCCCACGCCTCGGTCAGTTTCTGGCCCAGCGGGCGCGCGAGGATGTCGGTGACGCTGGCAGGCGGGAACGGCGCGACGATGCGCAGCGGCCGGTTCGGATAGCCCTGCGCGGACGCGACGGACGCGAGGGCCAGCGTGCCCGCCAGCACGAACAGCGGACCGCGCGCGAAATCACGCGTGCGCATGGCTCTCGATGAACGCGAGCGTTTCCTGCGCGCAGCGGTCCGGATAGGCACCCGCCGCGTGCCAGGCATCGCCGTCGATCGTCAGCAGGCGGGAGTTCCGGATGCGCGGCTGCCAGTCCTTGTAGGTGTCCGCGGGACGCATGCTGCTGCCCGTGGTGTTGATGATGAGCGTCGGACAGGCGATGTTGTCGAGATCGGCGCGAATGTCCATGCCGGGTACCCACTGGAGGTAGCCGAGCATCGTCGAGACCGGCGTCTTGCTCTGGATGTGGTGGACCCACCAGTCCATTTCCGCGGCGCTCGCTGCCGAGCCGAGGCGGCCTTTCATCGTCATTTCCGCCCACTCGAGCATGGTGTGGTCGAGCAGATACTTGCGCCAGTCCACCGCACCGGCGGGCCCGACGACGGGTGGCGTCACGCCGGTCAGCGTCGTGACGAGTTTCGGATGGTCGGCGGCGAGCTTGAGTGTCATCGAGCCGCCGCTTTTGGCGCCGACCAGATGCACGGGCCCGCCGCCGAGATGACGGATCAGGGCGACGAGGTCGTCGATCAGCACGCCCATCGACCATTTGAATTCCGCGGGCATGGGCGTGGAGCGTCCGAAGCCGCGCAGGTCCACGCGGACGACGCGGTAGCGACGGGCGAAATGCGGCACCCAGGCGCGCCAGGCCTCCGTGCTTTCGGCGAGTCCGTGCACGAACAGCACGGTCGGCGCCGTCGTCCACGGATCGGTGCAGTCGTCGATGGTGTGGAACAGCTTGCAGCCGTCCGGACGTTCGAGAAAGGCTTCCTGGTAAGAGGGCATGAGAAGTGACCGTTTGTTGTAAGCGCTCAGAAAGCCGTTCGTATTGAGCGCAGCGAAGCGGAGTCGAAATAGGAACGGCTTGCCAATTGGGTGGGCACGCTTCGACTCCGCGCCTTCTGCGCTGCGCTCAGCGCGAACGGATCATTCATGCGCATGTCAATCCCGGTTGCGCACGGCGCGTCCGCCGTCGACGGTGACGATGGTGCCGCTGATATAGGAGGCGCGGACCGACGCGAGATACACGACGGTGTCCGCGATTTCGTCCGGGCGCGCGAGGCGGCCCAGCGGCGGATTCGGAATCAGTTCCTGCCAGCGGTCCGCGTCGCCCAGTTCCTTGCGCGCCCGCGCCTCGTAGCGGGAGCGCGAGCGGTCGGTATCGACCTGGCCCGGATTGACGCCGACGACGCGCACGCCGAAATCGACGCTTTCGCCGCCCAGTGCGCGGGAGAAGGCCATCAGCGCGGCGTTGCCGCTGGACCCGGCGAGGTAGTTGCCGCGCATGCGCTCGCCGGACACGCCGATCACGTTGATGATGACGCCGCGCCGCCGTTCGCGCATGCGTGCGTAGAGCCGGCGGGTGAGGTTGATATAGCCGAAGAGCTTCAACTCCCAGCCTTCGCGCCAGCGGGATTCGTCGACATCGAGCAGGCCGCCGGTGGGAACCGCGCCGGCATTGTTGATGAGGATATCGACGTCCCGACAGAGCTCGGCGAGCCGGTCGGTGTTCTCGCTGCGGCCGAGGTCGAGGGCGTGCGTGTCGATCCGGACCTTGTTGTCCCGCAGCAGGTGGCCGCGTGCCGCGTCGAGGTCGGCGGCGGAGCGCGCGGCCAGCTGCAGGTGGCAGCCTTCGCGGGCGAGACCCTGTGCGATGGCGTAGCCGATGCCGCGCGAGGCGCCGGTCACCAGCGCCGTCAGACCCGCCAGTTCGAGATCCATGCAACTCCTCCAAATCCGCGCCCTCTCCGGGTCGCGGGTTTCCCGGGCGAGCGTTCAGGTCGCGCGGATGCCGGGCTTGGCGCTCACTTGTTCAAGACCGAATTCGCGGATCGCGGCCTCGCGCAGCTTGTTCTTCTGCACCTTGGCGCTGCCGGTCATGCCGATGGCCTCGAAATTGTCTACGATCTTCACGTAGCGCGGCGCACGGAAGTTCGCCATGCGCTCCTTCGCCCACGCGATCATCTCCTCCGGGGCGAGACTCGCGCCTTCGCGCAGGATCAGGTAGGCCGCCGGTACTTCACCCATGCGGGCGTCCGGCACGCCGATGACCTGCGCCTGCTTGACGGCGGGGTGCTTGTGCAGCGCGTCCTCGACCTCGGCGGGCGCGACGTTTTCGCCGCCCACGCGGAACACGTCCTTGATGCGGGTGAGGAAGCGCAGGCGGCCGTCGGCATCCATGACGCCGAGATCGCCGCTGTGCAGCCAGCCGTCCGCGTCGATGGTCTTCGCGGTCTGCTCGGGCATCTTGTAGTAGCCCTTCATCACGCTCTTGCCGCGGATGCGGATCTCGCCGGGCGTGCCGGGCGGCTGGACTTGCCCGGTTTCCGGATCGACCAGCCTGACCTCGACCTCGCGCAGGATGTGCGCCCAGCCGTCGATGCGCTTATCGAGGTCATCGGTGTGCCAGGACATGCAGACGTTGGGTGACGCCTCCGACAGGCCGTAGGCCTGGGCGACGCCGCGCATGCCCATCTTTTCCACCATCTGCTGCGTGACTTCGGGGCTGGTCGAGGCCCAGCCGCCGCGCAGGTGCAGCGGCTGTTTACCGAAGTCCGGATGTCCCAGCATCATGAGGAACATCGTGTCGTTGCCGGAGGTCAGCGTGCAGCGCTCGTCCGCCATGATCCGGAGCGCCGAACCAGGCTCGAAGGTCGGGGTGGAGAGCAGACAGGCGCCGCTGGCGAGTGCGGCTAGCAGGGAGAGCGTGGTACCGGCCACATGATAGAAGGGCCGGCCGCTGAAGTAGCGGTCGCCGGCGCGGCAGTCGAAGCGCTCCGTGATATAGGCGCCGTTGCGCAGCATGTTGTCGTGCGTGAGCATGACACCCTTGGGGAAGGACGTCGTGCCCGAGGTGAACTGCATCAGCAGCACGTCGTCGGGCTGCGCCTGATCGGCGACGGGTCCGCGCGCCTCGCCCTTGGCCAGCATCTCCGCGAGTGGAATGGCGCCTGTCGGCACGTCATCACCCAGAACGACGACAGTTTTCAGCAGGGGCAGCTTCGGATCCGGCAGTGTGCCGTCGAGCGCCGGGATGAACCCGCGCAGCATGGCAATGAAGTCGATCTTGAGAAAGCGGTCGGCGGTGAACAGCAGCTTCACGTCCGCTTGTTTAAGGCAATACTCGAACTCGTCGGCCTTGAAGCGCGTGTTGACCGGCACGGTGACGGCGCCCAGCGTGGCGGCCGCGTAAAAGAACGCCACCCATTCCACACTGTTGCCCATGCACACGGCGATGTGGTCGCCGCGCTGCACGCCCAGCGCGGCCAGGCCGGAGGCATAGCGCCCGACTTCGCGCTGCAAGGCCGCGTACGTCAGCCGGCGGCCGTCGATGACCAGCGCTTCCTGCTGCGGACGTTCGCGCGCCTGACGGTCCAGCGCCTGTGCGAGTGTTTGCGTGTCCCAATGCGGCATGCGGATCCCGTCGGCGCGTTGCGGCGAAAATTATAGCGCGGTCATTCCGGCTTCACGCCGGCCTGCTTGACGACTTTCGCCCAGCGCGCGATCTCGACAACGAGAAACTTGCCGAACGCTTCCGGTGTGCTGCCCGCCGGCTCGATGCCCTGCACCTCGAAGCGTTCCCGCACCTCTTTGGACTGCAGGGCCTGCAGCGCGTCCTTGTTGACGCGGTTGACCACCGGCTTGGGCGTGCCCGCCGGCAGCATGAGTCCCCACCAGGGCACGGCGTCGTAGCCGGGAAAGCCGGACTCCGCGATGGTCGGCAGGTCCGGCGTGGTGGCGGCGCGCTTGGCGCTGGTGACGGCGATGGCGCGCAGGCGCCCGGTCTTGATGTGCTGGCCGACGGTTGAGTAGCTGCCGAAGCCGAACTGGATCTGGCCGCCGATCATGTCGTTCAGCGCCGGCGCGAGCCCCTTGTACGGGACGTGCACGGTCTGGATGCCGGCCATCATGTCGAGCATGACGCCCATGAGGTGGGAACTGCCGCCGGTGCCGGTCGAGCCGTAGGCAATCTGGCCCGGCTTGGCCTTGGCGAGGGCCACGAACTCCTTGACGGTCTTCGCGTTCACGGACGGATGCAGGATCATGATGTAGGGCGAGGACGCGATCAGCGCCACCGGCGCGAAATCGCGCACCGAATCGTAGGGCAGCTTGGGGTACACGCTGGGGTTGATCGCGTGCGAGATCGCGGTCAGCAGCAGGGTGTGGCCGTCGGCCGGCGCGCGGGCCGCCATTTCCGTGCCGATCAGCGTGCCGGCGCCGGGACGATTGTCCACCACGACCTGATGTCCCCAGATCTCGGACAGACGGGGCTGCAGGGTGCGCGCGATGAGATCGTTCAGCGCGCCGGGCGGAAAGGTGACGATGAAGCGGATCGGGCGGCTCGGGAACTGGTCGGTCGCGGGGGCGGCAGCGAGTGTGGTGCCCGGCAGCGCGAGTGCGGCGGCGAGGGCAAGGCGGCGGGTCGTTCTGTGCATCGTGTTACTCCGGCGTGGAAACAGGGTCAGGGGTTGATGGAAAGCGGGGCCAGATTTTCCGGTACCGCGACCGGCAGGTCCAGCAGCATCTGTGCGAATGACTTGCCGAGCGGGTCCGAACGCAGCGAGGCGGTGCCGCCCCCGTCGAGCGCGTTTTCCAGCACGAAATTGAGGGCGTTCAGCCCCGGCAGTTCGTAGCGGGTTACCGGACCGCTGGCGAGGTGCGCGAAATGCGCGGCGACCGTTTCCACCGTCAGCGCGGCGCGCAGCCAGGGCAGGTATTCCGGCCGGCGCGCGATGACGCCGATGTTGCTCGCGTCGCCCTTGTCGCCGCTGCGCGCGCAGGCGAGCGTCACCAGGGGAACGCGGGTGTCGGCGGTACCGGTGGTTCCCGGCGGGGCGGGCAAAGGGGCGGGTGCCGCCGGTGCGGGCGACGGGGGGTGCGGTATCGCGCGCGCGGCGCCGTCGATGTCGAGCGTCATGACCGTGTCCGCTTTCGGCGCGAAGCAGGAGGCGAGGCGCACCACGCCTTGTACGTCGCTGCGGCCGCCGAAGTGGCCGCGCGTGCCGGGGCCCATCGAGACGCCGGCGGAGGTGCTTTCGCGGCGCAGCGCTTCCAGCGCGGCCTTGTCCGGATGGCGCACCGCGATGCGCAGCACGACTTCACGCGTGTCGTCGCGCCGCGCGTGCGGGCCGTAGAGCGCCTCCGCGCCGAGCAGTTCGACCGTCACCGCGCTGTAGTCCGCATGGCCGCGCGCCTGCATCAGGCGGCGCGAGCGGGCGAGCAGGGCGTCCGCCGTTTTGCGCGCTTTCGTCACGGCGTCGATGCCGCGGATCGCCATGATGACGTCGAGCCTATAGCCGTCCATGAAGGTGGCGCTGCATTTCAGGCGGTCGCCGGGCGGGCGGCCGCGCGCGCCGGTCACACGCACGCGTTCCGGGCCGTCGGTCTCGACCCGCACCGCGCGCAGGTCGCAGATGACGTCGGGCATGGCGTAGGCGGCCGGATCGCCGATCTCGTAGAGGATCTGCTCGGCGACCGCCAATGGTGCGACGAGTCCGCCGGTGCCGGGCGCCTTGGTGACGATGAAACTGCCGTCGGCCGCGCATTCGATCAGCGGATAGCCGATGTTGGCCCAGTCCGGCACGCTTTCCCAGTCGGTAAAGAGGCCGCCCGTCGCCTGCGCGCCGCATTCGACGACATGGCCGGCCAGCGTGCCCGCGGCGAGCCGGTCGTAGTCGTCCCAGCGCCAGCCGAACTCGTGCACGAGCGGACCCAGCACCACCGCGCTGTCCACGCAGCGGCCGGTGACGACGATCTGCGCGCCGGCGGCGAGCGCTGCCGCGATCGGCGCTGCGCCGAGGTACGCGTTCAGGCTGACGAGCGTTTCCGGCAACGGCGCGCCTTGCGCGCGCAGCGCCGCCGCCTGCGGCAGCAGGTCGTCGCCGGTGACCGCGGCGACCTTCACGGACAGGTTCAGCGAGGCGGCCAGTTTCAGGATCGCGTCGCGGCAGGCGAGAGGATTCAGGCCACCCGCGTTGGCGACGACGCGGATGCCGCGCCGTGCGATTTCGGGCAGGTGCTGCGCGAGGATGGTGGTGACGAAATCCGTCGCGTAGCCGTAGGCGGGGTTCTTTGCCCGCGCGCGGGCCATGATCGCCATCGTCGTCTCGGCGAGGTAGTCGTAGACGAGGTAATCGAGGTTGCCGACGGCCAGCAGTTGCGGCGTGGCGATCTCGGAATCGCCCCACATCGCGCCGGCGCCGCCGATGCGGACGGTGCGTTCGCGTTCTGACATGCGGCGGCGCTACTTCTGGAACCGCGCCTGCGACGGGTCCGGCGGCAGGCTGCGCATGTCGGCGTTGGCTTTCTCGCCGACTTTCAGCGCCTCGGCCAGCGGCAGGTCCGCGACCGCGTGGAATGCGCGCTTGGTGGCGAACAGTGCCTCGCGCGGCAGTTTCGCCAGCGTGGTGGCGATCGCGAGGGCCTCGGTGAGCGCGGCGCCGTCGGGCACGACATGGTTGAGCATGCCGAGCTCGGCCGCGCGCCGGGCGCTGATGTGCTCGCCGCGGATCACCAGCTCGAAGGCAGCCTTGCGCCCGACCTGGCGCACGAGGTTGGCGAGGACGATGGCGGGCAGGATGCCGCGTTTGACTTCCGGATAGCCGAACTGCGCGTTTTCCGCGGCCACGACGAGATCGCAGGCCAGCGCGTAGCCGCAGCCGCCGGCCACGGCATGCCCGTTGACGGCGGCGATGACCGGCTTCTTCATCTGCGTGAACAAGTGGTGCGTGCGCGTGCTCATGGCAGCGCGCTCCTCCACCAGCTTCGCGTTGTCGGGCGTCAACTGCTTGAACTCGCCGATGTCGGCGCCCGCGCAGAAGGCGCGTCCGGCGCCGGTAAGAACGACCACCGCGATGCCGTCGTCGGCCTCCGCGGCCAGCAGCCCGTCCAGCAGCGCGCGGGTCAGCGCGTGGTCCAGCGCGTTGAGTTTTTGCGGACGGTTCAGCGTGAGGACGCGCACCGCGCCCTCGTCCCTGATCAGCAATACCGGTTCGGTCACGCCGTATTCACTCCATTGCCTTTCGTTACTCGCCGCGGATGTTGGCCTGCTGCGCCACGCGCTGCCACTTGGCGATTTCGTTGGCGACGCGCTGGCCCAGTTCGGCGGGCGTGAGCAGCGCGGGTTCGGCGCCCTCGGAGACGAGGCGTTTTTCCACGTCGGGATTCTTCAGGATCGTCGCAACCTCCGCGTTCAGCCGGCTGATGATCGCGTCCGGTGTACCCGCGGGTGCTGCCAGGCCCCACCAGTTCACCGTTTCGTAGCCGGGCACGCCGGCTTCGGCGATGGTCGGCACGTCGGGCAGGATGGGACTGCGCTTGCCCCCCGTGGTGGCCAGCGCCTTCAGCTTGCCGCTGCGGATGAAGGTCGTGGCCTGGATCAGCGAACCCATGCAGAGCGGCGCCTGTCCCGCCATGACGTCGATGAGCGCGGGCGCGCCGCCCTTGTAGGGCACGTGCACCATGTTGGTCCCGGTCATGTTCTTGAACAGCTCGGTGCCGAAGTGGGCGTTGCTGCCGACGCCGGTGGACGCGTAGATGATCTGGCCGGGCCGTGCCTTGGCCAGGGCGATCAGCTCCTTGACGCTGTTGACCGGGAAGCTCGGCGTCACGACGAGCACGTTCGGCCCGATGCCGAGCATGGCGACCCATGAGAAGGACTTGATCGGATCGTAGGGCAGCTTGTGGATGATCGGATTGGTGGTGAACGAAGTCGAGATGATCAGCAGCGTGTGGCCGTCGGGCGGTGCGTTGGCGACCAGTTCGCTGCCGATGATGGAATTGCCACCGGCGCGGTTGTCGGCGACGACCGGTTTGCCCAGGCGTTCCGACAACTGCGTGGCGAGCACCCGACCGACGATGTCGTTGCTGCCGCCGGGCGGGAAGGGAATGACGATCCGCACCGCCCGCGACGGATAGTCCGGCGCAGCGGCGGCCAGCGCGTCCATCGCAAGGACGGGCGCCAGCGCCAGCAGCAGGCACGCAAGCGATGCGGGGCTGTTCATGATGATTCTCCGTGATCGGCGGCTGTCAGCTATTCCGGCTTGATGCCGGCTTCCTTCACCACGCGCGCCCATTTCGCGGTTTCGGCGGCGATGTACTTGCCGAACTGCTCCGGCCCCATCTGCAGCGCTTCGGAGCCCTCGGATTCGAAGCGCTTCTGCGTTTCGGCCGATTTGAGGATGCCCGACAGTTCGTTGTTGAGGCGCTTGATGATCTCGGGCGACGTGCCCGCGGGCGCGAGGATGCCCCACCAGTTGTTGGCCTCGTACCCCTTGATGCCGCCTTCGGCAATGGTTGGCACTTCCGGCAGTGCCGCCGTGCGCTTGGCGCCGCCCGTGCCGAGGAGTTTCAGCTTGCCGGAACGGTAATGCGGGATCAGCTGGATGAGCGAGCCGGTGCAGAACTGCGTCTGGCCCGAGATCACGTCGATCATCGCCGGCCCACCGCCTTTGAAAGGCACGTGCACGACGTTGATGCCGGCCATGATCCGCAGCAGCTCGCTGCCGAGGTGCTGGAAGGAGCCGATGCCGGCGGACGCATAGTTGAGGGTGCCCGGCCTGGCCTTGGCGAGCGCGACGAATTCCTTCACGTTCCTGGCCGGCAGCGACGGGTGGGTGGCCAGCGCATTGGGGCCCGTGCCGAGCATGGACACCGGGGTGAACGACTTCACCGGATCGTAGGGCAGGCTCGCGTACATCGAGGTGTTGAAGGCGTAGGCGACCGAGATGATCAGCAGCGCGTAGCCGTCCGCCGGCGACTTGGCGATCATTTCGGTGCCGATGCTGCCGCCGGCGCCGCCGCGGTTGTCCACCACGAACTGCTTGCCGAGCCGTTCGGAGAGCTGCTGGGCGATCATGCGGCCGACGATGTCGTTGCTGCCGCCGGGCGGGAAGGGGATGACCATGCGGACCGGCTTGGTGGGCCAATCCTGCGCGACCGCGGGCAGCGCGGCGAGCGCGCAGAGGACGGCGGCGGCAAGCGCGCGTGGTTTGAGATTCCGTTTGACGTTCATGGTGGTGCTCTCCTTACAAGGGTACGGATGGCGGACGGATTTCGGTCAGCGGCGCGGGAAACAAGCGCTATTCCGCTTTCATGTTGGCGGCCTTGACGAGTTTCGCCCACTTGTCGATCTCGCTGCGGATGAAAGCCGTGAATTCCTCGGCGCTGTTGCCGACGGGCTCCGCGCCCTGACCGGCGAGGCGCTCCGCGACGTCCGGCAGGCGCAGGATGCGTACAACCTCCGTGTTGAGCTTCGCCACGATGTCCTTCGGCGTGGCGGCCGGCGCCACCAGGCCGTACCAGCCGCTGGCGTCGTAGCCGGGCAGCGTTTCCGCGATGGTCGGCAGTTCCGGCATCAGCCGGGAGCGCTTGGCACCGGTCACTGCCAGCGCGCGCACTTTCCCGGATTTGATGTGCGGGGTGATGATCAGCGAGTTTTCGTAGCTCAACTGGACTTCGCCGGAAATCAACGCCGTCAGGGCGGGGGCGCCGCCCTTGTAGTGCACGGCGACGATGTTGACCTTGCCCATGAACTTGAACAGTTCGCCCGCGAGGTGCGTGACGGTGCCCGCGCCGGAGGTCGCGTAATTGAGCGCGCCCGGCCGTGCCTTCGCCAGCGCGAGCAGTTCCTTCACGCTCTTCACCGGCAGCGCGGGATGCGTGACGAGGATGTTGGTGACGGTGACCGCCTGCGTGACGGGCGCGAAATCCTTCAGTGTGTCGTAGCCGCGGTTAGGCACGAGGCTCATGGCCACGGCGAGCCCGCCGATGGTGCCCATCAGCAGCGTGTAGCCGTCGGGCGGCGCTTTCGCCGCCTGCTCGGTGCCGAGCCCGCCGCCGAGTCCGCCGCGGTTGTCGACGATGGCGGGCTGGCCCCACGCTTCGGTCATCTTCTGGGCGATCGTGCGCGCCACGATGTCCGTCGGACCGCCGGCGGGAAACGGCACGATGATGCGGATGGGCTTCGAGGGATAGGTCTGCGCCGCCGTCGGCGTGGCGAGGGCGGCGATAACGGCAGCGAACAGGACGCTGGGGGTACGGCGGATGAGTTTCATCATTCGGCTCTCATGTTGGCGGCTTTCACCAGCTTCGCCCATTTGTCGATCTCGCTGCGGATGAACGCACCGAATTCATCGGGGGTGTTGGCAATGGGCTCAGCACCCTGTGCCGCGAGTCGATCGGACACTTCGGGCAGGCGCAGGATGCGCACGACTTCCACGTTGAGTTTCGCCAGGATGTCCTTCGGCGTGGCCGCGGGTGCGACCAGCCCGTACCAGCCGCTCGCGTTGTAACCGGGCAGGGTTTCCGCGATCGCCGGCACCTCGGGCAGCAGCCTGGAGCGCTGCGCGCCGGTCACGCCGAGCGGCCGCAGCTTGCCGGCGCGCAGGTGCGGCATGACGAGCAGGCCGTTCTCGAAATTCACGTCTAGTTCACCGGAGAGGATGGCGGTGAGCGCGGGCGCGCTGCCCTTGTACGGGACATGCACGAGGTTGACGCCGCCCATGTACTTCAGCAGCTCGCCGGCGAGATGGGGCCCGGTGCCGGCGCCGGAGGACGCGTAATTGAGACGGCCGGGCGCGGCTTTCGCGAGCGCGAGCAGTTCCTTGATGCTTTTCGCGGGCACGGTGGGGTGAACCACGAGGAAATTCGTCACCGTGACCGTCTGCGTGACGGGCGCGAAATCGCGCAGGGTGTCGTAGCCGCGGTTGGGCTGCAGGCTCATGGCGACGGCCAGTCCGCCGATGGTGCCGTGCAGGAGCTGGTAGCCATCGCTCGGGCCGCGGGCCACGAACTCGGTGCCGATGGCGCCGCCGGCGCCGGCGCGGTTGTCCACCACGACCGGCTGGCCCCAGGCCTCGGACAGTTTCTGGCCGACCGTGCGCGCGACGATGTCGGAGGGGCCGCCCGCGGTAAAAGGAACGACGATGCGGATCGGCTTGGCCGGATAGGTCTGCGCGGTCGCGGAACCGGCGGCACAGAGGAGCAGCAGCGCGCGCAGGCTCAACCTCATTTTTATTCGGCCTGCACGTTCGCGAGCTTGATGACTTTGGCCCATTTGGCGATCTCCTCGCGCAGGAAGGCGGCGTACTGTTCGGGCGTGCTGCCGACCGGATCTGAGCCCTCGGCTTTCAGGCGTTCCCGGAGCTCGGGCTGGCTGACGATCTTGACCACGTCGGCGTTGACCCGGGTGACGATTTCGCGCGGCAGCTTCGCCGGTCCGGACAGCCCGTTCCAGGCCACGGCTTCGAAACCCTTGAGCCCGGATTCCGAGACGGTGGGGAGTTCCGGCATGGCCGGCGAACGTTCCCGGCTGGTCACCGCCAGCGCCCGGATCTTGTCGCCCTTGATCAGCGCGAACGCCGAGGTCAGCCCGTTGAACAGGAGGTCGACGTGGCCGCCGACGAGATCGACGAGCGCGGGGGCGTTGCCCTTGTACGGGATATGCACCATCTTCACGCCGGCCATCGCGTTGAACAGCTCGCCGGCCAGGTGGTTGGAACCGCCGGTGCCCGACGAGCCGAAGTTGAGTTTACCGGGCCTCGCCTTCGCCAACGCGATCAGTTCCTTGATCGATTTCGCCGGCACGCTGGGATTGACCACGACGACCAGCGGCGTGGTGTTGATCAGGACGATGGGCGTGAAGTCGTTCAGCGCGTCGTACGGCAGCTTCTTCAGCAGGCTCGGATTGACGGTGAAGGGCGCAGGGGTCACCAGCAGGGTGTAGCCGTCGGGCGGGGATTTCGCCACGATCTCGGTGCCGATGACCGTACCGCCGCCCGCGCGGTTGTCCACCACCACGGTCTGTCCCCACATCTCGGTCAGCCGCGCGGAGACCGTCCGCGCCACGATGTCGGTGGAGCCGCCGGCCGCAAAGGGCACGACGAGGCGCACGGTCTTGCTCGGAAAGGCCTGGGCCCACGCGGCGGTTGCGGCGACGCTGCAGAAAATTCCCGTCAGCAAGGGCGTCCAGGTGCGGTTCGTGATGTTCATGTGTTCCCCTCGGTTTTGGACAGGCTACGCGAGTTTCTTTTCCGCCCACGGTATTTCCGGGCGGTTGTACAGGCCGTCGAGCCGGTTCATCGATACGCGGGCTTCTTCCTCCAGGCGGTCGACGATGGCGGCCAGCGGTTCGATTTTGTCCGCGAAGATCACGCCCTGGCCGACCGACAGCATGGCTTTCTCATACTCGCCGGTTTCGTAAGCCTTGCGCCCGACCGTGCCCATGATGTGCGGGAGCATGGCCTCGGTGTTGCCGGGCTGGTCTTTTTCCAGTTGCTGGATCATCGCGGTATGGTCGGTCTTCAGCGCGCGCTGCGTGTTGCGCATGGACTGCAGCAGCAGCGTGGTATCCAGTTCGGTCGCGGCGACCAGGCGTTCCTTGTAGCGGCGGTGCGCCCAGATCTCCTCGGACACGAGAAAACGCGTGCCCATGGCGATGCCGTCCGCGCCGAGCGCGAGCGCGGCGACGAGTTGCGCGCCGGTGCCGAGGCCGCCGGCGACGATCAGCGGGATCTTCACGCTCTTCGCGGCGGCCGCGGCCATGACCATGGTGCCGACCGGCTCGACGCCGGGATGGCCGCCGGCCTCGGAGCCGATCACGGTGACGGCATCCGCGCCCAGCGACTCGGCCTTCTTCGCGTAGCGCACGCCCGGCACCTTGTGCAGCACCTTGATGCCCGCATCCTTCATGCGCCGGATGTAGGCCTCGGGATTATTGCCGGCGGTTTCGACGAAACGCACGCCTTCCTCGATCACCGCGTCGATGTAAGGCGTGACACGGTCGGTGCCGTCGCGACTGACGCGAATCATGATGTTGACGCCGAAGGGCTTGCCGGGGGCGAGTTCGCGGCAGCGTTTGATGCCCGCGCGCAGCGCCGGCACGTCCTTGAAGCTGGCGGCCGTCATGAAGCCCATGATGCCGGCGTTGCCGAGCGCGGCCACGTATTCCGGCGTGGCGAGCCACATGAGCCCGCTGCCGATGACGGGCAGGCGGATGCCGTAGAGCTCGGTGATGCGGGTGTTGAAGAGAGACATGGGTAAGGGGTGAGGGGAGAGGCGTGAGGGGGAAACCGAAAGACGATGGACGGGAGATTAGCGGGTAACGCGCTTACGGGTACCTGAAGTACGCCAGCGCCCGATTCCCCTCACCCCTCACGCCTCACCCCTCACGAT
>JBOIEQ010000107.1:0-14748 GCA_050741255.1 Burkholderiales bacterium | reverse complement strand
GGCCAGCGCCACGCGCGGCGCCACCAGGCGCGGCACACGCACGAGCGCCAGCGGCAGCGCGCGCGGCGGCGTGACGGGCGTCAGCGTGCCCAGCGCCCCCTGCGCCGCATCCGCCACGGCCCGCGCGAAGGCGTCTGGCGCCAGCGCGAGCAGCCGCGCCGCTTCGTCGTCCTCGATCGACCACACCGCGGACACGCGGTCGCCCGGCATCGGCAGCAGCGCGAGCACGCCGTCGGGGCGGAACCACTGCAGGGCCAGCCCGCGGTGCGGCTGCGCCGCGGCGAAATTCGCGACGATCGCCTGCTGGCCGTACGGCGTGACCGTCGCCGCCAGGCCGGACGCCTCGCGCGTCCATGAATGCAGGCCGTCGGCACCCACCACCAGCGCCGCACGCAGTGTGTCTTCGCCGTCGAACGTCAGTACCGCCTGCTCCGCGCCGATCTCGAGCGCGCGCGGCGCGGCGCCCGCGCGAACCGCGATGGCGCCGTCGCCCCCGGCATACGCCTGCACGCAGGCCCACAGCGCCGACTGCAGCGTGTGATGCTCGACCGTATAGGCGAGCGCGGCCAGGCCACCGTCGTAGCTGTCGAAGCCGAGGCGCGCGTGCGGATCATCGCCATGCACCCGCATCGCATCGATCACCCCGATGCGGTCGGCGGGAATCCGCGCCCACACGCCCAGTGTCTCGAGCCAGGCCCGGCTGCCCGGGGAGAGCGCGTAGACGCGCGCGTCCCAGCCCGTGGCGGCGGCGGGCGGAGTGGGTTCGACCAGGGCAACACGCAGGCCGGCAGCCGCCAGCGCCAGCGCCAATGCGCTGCCGACCAGACCGCCGCCGACGATGATCGTGTCCGTGTGTTGCATGCGATTCATAGATGCGCGGGAGTGTAGGGCGGTTCCCGCGCGGACAGGGAAAATGGCCGCCCGGTGGCACGCCTCCGCCGATGAGCGTTGGGGTCCTTCCCGGCCACCTCAAAAGTGCGCTAACTCCGTGTCCAGCTTGACAAAAATACCCCCCCTCCCTAAAGTCCGCGCCTCGCGTGGCCAGTTAGCTCAGTGGTTAGAGCAGCGGAATCATAATCCGTTGGTCCGGGGTTCAAATCCCTGACTGGCCACCACCGATTCGACGGAAACCGCCCTGCCCCAGCGCCGGTTTCTCCGCTGCCGCCCCCGCCACGGCGCCCCTCCGTAACCGGTCACCAGGCTGTTGATTTTCAAGGGGTAACGCTCATGCGGACGGCATCCGGTATAGTCCTTGGCATGCCTCTCAGACTACTGATCCTGCTCGCCATAGCCGGTTTCACCGCCCTGGCGGGCGCCGCGGACCAAAATCCGACGACGATCGTCACCATCAAGATTCCGCCGCCGCCGCCCAAGGTGAACGATGCCCCGATCGGGCAGATCCTTGGCGGCCTGCGGCTGCTGCCGCCGACCGGGCGGCGCGGCACGCTGCAGGGCGGCATGCAGATGCCCTTCGCGAAGCTGAACGACCACGTCGTGCAACTGACCCCGGGCGCGGTGATCTACGACCAGCACAACCGCATGATCGTCCATGGACAAATCCCGACGAACAAGATGGACGTCATCTATACGGTCAGCATGGGCCAGGTCAGCAAGATCTACATCCTGAAACCCGACGAGCGCGCGCGGCTGGAACCCTGGTTCACGTCGAAATGACCGCACCCAAGTACTACGTGCGGACGTTCGGCTGCCAGATGAATGTCTATGACTCGGACAAGCTGGCCGACGTCCTGCGGGCGGCCTACGGCGCCGAACCGGCCGCCACGCCCGAGGACGCCGACATCCTGCTCTTCAACACCTGCTCGGTGCGCGAGAACGCCCAGGAAAGGGTGTTCCACAGTCTCGGCCGCGTAAAGCACCTGAAACAACACAAGCGCGGACTGATCATCGGCGTGGGCGGCTGCGTGGCGAGCCAGGAGGGCGCGACGATCGTGGCCCGCGCGCCGTATGTGGACGTCGTGTTCGGCCCGCAGACCCTGCACCGCGTGCCGCAGTTGATCGATGCGCGGCGCGCCACCGGCCTCCCGCAGGTGGACATCGCGTTTCCCGAGATCGAAAAGTTCGACCATCTGCCGCCCGCGCGCAGGCATGCCAACGGCGGCAGCGCCTTCGTGTCCATCATGGAAGGCTGCAGCAAGTACTGCAGCTTCTGCGTCGTGCCCTATACCCGCGGCGAGGAAGTCTCGCGGCCACTCGACGACGTGCTGACCGAGGTCGCCGAGCTCGCGGCGCAAGGCGTGCGGGAAGTGACGCTGCTGGGCCAGAACGTCAACGCCTGGCATGGGTCGGTGGACAACAACACGCCGGCTGATTTCGCGCTGCTGCTCGAGTACGTGTGCGAGATTCCCGGCCTCGAACGCCTGCGCTACACGACCTCGCACCCCAAGGAGTTCACCCCGCGGCTGATCGAAGCGCACGCGCGCCTGCCCCGGCTCGCATCCCACGTGCACCTGCCGGTGCAATCGGGTTCCGACCGCGTGCTGGCGGCGATGAAACGCGGCTATACCGCGCTCGAGTACAAATCCATCGTGCGCCGCCTGCGCGCGGCGCGTCCCGACGCGACCGTGACGTCCGATTTCATCATCGGCTTCCCCGGCGAGACCGACGCGGATTTCGAGCAGACGATGCAGTTGATCGAGGACGTGCGCTTCGACGACAGCTACAGCTTCCTCTACAGCCCGCGGCCCGGCACGCCCGCCGCCGCGCTCGCCGACGACACCCCGCACGAGGTGAAGCTCGCGCGCCTCGCGCGCCTGCAGGCGCGGATCGAAGCGCTCGCGCAGGACTACCGCCGGGCGATGGTCGGCAGTCGCCAGCGGGTGCTGGTGGAAGGCGCGGCGAAGAAAAATCCACGCGAGCTGGCGGGTCGCACCACGCACAACCGGGTGGTCAACTTCGCGGGCGATGCGCGCCTGATCGGCACCTTCGCAGACGTCACCATCACCGCCGCGGTCGCGCACACGCTGCGCGGCGAAGTCGTGTCGGTGCCCGCTACGATGCCTGCCTGCGCGTGAAGGCCGTCGAATTCAGTTTCACGCCGGTGGACAACCAGCGGCTCGCCAACCTGTGCGGGGCGCTCGACGAAAATCTGCGCGCGCTGGAGACCACGCTCAATGTGGCGATCGCGCGGCGCGGCGCGCGGTTTTCGGTGCGCGGCGAGCCGGCCCGCACCAAGGTCGCCACCACCGCCCTGCAGACCCTCTACCGCCAGGCGCGGCGCACGCTGTCGCCCGAGGACGTGCAACTGGGGCTCGCGGAATTCAAGGCGCCCGGCAGCCGGGGCCATGCCGCGGAGGATGCGCCCGCCGCCGCCCCCGGCCCGGACCTGCGCACGCGCCGTCCCGACCTGCGCGGCCGCACGCCGCGCCAGACGCTGTACCTCAAGCAGATCGCGAAGCACGACATCACCTTCGCGATCGGCCCCGCCGGCACCGGCAAGACCTACCTGGCCGTGGCCTGCGCGGTCGATGCGCTGGAGCGCGACGAGGTGAAGCGCATCGTGCTGGTGCGGCCCGCGGTGGAGGCCGGCGAGCGGCTGGGCTTCCTGCCCGGCGACCTCGCGCAGAAGGTGGACCCGTACCTGCGGCCGCTCTACGACGCGCTCTACGATCTGATGGGCTACGACCGCGTCGCGCGCATGTTCGACCGCAACGCGATCGAGATCGCCCCGCTCGCCTACATGCGCGGTCGCACGCTCAACAACGCCTTCATCATCCTCGATGAGGCGCAGAACACGACGCCGGAACAGATGAAGATGTTCCTCACGCGGCTGGGCTTCGGCGCCAAGGCCGTGGTGACCGGCGACGTCACGCAAATCGACCTCGCACGCCACCAGCGCTCGGGGCTGATCGAGGCCGAGCGCGTCCTCCGGCGCGTGCGCGGCGTGGCCTTCACCCATTTCCAGTCCACCGACGTGGTGCGCCATCCCCTCGTCCAACGTATCGTCAATGCCTACGACCGCGAAACGAAAAAAACCACCGGCGGGCAAGACGCCACGCGCCCGGCCGACCGCGCACCGGCTTGAGCTGAGCGTGCAGAATGCCGTCCGCAGCGCCGCGCTGCCGTCCACTGCCCGGCTCCGCCGCTGGGTGCACGCGGCGCTCGCGCGCGACGCCGCCATCACGCTGCGCGTGGTCGGCCGCGCCGAAGGCCGCGCGCTCAACCGGCGCTACCGCCGCCGCGACACCGCCACCAACGTGCTGTCGTTTCCGTACACGCAACGCCCCCGGGTGACCGGCGACCTCGTGCTGTGCGCGCCGGTCATCGCCGCGGAGGCCCGCGCGCAGGGCAAGACTTTCGAGGCCCACGTCGCGCACCTCGTCGTGCACGGCACGCTGCACCTGCAGGGCTACGACCACGTCCGCACCGCTGCGGCGGAACGCATGGAGACCCGCGAGCGGAAAATCCTGGCGCGGCTGGGTTTTGCCGATCCCTACCAATCCGGTGAATAGGAAATCGGAAATGGGGAATCGGAAGTCAAAAAGCAGTGCCGGCGCAGGCCGGTCCCTGCCTGTGCTTTCCCATTCCCCATTCCCCATTTCCGATTCCCCGTCTTCATGAGCGACACCCCCCACAAACCCACCCTGCTCGAGCGCCTCGGCGCGCTGATCATGCGCGAGCCCGAGGACCGCGAGCAGCTCGTGACGCTGCTGCGTTCCGCCTTCGAGCGCAACCTGCTCGACGCCGACGCGCTGGCGATGATCGAGGGCGTGATGCAGGTTTCCGAGCTCGCCGCGCGCGACATCATGGTGCCGCGCGCGCAGATGGACGTGATCGACGTCAAGGAAGCACCCGACCAGTTCATCCCGCAGGTGATCCAGACCGGGCACTCGCGCTTTCCGGTGATCGGCGAGCACAAGGACGACGTGATCGGCATCCTGCTCGCCAAGGACCTGCTGCGCTACTACGCGGGCGAAGAGGAATTCAATCTGCGCGACATGCTGCGCCCGGCGGTCTTCATCCCCGAGTCCAAGCGACTGAACGTGCTGCTGAAGGACTTCCGTTCCAACCGCAACCACATGGCGATCGTGGTGGACGAGTACGGCGGCGTCGCCGGGCTCGTGTCCATCGAGGACGTGCTGGAACAGATCGTCGGCGACATCGAGGACGAATACGACTTCGACGAACCGGCCGACGCCCTCATCCCCGAAAAAGGCGGCGCCTTCCGCGTCAAGGCGACCGCCGAGATCGCCGAGTTCAACAAGGCGCTGGGCACGCGCTACAAGGCGAAGGACTACGACACCGTCGGCGGGCTGGTGCTGTCCAAGCTTGGGCGCATGCCCAAGCGCGGCGAGCAGTTCGCCTTCGACACGCTGACGGTCAAGGTGCTGCGGGCGGACAGCCGGCGGCTGCACCTGCTGCTGGTCGAGAAAAAACCGCCGGCGCCGCGGACGTGAGCGGCCCGCACTGGCGACGCGGCGTTCCGTCCGCCACGACGCTCATCTGCGCGGCGCTCGGCGCGGTCACGGTCGCCGGCTTCGCGCCCTTCGGCGCGTTTCCGCTGCCCATCGTCACGCTGGCCACCCTGCTGTGGCTCGCCAGCCGCGCCCCTGCCGCGCGCGTGGCGGCCCTGCGCGGGTTCAGCTTCGGCCTCGGCTACTTCCTGACCGGGGTGTCGTGGGTTTACGTCAGCCTGCACGATTTCGGCCAGATGCCGCTGCCCGTCGCCGCCTTCTTCACCTTCCTGTTCTGCGCCTTCCTCGCCCTCGCGCCGGCCATCGTCGTCGCCTGCGCGTGGCGCTGGCGGGAACGCCACTGGCTCCTGCGGGCGCTGGCGATCGCTGCCGCCTGGACGCTCGCCGAGTGGGTGCGCGGCTGGATCTTCACCGGCTTTCCCTGGATCGCCCTCGGCTACTCGCAGATTCCCGACAGCCCGCTTGCCGGCTACGCCCCCGTCACCGGCCTGTACGGGGTGACCTTCCTCACCGCGTTCACGGCGGCGGTCATCGCCACCGTCGTGCCCCGCGCCTCCGCCTCGACCGCCGCCCGCCTCGCGCCCGTCGCCCCACTCGTGCTCGTCTGGGCCGGCGGCATGCTCCTGCACACGATCGAATGGACTGTCCCGCACGGCGCGCCGGTCGACGTCAGCCTGCTCCAGGGCAACGTCGCGCAGGACCTGAAGTGGCGGCCCGAGCAGGCGAGGGCAACGCTGAACGCCTATCTCGGGCTGGTGGAAAAAAGCCGCGGGCGCCTGATCGTGCTGCCGGAAACCGCGCTGCCGATGTTCAAACGCGAGGTCCCGCCGCAGTACCTTGAACGATTGCGTGCCGTGGCTATCGCGCGCAACGGCGACGTGCTGGTCGGCATGCCCGAGCATGGCGAAAACCCGCGCGAGTACTACAACAGCGTGCTGTCGTACGGCGCGGCGCCGACGCAGACCTACCGCAAGGATCACCTGGTGCCCTTCGGCGAGTTCATCCCGCTGCGGCCGGTGCTGGGCTGGATCGTGTCGGTGCTCGCCATCCCGCTGCAGGACTTTTCGCGCGGCGGTCCGGACCAGCGTCCGCTCGCCGTCGCCGGCGAGCGCGTCGCGGTCAACATCTGCTACGAAGACGTGTTCGGCGAGGAAATCATCCGCCAGCTTCCAGAGGCGACGATGCTGGTCAACGTCAGCAACGTGGCCTGGTTCGGCCGCTCGATCGCGCCCCGCCAGCACCTGCAGATCTCGCAGGCGCGCGCGCTGGAAGCGGGGCGCCCCATGCTGCGGGCCACCAACACGGGCATGACCGCCGTCATCGACCCGCGCGGACGGGTGGTGGCGGAAGCGCCGGAGTTCGAAACCGCCATCATCGAAGCAAGGGTGCAGGGCTACGCAGGCGCAACGCCCTTCGTGCGCACGGGCAACGCCCCCACGCTGGTGCTGTGCCTGTTGCTCGTTGCGGCCTGCAGCTGGCGCCGGCGGGCGTAAGAACGCCCCCGGCAGTGGGGAGCCGGTTAAAATGCGCGGCCCTGCCGTCCGAACCGCCCCGCGCATGCTGACCTTTCAAGACCTCATCCTCACGCTCGAACGCTACTGGGCGGGGCATGGCTGCGCGCTGCTGCAGCCGTACGACATGGAGGTCGGCGCCGGCACCTCGCATACGGCGACCTTCCTGCGCGCGCTGGGACCCGAACCGTGGCGGGCCGGTTACGTGCAGCCCTCGCGCCGGCCCAAGGACGGCCGCTACGGCGACAACCCCAACCGCCTGCAGCACTACTACCAGTACCAGGTGGTGCTCAAACCCTCGCCGCCGGACATCCTCGATCTCTACATCGGCTCGCTGGCCGCGATCGGGGTCGATCCCAAGGTCCACGACATCCGCTTCGTCGAGGACGACTGGGAAAACCCCACGCTCGGCGCCTGGGGCCTCGGCTGGGAAGTGTGGCTGGACGGCATGGAAGTGACGCAGTTCACCTACTTCCAGCAGGTCGGCGGCATCGACTGCAAGCCGATCACCGGTGAAATCACCTACGGCCTCGAACGCCTCGCGATGTATCTGCAGGGCGTGGAGAACGTGTTCGACCTCGTGTGGACGCAGGGCGCCAACGGCAAGCTGTTCTACCGCGATGTCTACCACCAGAACGAGGTCGAGCAGTCGACCTACAACTTCGAACAGTCGGACGCGGCGATGCTGTTTCGGCATTTCGCGGACCACGAGGCCGAGGCGAAGCGCCTGATCGCGGCCAGGCTCGCGCTGCCCGCATACGAGCGCGTGCTGAAGGCCGCCCACTGCTTCAACCTGCTGGATGCCCGCGGCGCGATCTCGGTGACCGAGCGCGCCGCCTACATCGGGCGCATCCGCAACCTCGCGCGCGCGGTGTCGCAGGCTTACTTCGATTCGCGGGTGCGGGCCGGCTTCCCGCTGTCGCCGCCCGCGCAGCTGGCCGGGCTGGGCATTGACCTCCAGGCCCTGCAGGCGGCGCTCACCGAACAGGCGCCCGCATGAAGCCGTTGCTCGTCGAACTGTTCACCGAAGAACTGCCGCCCAAGGCCCTGCAGCGGCTGGGCGAGGCGTTCGCGCAGGGCATCACCGAGGGCCTGAACGCCCGCCAGCTTCTGGACGCGGAGGCCGCAGTCACCCCCTTCTGCACGCCGCGCCGGTTGGCGGTGCGCATTGCCAACGTGCGGGCCGTCGCCGCCGACCAGGCTTTCACGGAAAAGCTGATGCCCGTCGCGGTCGGCCTCAAGGACGGCCAACCCACGCCCGCACTGCTGAAAAAGCTGGCCGCGAAGCAACTCGGCCACGTCGATCCGGCGACCCTCGAACGCGAGTCCGACGGCAAGGCCGAGCAGCTTGTGTACCGCGGCATCGCCAAGGGTGTGTCCCTCGCCGTGGGCCTGCAGGCGGCGCTCACGGAAGCCCTCGCGAAACTGCCGATCCCGAAAGTCATGGGCTATCAGCTCGCCGACGGCATCACCACCGTGCACTTCGTGCGCCCCGCCCACAGCCTGCTCGCGCTGCATGGCGAGGAGATCGTGCCGGTCTCGGTGCTGGGCCTTGCCGCCGGCCGCGTCACGCACGGCCACCGCTTCCAGGGCGTGCGCGACATCGAAGTGCCGGCCGCCGAGGCCTATGAAGACACGCTCGCCGCGCACGGCAAGGTCACCGCCTCCTTCACGGTCCGCCGGGCCGAGATCGAGCGCCAGTTGCGCGCGCAGGCCGCCGCCCTCGGTGCTTCGCTGGGGAATGAGGCCGACGTCGCGCCGCTGCTCGACGAGGTCACCGCGCTGGTCGAACAGCCGGCCGTCTACGCGGGCGCTTTCGACGCGGAGTTTCTGGCGGTGCCGCCGGAATGCCTGATCCTGACCATGCGCGCGAACCAGAAGTACTTCCCGCTGTTCGACGCCACCGGCCAGCTGAGCAATCGCTTCCTGATCGTCAGCAACATGCAACTGGCGGACCCGCGCACCATCATCGAAGGCAACCAGCGCGTGATCCGCCCGCGGCTGGCGGACGCCCGTTTCTTCTTCGAGACCGACCAGAAAACTCGGCTCGCCGACCGCGTGCCTCAGCTGGCGAACGTCGTCTACCACAACAAGCTCGGCAGCCAGGGCGAGCGCATCGCGCGCGTGCGCACGCTCGCCACCGCCATCGCGCGGATGCTCGGCGCCGATCCGGCACAGGCGGACCGCGCCGCCCTGCTCGCGAAGGCCGATCTCGTCACCAACATGGTCGGCGAGTTTCCCGAACTGCAGGGCATCATGGGCCGCTATTACGCGCTGGCCGACGGCGAGGACGCGGCGGTCGCGGACGCGATCCGCCAGCACTACCAGCCGCGGTTCGCGGGAGACGCGCTGCCGACCGGCGCGGTCGCGACCGCCGTGGCGCTCGCCGACAAGCTGGAGACGCTGGCGGGCCTGTTCGGCATCGGCCAGCAGCCGACCGGCGACAAGGATCCCTTCGCGCTGCGCCGGCACGCGCTGGGCGTGGTGCGCATGCTGGTGGACGGCGGTCTCGCCGTGCCGCTGCCCGAACTGGTCCGCGCCGCCTTCGCGGCGTTTCCGGCCGGCCTGGTCGGCGCCAAACAGGCCGAACTCGAACAGTTCGTCCACGAACGGCTGCGCGGGACGCTGCGCGACGAAGGTTTTTCCGCCAACGAGACCGAAGCCGTGCTGTCGCTGCGGCCGGCGCGGCTCGATGCCGTGCCGAAACAGCTCGCCGCCGTGCGCGCCTTCGCCGGGCTGGCGGAAGCCGAGAGCCTCGCGGCGGCGAACAAGCGCGTGGTGAACATCCTGAAGCAGGCCGAGGCCAAGGGCGACGCCTTCACTCGCACCGACGCCGCCGCGCTGGTGGAGCCCGCGGAGAAAGCGCTGTTCGCGGCACTGCAAACGGCGGCGGCGCGCGCCACCCCGCTGTTCGACCGTGGTGACTACACCGGCTACCTGCAGGCCTTCGCCGTGCTCAAGGGCCCGGTGGACGCGTTCTTCGACGCGGTGATGGTCAACGCCGAGGATCCGGCGCTGCGCCGCAACCGCCTCGCGCTGCTGGCCGACCTGCGCCGCGAGATGAACCGCGTGGCGGACCTCTCCAAGCTGGCCGCCTGAAGCGGGGTGATGGGTAATGGGTGATGGGTAATGGGAAACCGCCTACGCCCAGCCCTCCCTCTCCCATCACCCATTACCCATTACCCATTACCCATTACCCATGAAGTTGATCATTCTCGACCGCGACGGCGTCATCAACATCGACAGCGCG
Organism: Burkholderiales bacterium; assembly: GCA_050741255.1. Lineage (GTDB taxonomy): Bacteria > Pseudomonadota > Gammaproteobacteria > Burkholderiales > SG8-41 > CAZXNF01. The sequence continues at coordinate 4,555 of JBOIEQ010000107.1, read as the reverse complement.
GACTTCATCAAGCGCCCGGACGAATGGAAGCCGATCCCGGGCAGCCTCGAGGCCATCGCGCGCCTGAACCAGGCGGGCTACCGCGTGGTCGTCGCCACCAACCAGTCGGGCGTCAGCCGCGGCCTGCTCGACATGCCGACGCTGAACGCCATCCACGACAAGATGCACAAGGCGGCGGCGCATGTGGGCGCGCGCATCGACGCCGTTTTCTACTGCCCGCACGCGCAGGAAGCCGACTGCACCTGCCGCAAACCGAAACCCGGATTGTTCGTCGACATCGCCCACCGCTTCGGCGCCGACCTGAAGGGGGTACCCAGCATCGGCGACTCGCTGCGCGACCTGCAGGCCGGGGCGGCCGTCGGCGCCGCCCCCATCCTGGTACTCACCGGCAAGGGCCGGCAGACGCTGGCGGACGGCTCGCTGCCGCCCGGCACGCGCACGGCCGCCGACCTCGCGGCGGCGGCCACCCTCGTCATTGGATAATGGATAAGGATAAGCCTGCGCCCGCGCCGGCCGGCGCCTGGCTGCCGGCCTTGCTGCGCTCCTGCGCCTACGCGTTGCTGTGGATCGCCATCACGCCGCCGTTCGCGATCCTCTCGCTGCTGACCTTCCCGCTGCCGCTGCGCCTGCGCTACCGCATCATCACGCAGTGGTCGCGCATCATGACCGCGGCGGCCACCGGCCTGTGCGGCATCCGCTACCGCGTACTCGGACGCGAGCACCTGCCGGAGCGGCCCGCGGTCATCCTGTCCAAGCACCAGTCCGCGTGGGAAACGCTCGCCTATCAGGTGATTTTTCCGCCGCAGGTGTGGGTCATGAAGCGCGAGCTGCTGTGGATCCCGTTCTTCGGCTGGGGGCTGGCCATGCTCGCGCCGATCGCCATCAATCGCGGCAGCGCGCTGCGCGCGATGCGCAAGCTCCTGGCCGACGGCAGGGACCGCCTCCGGCGCGGCTTCTGGATCATCGTGTTTCCCGAAGGCACCCGGGTCGCCGTCGGCGCGCGCCGGCCCTACCACCCGGGCGGCGCCGCCATGGCGCTGCACGCGCAGGCACTGGTGGTGCCGGTCGCGCACAACGCCGGCCGCGTGTGGCGCAAGAACGCCTTCATCAAGTACCCCGGCACCATCACCGTCAGCATCGGCCCGGCGATCGCGCCGGAGGGCCTCAACGCCGCGCAGCTCACCGCGCAGGCAGAAGCGTGGATCGAGGCCGAAAGCGCGCGACTGGCGGCGGATTGAGCCCCCGGTGCCGGGGGAATCAACAGCAGGTTTGAACCACAGAGACACAGAGACACGGAGAAAAGCAACCGCCACGGCCACCGAGAGTTCTTTTGTTTTCCTCCGTGTCTCTGTGTCTCTGTGGTTCCATTGTTTTCTCGTTTCAAGCGCCTCGGTGGCCCATTCCGCTGGCGCTGGCGCACAGCCTGCGTGCTAACATTCTTCGACTGTTTTCACCGGTTACCCCCATGCGTTCCGCCTTCCTCACCGTCCTGATCGCGCTCCTGTTCGGGCTGGCGCTCGCCGGCTGCGGCAACAAGGGCGGCCTGTACCTGCCCGAGTCCAAGCCCGCGCCGAAATCAGCGCCGGCGGCGCCCGCCGTCGTACCGGCGGCGCCGGCTCCCGCAACCCCCGCCGACCCGGCCAAGTGACCGCCTTCGCCCTCCGCGGCGGCGAGTTGCACGCCGAGGATGTGCCGCTCGCGCGCATCGCCGCCGACCTCGGCACGCCCTGCTACGTGTATTCGCGCGCGGCGATCGAGGCCGCCTGGCGCGCCTTCGACACCGCGTTCGGCGCGCGCCCGCACCTCGTGTGCTACGCCGTCAAGGCCAACCCCAACCTGGGCGTGCTCGGCGTGCTCGCCCGGCTGGGCAGCGGTTTCGACATCGTGTCCGGCGGCGAACTCGCGCGGGTGCAGGCGGCCGGCGGCGACTGCCGCAAGGTGGTGTTCTCCGGCGTGGGCAAGACCACCGCCGAAATCGACGCGGGGATCCAGGCCGACATCCTGTGCTTCAACGTCGAGTCCCGCAGCGAGCTTCTGCGGCTGTCGCAGCGGGCGCAGGCCGCCGGGCGCGAAGCGCGCGTCAGTCTGCGCGTGAATCCCGACGTCGACGCCAAGACGCATCCCTACATCGCCACCGGCCTCAAGGAAAACAAGTTCGGCGTGCCCTTCGCGGACGCGCGGTCGCTCTACCGCGAGGCCCGGAAACTGCCGGGCCTGCGCGTCACCGGCATCGACTGCCACATCGGCTCGCAGTTGACCGAGCTCGAACCCTTCGTCGCTGCAGTGCAAAAAGTCCTCGCGCTGGCCGACGAGGTGGCGGCCGACGGCGGGCCGCTCGCCCACATCGATGTCGGCGGGGGTCTCGGCATCCGCTACCGCGACGAAACGCCACCCGACGTGCGGCGCTACGTGCGCGCGCTGGGGGACGCGTTCGGCGCGCGCCCGGAGACCCTGCTGGTGGAACCCGGCCGCGCGCTGGTCGGCAACGCGGGCGTGCTGCTGACTCGCGTGGAAGTGCTGAAGCGCGGCGCCGACCGCGAATTCGCGGTGGTGGACGCGGCGATGAACGACCTCATGCGGCCGGCGCTGTACGACGCGTGGCACGAGATCGTGCCGGTACGCCCGCGGGAGGGAGCGCGCCGCCGTTTCGAGATCGTCGGCCCGGTCTGCGAGAGCGGTGACTTCCTCGGGCGCGACCGCGCACTGGCGCTGGCCGAGGGCGACCTGCTGGCGGTGCTGTCCGCCGGCGCGTACGGCATGAGCATGAGTTCCAACTACAACACGCGCCCGCGCGCCGCCGAAGCGATCGTCGACGGCGACCGCGTGCACGTGGTGCGCGCACGCGAGACCGTGGCGCAACTCCTGGCGGACGAACGCACGCTGCCGTGAACTGCGACACACCCGATGCCGCCACCGCGGCGCGCGGTGGTCTCGCGGCGGCGCATGCCGGCGGCATGGTCGCGATCCGGCGGCACGCTGCACGCCATCCCGATCACCGGCAGGAAGTTGCCCGGTGTTGTATGCACGCACAAAACTGTTGCATTTTTTTCAAGCGATGGCATAGAATTGATTCACCAAGTGTTGCGTTGGTGCGGTTGTCAAGCCGTGTTGATCGTTTCAGGTCTTTAGAAGTGGTGATGACCCGAAGCGCACGATACGCAGTAACGCAGTGATGCGATGCATGGGTAAGAGTAGAGGCTGCACTGTATGGCCTATCTCAACTACGTCAGGAGATGACTATGGCGAAGAAAAAAGCCGCCAAGAAGAAAGCTGCCAAGAAAAAGAAGTAAGTAGTTAAAAAGAACGGGAGCCGGGTCTCCCGGCTCCCGTCTGCATTTCCAGCGCACCAAGACGTAACAGACCCTCCCGTTTTTCGCCGATCCGCAGCGCGCATGCGGTCCGCCCGCATCACACTCCCGCGCCGACTCCCCTGGCGAACCTCACAGTAAGTCTTTGATTTTTTGTAATTTTCCTGCGCCTGCCCCGCGCGTGCAGACGGGCGTCACCGCGCGGTCGTCGGCGCCGCACCGGCCGCCGCGCGCCGCGCTGACACGCCGCGCCGGTGCGCGCGATCAAAAATTGCCGGGCGTCCCGCCTGAACGCGCGTGAAAAAAATGTCGCGCACACCGCGCTGCAGACATCGCGCACGTCATCGAAACGGATCACGCGATGATGGAACGACACGCACGTTGCGGCACGCGATGCGTACGCAAAAAATAAAATGCGCGCGCATGCATTGCGTTTGCGCGTTGATTTTTTTGCGTGGCGGCGCGTCATCGCAGCCGGATCGGCGTCGCGCGTGCGCGTGATCGCCGGTGCGGTGTCCGTGGCTTGAAGGCATGCAATTCCCGCCGACGCGCTGAAAAAACCGCTCGCAACGGCGTTTTCAGCCGATTATTTTAAGAAGTGTGGCAAATTTGCCACGGTCTGGCGCTCTAGAACGCCTTTTTAACCGGAAAAAACGATTCCGCACTGCCGCAAAATCGCCATGCAGTGACTTCGGTGCGCGCAACAGTGCTGTGCGCTCGTGGCGACGGGGCGCGTGCCGCAGTACCGCGTCGCCGGCATCGCCTCAGGGATTGAGCTGGCGATACACCGTGTCGGCGATCTTCAACAGCGCCGCACGCTCGAGTTCGCCGGACAGCGCGTAGCCCAGTGATCCATCCACCCAATAGAAGACGCTGACGCCGCGCTCGCGCGCGTAGCGGAAGGCGGTGTCGTGCCGCGCCTGCGCATCGTTGCGCACGTAGAGCGTCAGCCGCTGGCCGCCGGCGTCCTGGTACATGAACTGCGCGACCGGGCCGCCGGCCGCGGACGGCAGCAGGCGCCCGCCGACCAGGCGGAAGCCCTCGGCCTCCAGCACCGGTACGCTCAACTTCGTGCCGAGGCGCTTGGACAGCCAGGCCACCAGGTGCGCGTGCTCCGCCGCCGTCACCTCGACGGGATGCCGCACCTCCGGGGCATAGACCGCGTGTGCCACCGCCGCCTCGCGCGGCAGGCTCGTCGCCATGCGTTCGGCACCCGGCCACAGCGCGTGGGCGCCCCAGCCCAGCGC
>JBOIEQ010000106.1:0-14764 GCA_050741255.1 Burkholderiales bacterium | reverse complement strand
GGTCGCCGATCTTGATCTCGGAGTGATCGCGCAGCACCGCATCGTTGGTTTTCGGCGCGGCCTGCCGCTCGCGGTTGCCGGCCCCGGTGCGGGCATGCGTGGAATACAGCTCGTTCTCGGTGACGAGCGCGAGCGCGTCATGCGTGAGGATGAAGCCGCCCGTGAGCGGGCCGACGGCGAGCGCGAGCTTCGCATCGCTCGTGCGGAACTCGGGATAACCGGCGACATTGACGGCCTTGAAGCCGTTGGTCTGCAGGAATTCCAGCATCGTCTCGCGCCGGCCCGCGCTGTCGGCGAGCAGCAGGAGCCGGCCGGGAAACGCCGCCGCGAAGTCACGCAGGTGGTGCAGCGGGTCCTGGGCGCGGCGTTCGACGGCCAGCATCGGCAGCTCGGCTGTCGATGCGTGAGGCGTGAGGGGTGAGGGGTGAGGCGGCTCGGCTTCGATGGGGGCGGTATCGATCTGGACGCGCGGGTAGGCTTTCAGCGCCCCGAACAGCTCGTCCGCCCGCATGAACAACTCGGCGGGCTTCAGCACCGGGTGGCGCTGGTTGCCGTCGAGCATCTTGTGGCGCGCCTCGGTGTCCGTCCAGAACGCCAGCGCGGCGGCCTCGATTTCGCCGTGCAGGCAGACGGTTGCGTTGGCCGGCAGGTAGTCCGCCAGCGTGGCGGTCTGCGTGTGGAAGAGCGGCAGGTAGTACTCGATCCCCGCTGGCGCGATGCCGTTGGAGACGTCCTTGTAGAGCGGCACCCGCGATGGATCGCCGTCGAAGCGGTTGCGGAAGCTCTGGCGGAAGCGCGTGCGGCCTTCCTCGTCCATCGGGAATTCGCGGGCGGGCAGCAGCCGCACTTCGGGCACCGGGTAGATCGTGCGCTGGGAGTCGGCGTCGAAGCTCTTGATGGCGTCGATCGTCTCGTCGTCGAGGTCGATGCGGTAGGGCACCGCGCTGCCGGTGGGGAAGAGGTCGATGATGCCGCCGCGGACGCAGAACTCGCCGGGGGAAACGACCTGCATCACGTGCGAGTAGCCCGCCAGCGCGAGTTGCCGCCGCAGGTCGTCGAGGTGCAGCTTCTGCCCGCGCTTGAAGAAGAAAGTGCGCGCGGCGAGGTACTCCGCGGGGGCCAGCCGCTGCAGCGCGGTGTTGGCGGCGGCGATGACGACGTCGAAGGCCTGCTGCGAGAGCAGGTACAGCGTTTCCAGCCGTTCGGAGACGAGGTCGTGGTGCGGGGAGAAGCCGTCGTAGGGCAACGTCTCCCAGTCCGGCAGCAGGTGGATGCGAAGGTTGGGGTCGAAGAACGCGATTTCGCGCGTCAGGCGCTGCGCGTCGGCGGCGGTCGCAGTGACGACCAACAGGGGGCTCGCCTGGACCGCGAGCTGTGCTAAGGCGAGCGCATCCCCCGAACCGGCGAGGCCCGCAAGGTGTTGCCGTTGACCCGGCAGTAACGGTGAAACGAGGTCCTGCATCGAAGGCGGGCGATTGTAGCGGACTCCTCCGGGGGTCCCCAAAGGCGCGGATTGCGGCGGAACCATTGAGGGCTAGGGGTGCCGAAGAAGTGCGGGATCGGGCAAGGCGGCAGTAAATGACGAAAAGAAACAGGCGCCCAGGGGTTCAATCCGAGGAGGAATGCGATGACTCTATCCAAGAATCGTGCGTTTTCACTTCCCATGTTGTGCTGCGTCATTTCCGGGGCCATGTCGGCCATCGTCGGCGGTCCGGCACTGGCCCAGGTGTGGCCTGACAGGACCGTACGCGTCGTGGTGCCGTTCGGCGCCGGCGGCGGAACGGACATCCAGGGCCGCCTGCTCGGGCAGAAGTTCTACCAGAGCATGGGACAGACCTTCGTGATCGACAATCGTCCAGGCGCGGCCGGCCTGATCGGCGCCGAGGCGGTCGCGAATGCGGCGCCCGATGGGTACACAGTGCTGTTCACCACTGCGTCCTTGTCCGTCAACGTCACTCTGTATCGCAAGACGCTTGCCTTCGATCCCGTGAAGGACCTGCAACCGGTCAGCTGGGTGTCGTCGGTGCCGCTCGTCCTGGTGGTGCACCCCAGCGTTCCCGCCAGGTCCGTCAAGGAACTGCTGGCACTGGCGCGCGCGAAGCCCGTGAACGCGGGCTCTAACGGGGCCGGCACCACGAGCTACCTTGCCGTGGAGATGTTGAAGCAATACACCGGCGTGGACGTCGTCAACGTGCCGTACAAGGGCGGCGGGCCTACCATGAACGCACTCCTGGGCGGCGAGGTCGATTTCGCGTTCGCCACCGCGCTGACGGCCGCGCCGCACATCAAGAGCGGCAAGGTCCGCGGCCTGGCCGTGACGACGGCGAAGCCCTCGAAAGCGTTTCCGGACCTGCCCTCGCTGGCGGCGACCTACGAAGGCTTCGACGTGGATAACTGGTACGCCATCTTCGTCCCGGCCGGTACGCCGAAGCCGATCGTGGAAAAGCTCAACGCGGAGATCCGCAAGGCCCTCAACCTGCCCGACGTGCAGGAATTCATGGCGAAGGAAGGCGGTGAACCGGTCGGGAGTTCGCCCGCCGAGCTGGAGGCGATGTTCACGCGCGAAGTTGGCAAGTACGCGCGTGTCATCCAAAAGGCGCACCTCGCGGCGAACTGAACCGCGAACGGTTCTGGACGACGGCAGCGCCCGGAGGATTTTCTCCGGGCGTTTTTTCGTCACGCCATGCTTCGCTTAAAGGCGGGGAATGAGTCGCGGAGATGCGGATTGCGTTGATGCCGACGAATCGGTTAGCGGTTCCACGGCATCTTCGCCAGCACCACGGTCATGCCGCAGGTGTTGCTGAGGCCCGCGTACACCAGCCCCGCACCGATCAGACCGGCGAGCCAGTAGCCTGCCGGGTGCCACAGCATGCCGGCGGCAACGCCAGCCGCGATCAGCGTTCCCGCGGTGATGCGCATCTGGCGGTCAAGCGAAATGACGTTCCGGGCGCCGTGTTCCACCGGCAGCCCGCCGGCCACCCAGGCGTTGGTGCCGCCATCCACGTGTATCACGTTCGTCAGGCCCGCGTTGCGCAGCCGGGCAGCGGCGAGCTGGCTGCGCGTGCCCGTCTGGCAGACGCAATAGAGCGGGGCGTCGGCGCCGAAACGCGAGATCACCTCGGCCGGGTTGAGCCGGTCCAGCGGCATGTTGATCGAGCCCGCGATCTTCACGGTTTCGAATTCGGCGGGCGTGCGCACGTCGAGCAGATGGACCGGTCCGGCCGCCAGGGTCTCGGCGAGCTGGTTCGCGGAGGTGCTCTGCACCGCCGTGCCGGCCGCGAAGTCGTCTTCCGTGTGGGTGGCGGCGTGCGCGGCGCCGGCGTCGAGGTTGGCGGGGACCGCTTCATGGATGCGCTTGGGCGCGGGCAGGCCAAGGTTGTCCATGATGGCGATGAACTCGTCGCGCGATTTCCCCGCGACCCGTGCGTTGAAGCGCTTCTCCTCGCCGATGCTGCTGAGGCGGCGGCCCTTGTAGTCATGGGCGGGGAAGACCAGCGTCTGTTCGTCGAGGGCGAAGAGTTTTTCGGTGATGCTGGTCCACAGCGCCCCGGCGCTGCCGCCCTGGAAGTCGGTGCGGCCGCAGCCGCCGATCAGCAGCGCGTCGCCCGTGAACACCCGGTCCCGCCACAGATAGGAAACGCTGCCCGGCGTGTGGCCGGGGGTGGCGATGACGGTGATTTCCTCGTGGCCGAACAGGATGACGTCGCCGTCTTTCAGCAGGCGGTCGTAGCCGGGAGCGTTGCAATCCGCCGCCACGACGGTGGCGGCACCCGTGGCGTTCTTCAGTGCCTGCGCGCCGGTGACGTGGTCGGCGTGGACGTGGGTCTCCAGCGTGTACTTGAGCTTGAGCCCATGCTCGCGGACGAGTTTGAGATCGCGATCCGCCTGCTCGAACACCGGATCGATGATCACCGCCTCGTGGGTGGTGTCGTCCGCGATCAGGTAGGTGTAGGTGGAGGAGTCGGGGTCGAAGAGTTGTTTGAAAAACACGAGAATTTCCAGTCGGACAAGGTTGGCGTTCCGGTTGGAGTTTATTGAAGGTTGTCAGACCACGCTGGACAATCGTACTGGAATCCGTCGCGCCCCGAACGCCCTCGCGAATGCTTCGAAACGTCCGGCAACGGCTGTCCTGCAATCGGGACAATGGCCGTCGGCGGTCACCTTGTAATCCTCGATCCGATACCAGTCCCGCGCGATGAGGGGTTTCGCACAACCAGCGCAGTAGGTCGACCCCCCGGTCTTGTCATGCACATTGCCGGTATAGACATAGCGCAGCCCGGCTTTAAGCGCGATCTCGCGCGCCCGGGTGAGCGTGGTGGCAGGCGTGGCGGGAATGTCGTTCATCTTCCAGTCCGGATGAAAGGCCGTGAAATGCAACGGCACGTCCGGCCCCAGGTTCTGCATGATCCATTCGCACTCGGCGGTGAGTTCCGCGTCCGAATCGTTCTTGCCGGGAATCAGCAGCGTCGTGATCTCGAACCAGACATTGGTTTCGTGCTTGAGGTAGACGAGCGTGTCGAGCACCGGCTGCAGGTGCGCGCCGCACAGCTTGACGTAGAACTCGTCGGTGAAGGCCTTGAGGTCCACGTTCGCGGCGTCCATCTTGGCGTAGAACTCGCGGCGCGGGGCTTCGTGGATGTAACCGGCGGTGACGGCGACAGTCTGCACGCCGCGTGCGTGGCAGGCGTCGGCGATGTCCATCGCGTATTCGGCGAAGATCACCGGGTCGTTATAGGTGAAGGCGACGCTCTTGCAGCCGGCGTCGACGGCGGCCTGCGCAATGGCGTCCGGCGAGGCCGCGTCCGCCAGGCGGTCCATGTCCTTTGAGCGGCTGATGTCCCAGTTCTGGCAGAACTTGCAGGCAAGGTTGCAGCCGGCGGTGCCGAAGGACAGCACGCTGGAGCCTGGATAGAACTGGTTGAGCGGTTTCTTCTCGATCGGGTCGATGCAGAAACCGGACGAGCGGCCGTAAGTCGTGAGCACCATCTCATTGCCCACGCACTGGCGCACGAAGCAGGCGCCGCGCTGGCCCTCGTGCAGCCGGCAGTCGCGCGGGCACAGGTCGCACTGCATCCGGCCGTCGGGCAGCAGGTGCCACCAGCGGGCGGGGGCATTCACGGGGCTAGTCCGATTCCCGCCACTTGGTGACCGCGTAGCGCGCGAGCTTCACTTCGGGCGCCCAGAAGTCCGGCGGTAGCCCCGCCTTGTACTTCAGGTGACCCACGAACTCGGCGGGCGTGGCGAACTGTTCCCATACCTGCGGCAGGAAGGTGCTGCGGTGGTGGCCGTACTCGAAGATCACGCCGTCGGCGCCGGGCACGAGTTGGGCCAGCGCGTCGGCCTCGTCGCGGAAGGCGAGCGCCTGCGTCGGCGACAGCAGCGAGACCTCGACATCGATCTGCGGCAGTTCGTCCGCCGCGAGCGCGGGGAAACGCGGATCGCGCAGCGCCGCGGCCACCGCGTTGGCCTGCACGTCATCCAGCAGCGCCCGCCGTGGTTCGAGGCTGCCGATGCAGCCGCGCAGCGCGGCGGCTTTCATCAGCGTGACGAAGGTCGCGCCGGGCGTGGCGAGCCAGGACGCTGAAGCCGGGGGGGCGGTTGCGATACCGAGCTCGCGTGCGATCGCGCCGCGCGCGAGTGCCAGCAGCACGGGGCCGGCGTCCAGGGGCAGCGTGGGCGCGTTCATGCGGCCGGGGTATAGGTAAAGGCGCCGTAGCCGACGACGCGCTGCTTGTCGCCCGCAGTGTCGCCGGAGTTGCGCAGATCGACCAGCGCGGGGGCGAGTCCGTGCCGGCGCGCGGCGAGCGCCAGCCCGTTCACCGGCGTGCCGCCGCAGGCCTCGTGATGCGTGACGTTTTCCTGCAACGCGAGGATCTTGGCGGCCGTTCGCCGGTCTGCCGTCTGCGCGTCGGCGTAGCCGAGAAAGTGCGAGAGGTCGGAGCTGACCACGATCAGCGTTTCGTCACCGCCCCATAGCCGTTCGAGCACGCCGGCCACTTCCTCGGCCGTGGCGTCGCCGACGGCCAGCGGTACCAAGGTGAACTCCGCGAGCACGGTCTGCAGGAAGGGCAGGTGAACTTCCAGGGAATGTTCCTGCGCGTGGGCGGCGGCGCTGACGCAGACCTGCGGCATGTTCACGATGGTGTTCATGGCGTCCACGTCGAGGGCGACGCGGCCGAGCGGGGTGGCGAAGCTGTCCGCGCCGGGCAGGGCGAGGCCGCGCACCGCGACGCGATGTACCGGGCCGAGCAGGATCACGCGGCGGAACCGGTCGCGCGCCGGCGCGAGGCGGGCGTAGACGGCGGCGGCGGTCGGCCCGGAATACACATAGCCCGCGTGCGGCGCGATGATGGCCTTGGGCACGGGGCCGGTGGCGGCCGGCGCATCGGCCAGCAGGGAGCGCACTTCCGCCGCCAGCTCTTCCGGGAAGGCCGGGTAGAAGCTGCCGGCGACGGCCGGCGGGCGGGTCCTGGCGGGCGTGGCGATCATGGGATCGGACGTGGGGGCGGCGCCGTAACGTGACAAGTTCATTATAGGCACCGTCGGCGGACGGCTTGCGGTGGATCGATCAAGGCCCGGATAATCCGCTCCCCGACCTCAAAGTCACCCCCATGCCCCGCTTGTTCGCGCTGGTCCCGGCCGCCGGCACCGGCAGCCGTTTCGGCAATGACGTGCCCAAGCAGTACCTGCCGCTGGCCGGTCGGCCGATGCTGGCGCATTCCGTCTCGGCGCTGGCGGCGCATCCGCTGATCGAGCGCGTGTGCGTGGTGCTGGCGCCAGGCGACACACGCTACCACGACCTCGACTTCGGGCCGGCGAAGGCCAAGGTGGAGCCGCTGTTCTGCGGTGGTCCGGCGCGCGCCTCGACGGTCTACAACGGCCTGATCGCGATCGCGGACGATGCCGACGGCGACGACTGGGTGCTGGTGCACGACGCCGCGCGGCCCTGCCTGACGGCGGACGTGCTGGCGCGGATGGTCACCGAACTCATCGACCACCCGACCGGTGGCCTGCTCGCCGTGCCCGTCGGGGATACGCTGAAGCGCGCCAACAGCGCCGGCGAAGTGGCGGCCACCGAGTCGCGCGCGGAGCTGTGGCAGGCACAGACGCCGCAGATGTTCCGTTACCAGATCCTGCTGCGCGCGCTGCGCGGGGAGGATCATTCAGCGCTGACGGACGAGTCCTCGGCCGTGGAGCGGCTGGGACTAAAACCGAAACTGGTGCTGGGCGACGGGCGGAACCTGAAAGTGACCTTGTCGCAGGATCTCGCCATTGCTGAAGCTATTCTGAAAGACTTGAATTAGCCGCAGAGACGCGGGAGAAGATCAACCGCAGGATTTGCCGCCAAGACGCCAAGGACGCCAAGAAATGCCATTCTGATTGGGGGCCTAGAATGATCGCCGATGCGGAACCAAGTCCAGAAGTAGATGGCGTGGCTAGGCAGGTCATTGGTGCGGCGATAGAGGTACATCGCGCACTGGGGCCGGGGTATCTTGAAAGTGTTTATGAGCAGGCGTTGGCTATCGAGTTGGGGCAGAGGACCATTGCCTACGAGCGTCAGAAAGCCTTTAGTGTCGTATACCGGGGGCAAATCGTTGGCGAAGGGCGCATCGATTTCATGGTGGCGGGAAGCGTGATCGTTGAACTGAAGGCGATTGAGCGTTTGCTTCCCATTCACAAGGCACAAATCATTTCCTACCTCAAGGCCACCGGATGCCGTTTGGGATTGTTGATCAATTTCAATGAAAATCTGCTCAAGGCAGGCATCCAGCGGGTGGTGTATTCATCTTCTTAACTTGGCGTCCTTGGCGTCTTGGCGGCGAAAACGGGTTTGAGTATGAGAATCGGACAGGGTTTCGACATTCACGTGCTGGTGGAGGGCCGCAAGCTCATCATCGGCGGCGTAATCATTCCGTACGCGAAGGGCCTCGCGGGACATTCCGACGCCGACGTGCTGCTGCACGCGGTTTGCGACGCGCTGATCGGCGCGGCGGGACTCGGCGACATCGGCAAGCATTTCCCGGACACCGACCCGCAGTACAAGGGCATCGACAGCCGCAAGCTGCTGCGCGCGGTGACGGCGCTGCTGGCGCGCAACGGCTGGATGGCAGCCAACGTGGACGCCACGATCATCGCCGAGCAGCCGAAGATGGCGCCGCACATTCCGGCGATGGTGGCCAACATCGCCGCCGACCTTGGCGTCGATGCGGCGTTCGTGAACGTGAAAGCGAAGACCGCCGAGAAGCTCGGCGCGGTCGGCCGCGGCGAGGGCATTGCCGCGGAGGCGGTCGTGCTGCTGCAGCCCGCGCCGGCCGACGTCGGCGCGCAGCGCCCGGACTAGCCTACTTCTTCGCGGGTGCGTCTTTTCGCGGCGTCGAGAGGCCGCCGGAAGGGCGCAGGTCGTTGGCGAGCCAGATGGCGGCGTCGAACACGCTGTCCCCCGGATTCAGCTTGCAGTAGTCGTCGAGGAATCGGTGCAGCCCCTCGTCGCGCGGCATGCCGCCGGTCGGCACCTGCTGGCGCGGGTTGGCGTAGTTGTGGCCCGACATGAAGCCGCGCAACCAGACCTCGTAGAACGCGCGCTTGTAGGCGTCGTTGCGCGACTCCGTCCATTTCTTGCAGGACGAATCCTCGAACGCAAACATGTTGATCTGTTGCTTGCTGCTGGACTGGGCTGCCGCGGGCAGCGGCAGGCCGGCCAGCGGCGCGCCGAGCAGGGCGGCCGCGAGGACTCGCTTGAACATGAACAATCTCCGGTTGAAAAGTCGGTAAGGGTCAGGCCGCGGCGGCCTGGCTGGCGCCGAGGCCGGCGACGAACTCGGCGAGCTTGCGGGCGTCCGCATCGAAGCGGCGGATGCCGTCGGCCAGCCGGTCGGTGGCCATCGCATCGTCGTTCAGCATCCAGCGGAAGCCCGCTTCGTCGAGCGGGATGCGCGGAGCATCGGCCGCACGCGCGGCTTCCACGGTCAACCGGGCCGGCACGTCGCCTTCCGTTGCGGCGAGTTTGTCCAACAGGTCGGGGCTGATCGTCAGCAGGTCGCAGCCCGCCAGTCGCACGATCTGCTCGGTCTTGCGGAAGCTCGCGCCCATGACTTGCGTCGCGTAGTCGTATTTCTTGTAGTAGTGGTAGATGCGGGTGACGGAAGCGACGCCCGGATCCTCTTCGGGCGCGATGTCGGGCACGCCGCGCGCCGTCTTGTGCCAGTCGTAGATGCGGCCGACGAAGGGCGAGATCAGCGTCACGCCGGCCTCCGCGCAGGCCACCGCCTGGCCGAAGCCGAACAGCAGCGTCAGGTTGCAGTGGATGCCCGCTTTTTCCAGCCGCTCGGCGGCGCGGATGCCTTCCCAGGTGGCCGCGACCTTGATCAGCACCCGTTCGCGCGCGATGCCGGCCGCTTCATATTGCCCGATCAGCGCCTGGGCCCGCGCGAGCGTGGCGTCGGTGTCGAAGGACAGCCGCGCGGGCACTTCCGTCGACACGCGGCCGGGGATCAACTTCAGGATTTCGCAGCCGAAGGCGACGAACAACCGGTCCAGCACCGCATCGATGTCCCCGCCGGCAGCGAGCGCGGCATCCACCAGCGGCCGGAAGCGGACGTCCTTCGCCGCCTGCAGGATGAGCGAGGGGTTGGTGGTCGCGTCCTGCGGCTTCAGGCGCGCGATGGCGTCGAGGTCGCCGGTGTCGGCGACGATCACGGAGTGGCGCTGGAGGGCGGCAAGCTGGTTCACGATGGCGCGGTTCCCTGGATGACGGTGCGATTAACGGCGTGAATGATACCGCCGGCGGCGGCGGCGCGCCCAATCGCGCAGGTATAATCGCGCGACTTTCCCCAGCCCACCGCCATGGACCCCGTCGCCGTCTTCGCAGATTCGCCCCCGCCGGAAGCCCCCGTGCGCATCGACCGCCTGGTCGTGCCGACGTGGCACCGCACGGAATGGGAGCGCGTGTTCCGGCAGGGCTTGCGTCGTTCCCTGACCGCCCACGAAGTGCTGATCCAGAGCGGCGCCACCGACCGGTCGCTCCATTTCGTGGTGGGCGGCGATTTCGAGGTCGGTATCACCTACGTGGACGGCATGTCCATGAGCACGGTCGCCCAGATCAACGCCGGCACCGTGATCGGCGAGCAGTCCTTCTTCGACGGTCATCCGCGTTCGGCCAACGTGTGGGCGGTGAGCGAAGGCGAGGTGCTGACGCTGCCCTTCGACGCCTTCGAGCGGCTGGCCGCGGAAGAGCCGGCGCTCGCCCGCGACCTGACCTTCGCGCTGGCGCGCGTGCTGTCGCTGCGCCTGCGCAATACCACCGTGCGCGTGCGGCGATGAGCGCCCGCGGCATTTTGTTGAACGCCTGACGCCATGCTCGGATTCCTGCGCGCCGGCGGCGGCGGTCACCTCGAACAACTGCGGGCGCTGTCGCTGTTCGGGGACCTGTCGGTGCGCGAGCTGCAGATCGTGCAGGGCGTGCTCCACGAGCGCGAGTACCTCGGCGGCGAGGTGATCTTCGACGAGGGCGAGGAGGGCTACGCGCTCTACATCGTGCGCACCGGCCGCGTCCTGATCTGCCGCCAGGGCCGCCCGGAGAGCCCCATCGCGGAACTCGGCGCGGGCAGCTTCTTCGGCGAACTTGCGCTGCTCGACAGCGCCCCGCGGGCGGCGCAGGCGCGTGCGATGGAACCGTGCACCGTCGCGGTGTTTTTCGGCAGCGATTTCATCTCCCTCCTGGAAACCGAGGCCAAGCTCTCGAACAAAATTTTGCTGCAGCTCTCGCGCCACCTCGGGCGGCGGTTGCGCAGCGCCGTGCTCGGGGCCAGCACCGAGCAGCACCTGTGAGCAGCGTCAACGGGGCTTCCCCGGTCGCGCTGAACAGCGATGCCGGCGGCGGACCCGGCCCCATCGCCTGGGCCGGCATTTTCGCCGCGACCTGCCTGCTGCTCGTGGCGCTCAACCACATCCTGTGGCTGGTGGTACCGGCGCTGATGGCGCTGGTGCTTTCCTACGCGCTGTATCCGCCGATGCGGCGCCTGATGTACGCGGGCGTGGCGCGCGAGAGCGCGGCGGCCCTGGTGACCTTCGTCTTCCTGCTCGTGCTGCTGGCCGCGACGCTGGCGCTGCTGGCGTGGGCGGGCTCGCGCGCCGGCGACTGGCAGGCCGGCGTCGAGCGCTACCTGCGCGGCGGCGCGCTGCTGCTGGAGAGCACGCTGGCCGCGCTGGAGGCGCGCTGGTCGGTGCTTGCGCGTGCCCATCTGTCGGCCGGCGTCACCGCATGGCTCAACGAGTTCTCCAACACCTTCATGGAGCGGCAGGTGCAGCCGCTCGCGGTGTCCATCCTCTCGTGGCTGCCGGCGGGACTGCTGGGGCCGTTTTTCGCGTTCTTTTTCCTGCGCGACGGGCGACGCTTTCACGGCTTCATCGCGCGCGCGGTGCCGAACGCCTACTTCGAGAAGACGCTCGACCTGCTGCACGACATGCACCAGACCGGCCGTGCCTACTTCACGGGACTGGTGAAGCTCGCTGTGCTGGATACCGTTACGCTCGGCTTTGGCCTGTGGGCGCTCGGGCTGCCGGGCGCGTGGCTGCTCGCGCTGGTCGCGGCCATCCTCGCCTGGGTGCCGTTTGTCGGTTCGATCGCGGGCTGCCTGCTGGTGGTGCTGGTCGCCGCGACCGATTTCCCGCAGGACCCGGCGATGGCCTACTGGGCGATCGCGCTGTTCCTGGCGGTGCGCATGCTGGACGATTTCGTGTTCCTGCCCGCGACGGTGGGCAAGAGCCTCAAGCTGCACCCGCTGGTGAGCGTGCTGATGCTGTTCGTCGGCGGCGCGGTGGCGGGCGTGCCGGGCCTCGCGCTCGTGCTGCCGATCCTCGGCGTCGCGACGGTGGTGGGAACGGCGCTGAGCGAGATTCTGACCGACCGCCGGCTGCAGGCGCGGCACATCTACGCGCGGCGGTTGCGCTCCACGCAGGCGGCGGCAGATCTGCTCTGAGTCGCGCATGCTGGTTCTGAAATGGGCGGTCATTGGCCTCGTCGTGCTGGCGCTGGCCGTCGTCATCGCCGGCCGGCTCGGGCTGCTGCAGGGCAGTGCGCCGCCCGACCTTGGCGTGCGCGACGGGCGGTTGAAGCCGCCGTCGCCCAAGGCCAACAGCGTCAGCAGTCAGGCGCAGCTCCACCCGCAGAATCCCCGTCATGAACAGGCGCAGATCGCGCCGCTGCGCTATCAGGGGGACGGCGCCGCCGCATGGGCGCGGCTGCAGACGCTGGTCGAGGCGACCCCCGGCGCGAGTATCGTCAAGCGCGAGGCCGACTACCTCTACGTCACCTGCACCACGTCCGTGCTGCGCTTCGTGGATGACGTCGAGTTCTGGCTCGACCCGGCCGGCGGCGTGATCCAGGTGCGCTCGGCGTCGCGCCTGGGAGAAAGCGACCTCGGCGCGAACCGGGCCCGCATCGAGGCGCTGCGCGCGAAATTCGAGCCGCGTTAGTGTCCTGAGTCACAAATTCGCGACACAAAAATGCCGAGAATCGCCGCCCGACTTTGTCACCGTGCTCGCCGGGTGCCCAACCCGGCTGCGCGCGGCTTCGCGTCGGACAACGATTTCGACATTTTTGTCATGCCAGCTTCTCGAAAGAACCAACGGATGGAGTCACGAACTTGTGACTCAGGACACTTGCGCCTGCGCAGGAACGCGCGTGCCGTCACTCGGTGCGCGCGCCCGACGCCTGCACCACGCGCGCCCACTTGACCATCTCGGTCTTGAGGTAGGCGGCGAACTGCTCCGGCGTGGAGGCCGTCACTTCGGCGCCTTCGGCGGAGAGCCGGTCCCGCAGGTCCGGGAGTTCGACGATCCGCTTCACTTCGGCATTGACCTTGAGGACGATCGGACGCGGCGTGCCGGTGGGCGCGAACAGGCCGTACCAGGCGACGACGTCGTACCCGGGCACGCCGGACTCCGCGACCGTGGGAAGATCGGGCACCGCGGGCGAGCGTTTGGGTCCGGTCACGCCGATGGCGCGCATCCGGCCGCCCTTGATCTGCGATTGCGCGGAGACCATGCCGAGGAAAAAAAGCTGCACCTGCCCCGAAATGAGGTCGGTCAGCACGGTGCCCAGCGTCTTGTACGGCACGTGCACGAGCTTGATGCCGGCCATGGACTGCAGCAGTTCGCCCGTCAGGTGGCTGGCGCTGCCGTTGCCGAGTGACGCGTAGTTCATCTGCCCGGGCTTGGCCCTGGCGAGCGCCAGGAACTCGCGCGTGTTGCTCACGCCCAGCGACGTGGGCACCACCATGACATAGGGCGCCGCGGCCACGAGAGTGATCGGCGCGAAGTCGCGCACCACGTCGAACGGGAGCTTCCGGTAGAGCGCGGGATTGATCGCCATGTTGGCGGTGTTGCCCATCATGAGCGTGTAGCCGTCGCGCGGCGCGGCGGCCGCGATCTCGGTGCCGATGACGCCGCCCGATCCGGCGCGGTTGTCGATGACGACCTGCTGGCCCCACGCCTCGCTCATCTTGTTGCCGATGGCGCGCGCGAACACGTCGGCCGAACCGCCCGCGGAGAAGGGCACGACGATGCGGATGGGCCGCTCGGGGTAGGCCTGTGCGGCGGCGATGGCCGGGATCAGCAGTAGCAGCGCACAGGCTGCCCGCGGGATGACGCGCATGACTCCTCCTGACGTTTTTATTGGAACTTAGCGGACGGCAGCGCGGGCGATGAAACCAAGCGTCGTTTCGGCGCACAGGTCCGGGTCGGTCGCGGCGACGTGATAGGAATCGCCCGGCAGCACCGCGAGCGTCGAGTCCGGAATCAGCGTCTGCCAGGCGCGCGTGGCTTCCACCGAGCCGAGCGGGCTGCGCTCGGTGGTGATGACGAGCGTCGGGCACCGGATGCGCGGCAGATCGCCGGTGACATCGGTGTAGGGCATTTTCAGGGCGAAGCCGGCGAGCGTCGACAGCGACGTCTTGCTCATCATGGCGGTCCACCACGCGACGCCTTCCGGCGGGAAGCGGCTGCCCAGCCGGCCGCCCATGTTCTTGCGCGCCCAGCCCTCGACGCCGAGCCGCTCCAGTTCTTCCACCGACTTTTCAGGCGTCATGCCCATGCGGTCCCAGGCCGGCGGCGGAGTGCCGGCCACCGTCAGGGTCTGCACGTGCTGCGGATGACGCGCGGCGAAGCGGCGGGCGATGGTGCCGCCGAACTTGGCGGCGACCAGGTGAAAGCGCTCGATGCCGAGCGACGTCATGAGTTTCACGTAGTCGTCGGTGATGAGGTCCGCGGACCACGGGAAGTCGCGCGGCATCGGCGTGGACGCACCGAACCCCCGGGTGTCCGGCCGCACGACGCGGAAGCGCCGCGCAAAGTGCGGCACCCAGCCGTACCAGGCTTGCCCGCATTCCGCGTTGCCGTGGATCATCAGCACCGTCTCGCGTTCGCGCCAGGGATCGGCGAAGTCGTCCACGAGGTAGTGCATCTCGAGCGCGGGATCGACGCGGAAGGAGGGCATGGCGGGGCCTTGGTAAGCGATTATTTGCCGATCGCCTTGACCAGCTTCGCCTTGGACTCGATGTCCTCGTTGTAAAACACGCCGAACTCTTCCGGCGTCGTCGATACGAGCGTGCCGGCCTCGGCCGCCATGCGTTTCTGCACGTCGGGGTCGGTGGTGGCCTGCCGCAGGGCGGCATTCATCCGGGTGATCGCCTCGCGCGGCGTCTTCGCCGGGGTCACGAGTCCGTACCACTGCGTGAACTCGTAGTCGGGCACGCCCGCCTCGACC
>JBOIEQ010000105.1:0-14924 GCA_050741255.1 Burkholderiales bacterium | reverse complement strand
GCTCCGCGTGGCGCCAACAACGCGGCTGCGGGACGGCCGTCCCGCAGCCCGTCTAACTTTCAGTCGTTGCCGCCGGGAACCTGCGAGTGCACGTACACAGTCACCGTGCTGCTGCCGCTGCCCGAACCGCCCGGCGCGATCTTGCCCAGATCGAAGCGGCTGGCGTCGGTGTCGAAGTTCCAGACGAAACCGCCGCCCGACGTGGCGATCTTGACGACTTCGCCGCGCATGACGGTGATGGTCGACACCCCCGGCCCCAGCGTGATCACGCGGTCGTACATATCGGCATCGCCGGCCATGCCGTATGGCAGGTTTTCCGCGAGGGCCGTCCCGTACTGCATGCCGCCGTCTTGCGCCGCCGCGCCGAACGCCAGCAGCGCGCCGGCAACGCCCGCCGCAAGCGCGGCGCGTCGAATGCCCGTTTTCATCGAAGTCTCCTCATTCATGTCGGTAACAGTCACCGTAGTGACCTACCAAACCCATTGGTAGTAGCGCGATTGTTGGCGCGCCGCACCAACAGGAGACTGACCGGGGAATTACAAATCCGTCATTTTCCAGGAGGGTAGTCGCCACCCTGCGGGGGAGTGGCGGGGAAATGCCATCCTGCGCCGCAACACGCGGCAGGCGGCGTTCTTATTCCGGCTTGACGCCGGTTTTGCGGATCAGGGCGCCCCACTTCGTCCCTTCGCTCGCAGTAAACGCCGCGAATTCCTCGGGTGTGTTGTAGACGGGCACCGCGCCCTGCCGCGCGTAGAAGTCCTGCACGTCCTGGCGCTGCAGGACACGCGCGAGTTCGCGGTTGAGTCGCGCAATGATGGGTTTGGGCGTCGCCACCGGCACGAACACGCCGAACCACGGCGACAGTTCGTAGCCCGGCAGAAACTCCGCGACCGCGGGCATGTCGGGCAACACCGCCAGGCGTTTCGCGCTCGACACGCCCAGCCCCCTCAGCTTGCCGCCCTGCACCAGCGGCACCATCGACAACGTGCTGCTGAACATGACCTGCACCTGACCCGACATCAGGTCGGTGATCGCGGGCGCGGCGCCCTTGTACGGGATGTGCGCCATGTCGAGACCCGCCATGGTCTTGAACAGTTCGCCGGCGAGATGCGAGGAGGTGCCGTTGCCGGAGGAACTGAAATTCAGCTTGCCGGGCCGCGCTTTCACATAGGCGATCAGTTCGCGGCCATTGGCCACCGGGAGCGAAGGCGGCGTGCACAGCACGAGGGGCGCGGAGGCGACCAGCGACACCGGCGCCAGTTCCTTCATGGGATCGAAACGCAGTTCGGGCTGGATCACGCGGTAGATCGTGAGCGAATTCGCGGCGATGACCATGGTATGGCCGTCGGGCGGCGCCTGGATGGTCAGTTCCACGCCGACCATTCCGCTTGCCCCGCCGCGGTTGTCCACCACCACCTGCTGGCCGAGCGCATCGCCCAATCGTTGCGCGAGCACTCGCGCCACGGAGTCCACGCTGCCGCCGGCCGGGAAGGTGCTGATGAAGCGGATCGGCCGCGTCGGCGCCCATTCGGCCGCGGGTTGCGCCGCGGCGGCGGGGCCGGCCGTCGCGACCACGGCGAGCAGCATGCTTCCGGAAATGCTGTGCAGTACGGACTTCATGTCGCTCCTTCCAGTCGGGCGCCCACGCCCAGCAGCTCGCCGATGCGCTCCGACGCCTTGAGTCCGGTGCCTGTCAACACGACGACCGTGCGCTCCTTCGCCCGCACCTTGCCGCGGTCCAGCAACTGCGTCAGCCCCGCCAGCGCCGTGGCGCCGGTGGGCTCGACATACAGCCCCCGCCGCGCCAGCGTGCCCAGGGCCGCGATGATTTCCGCTTCGCTCACCGCGACGACGGCGCCATTCGTCTCGCGCGTCGCGCGCAGGATGCCCCGCACATGCGTGGGTTTCTGCGAGGCGATACCCTCCGCGACCGTGGTGCTGACCGTTGTCGGCACCAGGGTTTCCATGCCCGCCTCGAATGCGTTGAAGAGCGGCGCGCAGTTGGCGGCCTGCACACCGTAAAGACGCGGCACCCGGTCGATCTCGCCCGCCGCGCGCAGTTCCGCGAACCCGCGCGCGCAGCCCAGCACGTTGCTGCCGTAGCCGAGCGGGACGATGACGTTGTCGGGAACCTCGAAATCCATCTGCTCCCACAATTCGTAAGCAAGCGTCTTGGTGCCTTCGACGAAGAACGCCTGCCAGTTGTGGCTCGCGTAGAAGATGTTCCCGGCATGCCGGAGCGCCGCGTCCGCCACGTCCTGCCGGCTGCCCGGGATGGTGATCACGTCGGCGCCGGCCGCGGCGATCTGCGCGATCTTCGGAAACGACGCCGTTTCAGGGACGAGGATGCGGGCCTGCATGCCCGCCGCGGCCGCGTAGGCCGCCATCGACGCACCCGCGTTGCCCGACGAATCCTCCAGCACCGCGGTCAACCCGCGTTGCTTCAGATAACTCATCATGACCGTCATGCCGCGGTCCTTGAACGAACCGGTCGGCATCATGAACTCGAGCTTGAGGGAAACGCCCGCGCCGGCCCATGCGCCGTCGAGCAGCGGCGTCCAGCCCTCGCCCAGCGAGACGATGCCCGCCTCGCGCGGCACCAGCAGCGCCTTCGCGTAACGCCACACCGAACGCTCCGCCGTGTCGATGTCGCCCCGCCGCAGCACGGGCGACGGCCCGAGGCTGAGCGGCGCACCGCTGTCGCCGCACCAGCGCGCCTGCGTCAGCGGGTAGTGGGTCCCGGTCGCCGAGTCGATGTAGTAGGACATGGCGAAACCCTCAACGCCCGCTCACGCCGTCTTCGTGCGCAGCGGTGCAAGGAAATCGCCCATCGCGTCCGTCTTCTCGAGTTTCGCGATACGCGCGAGGCACTCGTCGATCTTCGCCTGCGGCAGCACGCGCTTGGCATTGCGCACGAACTTGTCGTTCAGTTCCGCATGCACCTTGTCGCCGTCCACGCCCGGCACCGAGAAGCCGGTCTTGATGTGGCGCGACACGGTCTTGCCGTTCTTCAGTTTGATCACGACTTCCATGCCGAGGAAGCTTCCGCCCGCCTTGAAGTCGAGGTTCGCCATGGCCGGGTGCGGCTCGATGGTCACGCGCTTGATCGCGTCGCGGATGCGGGGGTCGTGCACGCGCTCTTCCCGGAACTGCTCGACTTCCAGCTGCCCGTCCACCAGCGCCGCGGCGATGCAGTAGTGCAGGCTCAGCTTGCCTTCCAGGCCCGTCTGCGGATTACTGTTCCACAACGAATGCTGGATCATGTGATTGGCCAGGCAGCGGATGCTCTCCACATCTTCCGGTTTCACACCGTCCTCGCGCACCATCTGCAGGATGGCGACCACGCCGGCCTGCGTGTGGAAATTGGACGGAAAGATCTTGAACGCAAGGCCGGGATCCAGGATCTCCAGCGGCTTGCCGATCTTCTGCTCGAACGTGGCGAAGTCGGCCGGCTCGCCGCCCGAAAACGCCTGCGCGAAGCCGTGCTTGTCCTCGATGATGCCTTTGGCAGCAACGAAACCATCGCGCGCCAGCAGCGCGGCCGCGATTCCGCCGCGGGCGGCGAGCCCGGCATGCAGGGGCTTCACCATCATGCCGAGCTGCGGGCGCAGGCCGCTCGAATACGAGGCGGCGATGCTGAGCGCCATCTCCATCGTCGCCGCGTCGAACTTCCAGATCTTGCCCGCCGCCGCCGCGCCGGCCAGCGTGCCGATGATGGCCGTCGGATGCCAGCCGATCTTCACCGAGCGGGGATAGGTCAGGCGGCCCACCTTCGCGCACACCTCCACTGCCGCCACGTACGCGGTGATGAACTCCTTCCCGGTTGCGGCGCCGAGTTCGCACGCGGCGAACAGCGCCGGCATCGTCACGACGCTCGGGTGGCCCGCCATGCCGTAGGTGGCGTCGTCGTATTCTTCCCAGTGCGCCAGCGTGCCGTTGTAGAGCGTGGCGCCCTCCGCGGACAGCCGTTCGGTGTCCCCGATGACCGTGACCTCGCCTTTCGCGTATTGGGACCAGACGTGTTTGCGCACGAGCTGCATGCCCTCCGCCGGGCAACCGGCGAGCGCGACCGCCAGATAGTCCGTCGTGGCGGCCTTCACCCAGGGCACCACCGCGGGCGGCAGGTCCTCGTAACGCAAACCGACGATCCATTGGGCAAGGCTCTTGGTGAAGCTCATTTCGTCTCCTGTTGGCCCGTCGCGACGGGCATGTGGCTCATCAATGGTGAAATCAGGTGGCCGCCGGCGGGCAGCCGCGGGGGCTCAGATCGCGGCAACCACCTTGCTGCGCCGCTCGCGCACCGCCGCGGCCAGCGTATCGAGCATCTTGCTGCTCTCTTCCCAACCGATGCAGCCGTCCGTGATGCTCTGGCCGTACACCAGCGGCTTGCCCGGCACCAGATCCTGCCGCCCGGCCTTGAGATGACTCTCGGCCATAATGCCGAAAATACGGCCGTCCCCGCCGCCGATCTGGCCGGCCACGTCCCGGGCGACCTCCACCTGCTTTTCCGGCTTCTTGCTGGAATTGGCGTGGCTGAAATCGATCATGATCCGCTGCGCGAGGCCTGACGCCGCCAGCCCCTGCGCGGCCGCCTCCACGCTCGCGGCGTCGTAGTTGGGCCCGCTGCCGCCGCGCAACACGATGTGGCAGTCCTCGTTGCCGATGGTCGCCACGATCGCGGAGTGCCCGGCCTTGGTCACGGACAGGAAATGGTGCGGCGCCTGGGCCGCGCGCATGCCGTCCACGGCGACCCGGATGCTGCCGTCCGTGCCGTTCTTGAAGCCGACCGCGCACGACAGGCCGGACGCCAGTTCGCGATGGATCTGGCTCTCGGTCGTGCGCGCGCCGATGGCGCCCCACGACACCAGATCCGCGAAGTATTGCGGCGTGATCATGTCGAGGAATTCGCAGCCGGCGGGCATGCCGGCGTCGTTCAGTTCGAGCAGCAGTTCGCGGCCGATGCGCAGGCCGTCGTTGATGCGATAAGTGCCGTCGAGCCGGGGATCGTTGACGAGCCCCTTCCAGCCCACGGTGGTGCGCGGTTTCTCGAAGTACACCCGCATCACGATCAGCAACTCGCCGGTCAGCCGCCGCTTGACCTCGCCGAGCCGGCCCGCGTATTCCCGCGCGGCCTTCACGTCGTGCACCGAGCACGGACCCATGATGACCAGCAGCCGGTCATCCGCGCCGTGCAGGATGCGGTGGATGCCCTGGCGGGTTTCGTACACCGTCTGCGCCGCCTGATCCGTCGTCGGAAACTCGCGCAACACATGGGCCGGCGGGACCAGCTCCTCGATTCCCAGGATCCTTACGTCGTCCGTTCTTTGCATCATTCGACCCGTCAAAAAAACATTGCCCAATCAGCCGCGCTCACAGAACTGCTTCGCCAGCGCGATCACCCGCGCGACATCCTCGGCGTTGTTGTAAAGATGCAGTGAGAAGCGCAGCGCGCCCTTGCGGATCGAGAGGTTGACGCCGTTGGCGACGAGGTGATCGTAGAGCGACTGCATGCGCGCGTCGTCCGCTGCGTCGTGCCCGGTGCCGAGGCGGCCGACCACCACGATCTGCGTGCGGTACGGCGCGCGCGGCGCGCCGCACACCGGCAAGCCCAGCGCGGCCAGACCCTCAGCCAGACGCGACGCGAGATCCTTCAGATGCGCTTCGATCGCGGGCACCCCCACGGCCAGCAGCAGGTCGAGCGCGCGCTCGGCCGCGGTCACGCCCAGGAAGTTGTAGTTGCCGAGATCGAAACGTTTCGCGCCGGGCATGAGCGTGTAGTTTGCATCGCCCAGCGCCGCTTCGCCCGCGGTGCCGAGGTCGACCCCGAAGCGCGCGAGGTAGGCCGGTGCCAGGCGCTCGGCCCATTCCCGCTTCACGTACAGGAAGCCCATGCCGTACAGGGCGAGCAGCCCCTTCTGGGTGGAGACCGCCATGGCGTCGATGCCCTGCCGCGCGACATTGATGTCCACCATCCCGGCCGATTGCGCGCCGTCCAGCAGCAACATCGCGCCGCGTTTGCGGCAGGCCACGGCCAGCGCGTCGATGTCCGTCCGGTAGCCCGGCACGAAGCTCACCGTGCAGGCCGTCACGACGCGCGTGCGTGCGTCCATGGCGGCGATCATCGCCTCGACCGGATAGTGGCCGTCCTGCATCGGAATGGAACGCACTTCCACCCCGCGGTTGCGCGCCAGATTCAGCCACACGTAGACGTTGTTCGCATGCTCGAGATCGCTGCACAGCACGACGTTGTCGCCGGCGTTCCAGTCCAGCGACGCGGCAATGATGTTGAGGCCTTCGGACACGTTCTTGGTGAAGGCGACTTCGTCCGGCGCGCAGCCGATGAGCTTCGCGAATTTCGCGCGGGCGCGCTCGACCGTGGCGAACATGACCGGCTTATTGCCGCCGTCGTAGCGCATGTCGAGGTAGGCGTCGACCGCCTGGCGCACCGGCACCGACAGCAGCCCGCGGCCGGCGACATCCATGTAGACCTGGCGCTGGGCGCCGGGAAACAGCTGGCGCGCCTCGGCAACGGTCGTGGGCAGCGATGCAACAACGGGAGCGGCAAGATCGTTCATGGGAAATCCTCCTTCGGCGATTCTGACTGATTCCGTGCTATTTCCGTACGGTTATACGCGCTGTTCGATCCGGTCTTTTTCGGCAGATTCCGCGCGGCGCCGGTCAGCCGGTCCGTATCCCCCGCCGGCAGGTGTGCTGACCCGCAACACGTCCCCCGGCGCGAGCTTGATCTCGCCCGACGCCGACGGCAACGTGCGCTCGCCCGGCGTGCCCGGATTCAGGATGAAGGCGCCCGTCGCGCCGACGCCGCCGCCCGCGGCACCGCCGGCGGCGACGTGCTGACGCTCCGAGGAAAGGCTCACGACCACCTCCTCGCCGAGCACCTTGTAATCGCGCACTACACCCATGCCGCCACGGTACTCGCCCGCGCCACCGGAGCCTTCGCGCAGGGCGTAGCGCTCGACGCGGAACGGATAGGCGTGTTCCAGCGCCTCCGTCGGCAGGTTGGACGATCCCGACGCGTGCACGCGCACGCCGTCCACGCCATCGCGGTAAGCCCGCGCGCCCATCCCGCCGGCGAACGTTTCGTAATTGACGAAATATTTCTGGTTGCGCGGGTCACGGCCCGCGAGCACGATCAGGTGATGCGGGCCGCTGCCCGCCAGCGTGCGGTCCGGCATGGCCTGCGACATCGCCGCGGCGATCACGTCGCCCAGCACGCTCGCGGAAATCGACCGGCAGCCCACGGCCGCGGGCGGGACCGGTCCGACGACACAGCCTTCGGGCGCATCCACGGTGATCGTCCGGTAATACCCGGCGTTGGCCGGCACGTCGGGATCGAGCAGGCTCTTCGCGACGGTATAGATCGTGGCGAGCAGGGCCCGGTACGGGATGTTGCGCGCGGTGGCCAGCTGCCGGTCGGTGCCGGCGAAATCGAAGTGCAGCTTGCCGCCCTTCGCCGTCAGCGCGAGCCGGATGCGCGCGGTCTCGCCCTCCACGTTGCCGTCGAGATAGTCCTCCGCGACATAGGTGCCGGCGGGCAGCTTCGCCACCGCCGCCGCGAAACGGCGCTCCGTGAAATCGAGATAGGACGCGATCGTCTCGTGCGTCTGCGCGGCGCCGTAGCGCGTGAACAGCGCGACCACGCTGCGCGCGCCGACCGTATTCGATGCGAATTGCGCGCGCAGGTCGCCCAGCCGTTCGTCGCTCGTGCGCGAATTGAGCAGGAAGATGTCCAGCACGTCGCGGTTGATCTCGCCTTCGCGCATGATGCGCACGGGGGGAATCCGCAGCCCTTCCTGGAAAATGCTGTTGCAGACGGCCGCCTCCGACCCCGGCACCATGCCCCCCACGTCCGCGTGGTGGGCGATGTTGGCGACGAAGGCCACGATCTCGCCCTCGAAGAACACCGGCGAAATCACGTTGACATCAGGCAAGTGCGTGCCGCCGCCGTTGTACGGGTCGTTGGCCATGAACATGTCGCCCGGCTTGATTTCGCTGCGGGTAAAGCGCTTCAGGATCGCGTCCACCGCGCCGACCATGGAACCCAGGTGGATCGGCACCCGCTGCGCCAGCGCCACGACCTCGCCGTCGCGGTCGAACACTGCCGTCGAACAGTCGGCGCGCTCCTTGATGTTCGGCGAGAATGCCGTGCGCATCAGCGTGGCGCCCATCTCTTCCGCCGTCGCGAGGAGGTAGCGCGCGACGACTTCAGCCCTTATTGAATCGTTGCTGCGGCCCATGTCGCGGCCTCCTTTTCCGGTTGGGCATCCGCCATCGGCGCCACTTCCACATGCAGATACCCGCCCGCATCGAGCGCCACCTTCGCCTGCGGCGGGATGACGGTGGTGGTATCCATCTGTTCGACGATGGCGGGGCCCACGAATCCCGTCCCGGCCTGCAGGCGATCGCGATCGAGAACCGGCGTGTCCACGAAACCCGTGTCCGCGAACCAGACCGGCCGGCGGCCGATTTCCGCGGCGGCGGTCGAGGCCGCCTTCCAAGGTTCATGGTGCGGCCGCTCGCGTGCCAGCGTGACCGATACGCGCAGATTGACGAGTTCGACCGGCTGTCCGGGAATGTCGTAGCCGTAAAAATCCTTGTGGCGCGCGTGGAAGCGCGTCGTGAGCACCTCCAGCGCACCGGCGTCGAGCCGGCCGGCATCAAGCGGCAGGATCAGCTCGAAGTTCTGCCCGACGTAGCGCAAGTCGGCCTGCCATTCGAGCTGCGCCGCGGCGCCGCTCGCCGCCTCGCCCGCGAGCCACGCGTCGGCGCGGCGCTTGAGTTCCTCGAAGCCCGCGCCGAGCGCCGGCAGCGCCGCGGCATTCGCGACGACGAGCCGGGTCAGGCTGAAATCGCCACGCTGATCCGCCAGCAGCAGTCCCTGGGCGGACAGCAGCCCCGGCCGCGGCGGCACCAGCACGCGGCGGATGCCCATTGCCCGCGCGACGTCGGTCGCGTGCAAGGGCCCCGCGCCGCCGAAGGCGACGAAGGTGAAGTCGCGCGGATCCTCGCCCTGCTCGACCGAGATCACGCGCACCGCGCCCATCATGTTCACGTTGACGATTTCAAGGATGCCGGCGGAGGCCGCCACAGCGTCGATGCCGAGCTTGCCGCACAGTTCCGTTTCGATGGCGGCGCGCGCCTGGTCGGCATGCATCGGCATGCGGCCGCCGAGTAGCGACTTCGGATTGAGCCGGCCGAGCACCACGTTGGCGTCGGTGACGGTCGGCAGCGTGCCGCCCCTTCCGTACGCCGCGGGCCCCGGATAGGCGCCCGCGCTTTTCGGCCCCACTTTCAGCAGGCCGCCGGCATCGATCCAGGCGATGCTGCCGCCGCCCGCGCCGATGGTGTGGATGTCGAGCGTGCGCGTACGGACCGGGAAGCCGCCCATCTCGCGCTGGCTCTTCTTGGCCGGTTCGCCTTCCTTGATCAGGCACACGTCCGTGCTGGTGCCGCCCATGTCGAAGGTGATCAGGTTCGTGATGCCGGTATCGGCGCCCACGCCCACGCTGCCGATGACGCCGCCGGCCGGGCCGGAGAAGAAGGTGTTGATCGGCAGCTTGCGCACGGCGGCCGGCGTGACCGCCCCGCCGTTCGACTGCATCACGCGCGGCACGGACGGGATACCCAGTGCCCGCGTCCCGGCGGCGAAGCGCTCCAGGTAGCGATCCATGATCGGCATCAGGCTGGCGTTCACCGCGGTCGAGGCGAAGCGCTCGAATTCGCGGAATTCCGGCAACACTTCCGACGACGTGCAGAGGTACACCTCGGGCCACGCCTTGCGCACGATTTCGGCCGCGCGCTTTTCATGGGCGTCGTTCTGGTAGGCATGCAGGAAGCAGATCGCGATCGCCTCGACCTTTTTTTCCTTCAGCACCTTCACCGCGGCCGCCACCGCCGCTTCGTCCAGCGGCCGCACGACCGCGCCATCCGCGCCCAGCCGTTCTCCGACCTCGAGGCTGCAGTCGCGCGGCGTCGGCGGCATCGGCTTCGGGATGTCGAGGTTGAAGTAATGCGGGCGCCGCTGGCGCGCGAGTTCCAGCACGTCACGGAAGCCTTCCGTAGTGATGAGCCCCGAGCGCGCCCACTTGCCCTCCAACACGGCATTGGTCGCGAGCGTGGTGCCCAGCACCAGGAACTCCACCTCCGCGGGCTTCACGTTCGAAAGTTGCAGCAACTCCGCGATGCCGTCGAGGATGCCCTGCGCCGGGTTTGCGGTCTGCGTCGGGACCTTGTGGTAATGCCAGCGTCCCTGCGCCGGGGCGACCAGCACCAGGTCGGTGAAGGTGCCGCCGGTGTCGATGCCGATCCAGAAATGATTCATGAAAACCCTGTTGGCCGCCAAGGCGCCAAGGACGCCAAGAACGGCAGAAATATTGAAAGTTCTTCCTTGGCGCCTTGGCGGCAAATCCGTGCTTGAATCAGTTCACTCCGCCTTCGCGCCGATGGCCTTGATGACCTTGCCCCAGCGCTCGGTCTCGGCGTTGAGAAACTTGCTGAACTGCTCGGGCGTACCGCCGCCGATGTCGAAGCCCTGCGCGATCAGCTTCTCTTTCACGTCGGGCTGCTGCAGGATGCGGTCGATCTCCGCGGACAGCTTGCGGATGTTCGCCGGCGGCGAACCCGCGCGGGTCATCACGCCGACCCAGTTGCCCATCTCGAAATTCTTCACGCCCTGCTCCGCCATCGTCGGCACCTCCGGCAGCAGGGGGGAATGCTTCGCGCTGGTGATCGCGATCGCGCGGACCCGGCCCGATTTCACGAAGGTAATCAGTTCGGGAACGGCGTTGAACACGACCTGCACCTGACCGGAAGCGAGCGCGATCGCCGCCGGACCGCCGCCGCTGTACGGGATCTGGTTCATGTCGACCCCCATCTGGCGCTTGAACAGCTCCACCGAGACGTGACTGATGGAACCGACGAAGCCGGTGCCGTAGTTCGTCTTGTTGGCTTTCGCGTAGGCGACGAGGTCGTTGATCGATTTGATCGGCAGGTTACTGGTCACGCACACGATGAGCGGCGCGGAGGCCAGGTACGACACCGGCGCGAGATCCTTGCGCAGGTCGTAGTCGAGCTTCTCGTAAAACGTCACGTTGATGGCGTGGCCCAGGCTCGCGTTGAGGATCGTGTAGCCGTCCGGCTGGCTCTTGGCCACGAGGTTGGCGCCGACGTTCGCGCCGGCCCCCGGACGGTTGTCCACGATGACCGGCTGGCTCCAGGCCTCGGCGAGCTTGGCGCCGACCACGCGCGCCAGGAAGTCGTTGATGCCGCCGGGCGCCACCGCCACGATGTAGCGGATCGGCTTGCTCGGATACTCCGCCTGCGCGTGCGCGCGCGGCGCGACGGCGACGGCCGCCAGGACAAGACCGATGGCCAGCAGGGCCCGGCGACGGACAGCAGCTTCACCTACGGCGATATTCAGCATGGTCAGCACTCCCGAAAATGCGTACAGGTCGCGCACCGCTTGCGCTGCGCGGACGGCAACAATCTCCGATGGCGGCGCCGCGGACCTCGCGCAGAGTTGGACGTAAGCGGCTTGGGGCGGGAGGAACGGGAGGCAGCCCGCCGGCCGGGTCGAGGATCAAGCGCCGATTGCGAACATAACTCCGGCCCATTATTCTTGCAAATTGATATTTCTTCTTGATTGTTAATATAAACCTATAAATCGCATGAATTTCAAACTCCGCCAGCTCGAAGGCTTCACCGCCGCCGCCCGCAGCGCCTCGTTCAGCCGGGCCGCCGCCGAGGTCAGCATGACGCAGCCGGCGTTCTCGCAGATGATCCGGGAGCTCGAGACGACGCTGGGCGTGCGTCTGTTCGAGCGCACGACGCGGCGCGTGGAGCTGACCGACGCGGGCCGCGTACTGCTCACGCGCGTGCAGGGCCCGCTGGAAGAACTGGGCGACGCCTACGCGAGCGTGCGCGACATGGCGCAGGGCCGGCGCGGCGCGATCGTGTTCGCTTCGCTGCCGTCGGTCGCCTTCGAGATCGGCACGCGTGCGCTGGCGGCCTTCCAGGAGAAGAATCCCGGCATCCGCGTGCGCCTGCTGGAGGACCAGAACGAGCTGCTGATCGAGCGCGTCGTCAACCGCGAAGTCGACTTCGGCATCGGCACGCTGCCGCGCCCGGTCGAGGAACTGCAGTTCCAGCCGCTGTTCCGCGACGAGCTCGTCGTGGTGTTCCGCCGCCAGCACCCGTTCGCCGGCCGCCGCACCATCCCCTGGAAGGACGTGGCCGCAGAGCCGCTCGTGCTGCTGCCGCCGAAGTCGAGCGTGCGCCAGCTCGCCGAGTTCGGACTGACCGTGGCCGGCGCGCCGAAGGAACCGGCCTTCGAGGTCGCGAACATGGTGACCGCGCTCAGCATGGCGCGGGCGGGGTTGGGGGTGACGGTGCTGCCGTTCCTCTCGCTCAACCCGATGCGGATGACGGACCTGCGCTACGCGAAGCTGGGCGAGCCGCGTCCCGTGCGCACCATCGGCATCATCGCGCGCGCCGACCGCCAGTTGTCGGCCGCCGCCAGCGCCTTCATCCGTTGCCTGGTGCAGGAAAAACCCGCGGTCGCCCCCTGAACGCGACGGCGCGGGGGTGCGCTTTCTTTTCGGATCAGCCCTTGCCCATCCGGGTGGCGCTCCACTTGGCGCCGTCTTTCGTCGTGCCGTCCATTGTGATGCCGTTCACGCGCCCGGTGTATTCCGTCTTGCCGACCTTGAAGCTGATCTGGTCGCCGTTCAGCTTGCCGTCCACCATCACCGACGCGCCGCCGGCCTTGGGCTTCAGCGTGCCGCGGATGACCTGGAAGGCCTGCTTGAACACGATCTCGCCTTCGGGCGTCTGCCACACGCCCTCGATTTTCGCCGGGACGATCCACAGGAGCGCCGTGCAGTAGGTGGTGCAGCCTTCCTTGTCGGTCGTCTGCACGCGCTGGTCCGGCTCCCACTCCCCCATCGTGAACGAATTGGAGACGATGCGCGTTCCGGGCTTCAGGTCGAGGATTTTCGGCCGCAGCTTGAGGTTGATGTCCGGCAGCAGGAACATCGTGATGACGGTCGCCTGCGAGAGGTCGGTCTCGAACAGGTCCGCCTTCATGAACTGCGCCTTGTCGCCGACACCGGCCTGCGCTGCGTTGCGCTTGGACAGTTCCACCATGTCCGGGTTGTATTCGATGCCGACCGCCTTCACGACGCCGCGCTTGGCGGCCGTGATGACCGTGCGGCCATCGCCGGAGCCCAGATCGATGACGGAATCCCTGGGTGTGACCTTGGCGAGGTTCAGCATGTTGTCCACATGCGCCTGCGCGGTCGGCACCCACACCACGTCCTTGCCGGCCTGGCCGATCTGTGGTTCAAAGGCGACGCCCTTGTCCTGGGCGAAACCGGCGAGGGGCAGGCTCGCGGCGAACGCGAAGCCTGACAGGAGGAGAGAACGGCGCAGGGATGACGTGACGGGCATGGGCGGCTCCGGAAAAGTGGGTCGGTTACGGCGATCGGGCGGACCGGAATCATACCGGAAGGCCGTGCGGCCCGGCTCGGCCGGGCGCCTCACGCCGCCGTCGTGCGCCGCAGAGCGCATGGTTTAATACGGCGTTGCCGCAAAAGATCAGCGCCGGTCTACGCCCCGCTCGCGAGCGCCGCCGGTCAGCGTAAACCGGCAGGAGGAATGCCATGACTGCGCCTATCGTCCGCGCCACCGCGCTCGCCGCGCTCGCGCTGGCCGCCGTGCCGGCCGCCGCCCAGCCAGGGCCGGTGCAAGCCTATCCCGTGAAGACGGTCCGCTGGGTGCTGTCCTTCGGCGCGCCGGGCGGCGCGCCCGACACCATCGCGCGGACACTCGGCCCCAAGCTCACCGAGGCCTGGGGCCAGCAGGTGCTGATCGATCCGCGCACCGGCGCCGGCGGCACCATCGCGACCGACATCGTGGCCAAGGCCCCGCCCGACGGCTACACGCTGCTGCTCGCGAGTCCCAGCCACGCGATCAACGCCACGCTCTACGGCAAGCTGCCGTACGACACGCTGGCCGACTTCGCGGCCGTGTCGCTGGTCGCGGAACTGCCCAACATCCTGGTCGTGCACCCTTCGCTGCCGGTGAAGTCCGTCAGGGATTTGATCGCGCTCGCCAAAGCGAGGCCCGGCGCGCTCAACTACGGCTCGGCGGGCAGCGGGTCCTCCCAGCATCTCGCGGGAGAGTTGTTCAACAAGATGGCTGGCGTGAAGACAGTGCACATCCCGTACAAAGGCGGCGGCGCGGTGATGGTGGATCTCATCGCGGGGCAGGTGCAGCTCACCTTCGGCTCGGCCACCTCGCTACCGCACGTGCGCTCCGGCCGGGCCGTGGCGCTCGCGGTCACCACCGCGAAGCGCGCGAGCACGCTGCCGGAACTGCCGACCATCGCGGAATCCGGGCTCCCCGGCTACGAAGCCGCCGCCTGGTACATCGTGCTGGCGCCGGCGAAGACGCCGCCGGCCATCATCGACAAGCTGCATGCCGAGTTCGTGCGCGCGATGAAGCAGCCCGACGTCCGTGAGCGCTTCAACGTCCAGACCATCGAACCGGTGGGCCTGCCGCCGGCGGAGTCCGCGGCCTACCTCGCGCGCGAGGTCACCAAGTGGGCGGCGGTGGTGAAAGCATCGGGCGCCAAAGTGGATTAGCGCGGCGCGTAGCCTCCGCCGTCATTCCGGCGGAGGCCGGAATCCAGGGAAGTTGTTTGTCGCTGTACTCGAACTGAGTCGGGGGCAGCACGGCGGGTAGCATGTCACGTAACTTCGCCGGGGGTAGCCCGGCAGCTAGTCACTTTCTCTTGTGCGGACAAGAGAAAGTAACCAAAGAGAAACCGCCCCAACGAACCGCCACTGTCGTGGTGTCCCTGCGCTGCTCGCCCGGCGCGGCGGCTGCGGAACTCGCTTCCGCCA
>JBOIEQ010000104.1:0-15462 GCA_050741255.1 Burkholderiales bacterium | reverse complement strand
TTCGACGACATGGACGACGATATCCCGTTCTAGCCCGTTTGTTTCGCAAGTCCGCGCGTTTACCCGTTCCGGCGCTTCCGGGCCAAGCTGAAGCGCCATCCTGTCAGGTGCTCTAAGCCACGTTCGCCTGCCGATGGCCGGTCACGCAGATCAGGACACCCCGCGCGCCGGTAGCATGCTGCCGCTGGTGCGTGAGCTCGTCCGGTCGTACCACGGCTGGCTCACGATCATCTTTCTGGCCATGCTGGTCGAAACGGCGGCGAGTCTCGCCGCGCCGTGGCCGCTCAAGATCGTGCTCGACAACGTGGTCGGCCAGCATCCGCTGCCGGAATGGCTTGCGCGCCTGCTCGGCAGCGCGGTCATCGATCACAAGATGGCGCTCGCGGGCGCGGCGGCGATCGGCGTCGTGGCGATCGCGGTGCTGGGCGCCGTTGCCAGCTACATCGACAACTACTACACCGAGAGCGTGGGCCAGTGGGTCGCCAACGACCTGCGGATGAAGGTTTATCGCCACCTCGACCGGCTGTCGCTCGCCTACTACGACAAGCACCAGTCCGGCGCGCTGCTGTCCACGATCACCACCGACATCGCGACGATCCAGAACTTCGCGTCGTCCTCCACGCTGGGCATCCTGGTCGACGTGCTGACCATCTTCGGCATGGTCGGCATCATGTTCTGGCTCGACTGGGACTTCGCGCTGATCGCGGTGGGCGTCACGCCCTTCCTGCTGATGTTCGTGATGCGTTTCAAGAAGGCGGTCAAGAAGGCGACGCATGAGGTGCGCAGGCGCCAGAGCGCGATCGTGGCCGAGGTGCAGCAGGGGCTGGAGTCGATGCGGGTGGTGAAGGCCTTCGGGCGCGAGACCCTGGAGGAGGATCACCTGACCGTCACCAGCCGCGCCGCGGTGGATGCCGCGCTGGCGGCGCGGCGCGTGAAGTCGATGCTCTCGCCGGTGGTCACCGTCATCGTCGCACTGTGCACGGCCTTCGTCCTGTGGCGCGGCGCCGCCCTGATCCTGACCGATGTGATGACGATCGGCGCGCTGACCGTGTTTTTGGCGTACCTCGCCAAGTTCTTCAAGCCGGTGCAGGACCTCGCCAAGATGACCAACACGATCGCCGCCGCCGCGGTGGGCGTGGAGCGGGTGCGCGCGATTCTGGACGCCGACGACATGATCCCGGAGCGGCCCGGTGCGCGGGTGGAGGGGCCGCGCGCGGGCGAGATCGTGTTCGAACACGTGGCCTTTGCCTACGATGCCGAGGCGCCGGTGCTGAAGGACGTCAGTTTCACCATCCAGTCCGGCCAGCGGATCGGCGTCGTCGGCCCCACGGGCGGCGGCAAGTCCACCATCGTGAGCCTGATCCCGCGTTTCTACGACCCGACGGCGGGGCGCGTGACCATCGACGGCGTCGACCTGCGCGACTTCCGGTTGAAAGCGTTGCGGGGCCAGATCGGTTTCGTGCTGCAGGACACCGTGCTGTTCCACGGCACGGTGCGCGACAACATCGCCTACGGGCGCGAGGGCGCGACGGACGAAGACGTGATCGCCGCCGCGAAGCTCGCGAACGCCGATGAATTCATCGCGAAGATGCCGCGCGGCTACGACACCGAGGTCGGCGAGCGCGGGATGACGCTCTCCGGCGGACAGCGCCAGCGCATCGGCATCGCGCGCGCGGTCATCCGCAATTCGCCCATCCTCATTCTCGACGAGCCGACGGCGGCGCTCGACACCGAGTCCGAGAAGCTGGTGATCGAAGCGCTGGGCCGGTTGATGCAGGGGCGCACCACCATCACGATCGCGCACCGGCTCTCCACCATCCGCGATTCCGACCAGATCATCGTGCTGAAGTCGGGCGTGGTCGCGGAGCATGGCACTCATGATGAACTGCTGGCGCTGAACGGCGTGTATGCCGAGCTCTACCGCATTCAGTTCGGTACGACTGCTGCCTGACACAGGGATATCCCATGGCCTCACGTTCGCTACTCGTCATGCCCGATGATGCCGCCACGCCGATCCTCGATGCGATCGCGCGGGCGTCTAAGTCCCTCAAGGTCAAGATGTTCGTGTTCTCGGACCCGTCGCTGCTCGACGCGGTCATCGCGGCAAAGAAGCGCGGCGTGGATGTGCGCGTGATGCTGAATCCCGCCCGCAGGAGCGGCGAGGAGGACAACGTCGATACGCGGAAAAAACTCACCCGCGCCGGCATCGAGGTGATCGACAGCAGTCCCGAGGTCGATCTCACCCACGAAAAATCCATGGTCGTGGACGACACGACGGCCTTCGTGAAGTCGCTCAACTGGGCGACCAAGAACCTGACCGAGACCCGCGATTACGCGGTCGTCACCGACCACCGCCGCGAGGTGGAGGAGATCCTCGAATGCTTCGAGGCCGACTGGCACCGGAAAACGTTCGCGCCCGGCGCCGACGCGCACCTGATCTGGTGCCCGCTCAACGGGCGCGACCGCATCGCGCAGTTCATCGACGGCGCGAAGCACACGCTGTTCGTGCAGAACGAGCGCTACCAGGACACGGTGATCCTCGAGCGCATCGTGCGCGCGGCGCGCCGGGGCGTGAAGGTGCATGTGATGGCGCGGCCGCCGCATTCGCTGAAGAAGGAAAAGCTGGTCGAGGCGGTCGGCGGCATGCGCATCCTCGACGACGTCGGCGTCAAGATCCACAAGCTGCGGGGCCTGAAGCTGCACGGCAAGATGCTGCTGGCCGACGGCGTGGCGGCCATCGTCGGCTCGATCAACCTCGCGCCTGGCAGCTTCGACAGCCGGCGCGAACTGGCGATCGAGGTGCGCGACGACGAGGTGGTCGACCGCTTGCACAAGATCGCGAAAAAGGACTGGAAGCACTCCCACCCGCTCGACCTCTCGGACGAGGGGCTGCTGGCGGACCTCGGGGACCGCACGGAGGATCTCGAGGGCAAGCTCGCGGTAAAAGCGCCTGCCGGCAAGGCGAAAAAAAAGAAGAAAGCCTAGCCGGCGTCCAGCAGCGCGCGTGTGTGGCGCGCGATCATCAGTTCCTCGTTGGTCGGAATGACCCACGCAGCGGTGCGGCTGGCGGGGATGCTGATGCGCGGCCCGCCGGCGGCGTTGGCGGTGGTGTCGAGTTCGACACCCAGCCAGGCGGCCTGCCCGCAGACGGCCTCGCGCACGGCAACGGCGTGTTCGCCGATGCCGGCGGTGAAGATCAGCGCATCGAGTCCGCCCAGCGCCGCCGCAAGCGAGCCGATTTCGCGCGCGATCCGGTAGCAGAACAGGTCCACGGCCTCGCGCGCGTGCGGGTCGGCGGAGGCCAGCAGCACGCGCATGTCGCTGGAAAGTCCCGATACGCCGAGCAGCCCGGACTCCTTGTAGAGCAGCGTTTCGACCGCGCGGGCGTCGAGCTTGCGCTCGTTCATCAGGTACAGCAGCACGCCGGGGTCGAGGCTGCCCGAGCGCGTGCCCATCGGCACGCCTTCGAGCGCGGTAAAGCCCATCGTCGTCGCGATGCTGCGGCCGCCGGCCAGCGCGCACAGGCTCGCGCCGTTGCCGAGGTGCAGCACGATCGTGCGGCCGGCGGCGGCGCGCGGGTCATGGTCCGCGAGCACCGAGGCGATGTATTCGTAGGACAGGCCGTGGAAGCCGTAGCGCCGCACGCCGGCGGCGGTCAGCGCCCGCGGCAGCGCGTAGGCCTGCGCCAGCGGCGGTTGCCCGCGATGGAAGGCGGTGTCGAAACAGGCGACCTGCGGCAGGTCGGGCAGGCGCGCGGCGATCGCGCGGATGCCGGCGAGGTTGTGCGGCTGGTGCAGCGGCGCGAGCGGAACCAGCTTGTCGAGATCGGCCAGCACCGCGGGCGTGATGCGTGCCGGTGCGGCGTAGGCGGTGCCGCCGTGCACGACGCGATGGCCGACGCCGGTCAGCCGTTCGCCGCCCGCCTGCTGCCGGAGCCAGTCGAGCAGGAAAGCGATCGCACCGTCGTGGCCGAGCGGCGCGTCCCAGGCCCGCGCGTCCGCCGCGCGGCCGGCGGCATCCTGCGCCCGGAAGCGCGGCTGCGACTGGAGTTCCTCGAGGTTGCCGCTGACCGTGACGCGCAACGCCGCGCCGTCGACCGCATAGACGCAGAACTTGAGGCTCGAAGAGCCGGCGTTGACGACCAGGATCGCGTCGCTCACGGCCCCGTTCAGGCGATGATCCGCGCCGCGGCCTCGCGCCGGGCCGCGGCGACCAGCACGGCGACCGCGCAGGAGGCGAGCCGGGCCGACACGGAATCGGCGCGGCTGGTGAGGATCACCGGCACGCGCGCGCCGAGCACGATGCCGGCGGCTTCGGCGTTGGCGAGGAAGGACAGGCTCTTCGCGAGCAGGTTGCCCGACTCCAGGTTGGGCACGATCAGCACGTTGGCACGGCCCGCGACCGGCGAGTCGATGTGCTTGATCTCCGCGGCCGCGAGGCTGATCGCATTGTCGAGCGCGAGCGGGCCGTCGAGCACCCCGCCCGTGATCTGGCCGCGGTCGGCCATCTTGCACAGCGCCGCCGCCTCGATGGTGGAGGGAATCTTGGGGTTCACACTTTCGGTGGCGGACAGGATCGCCACCCGTGCCTCCGGGAAGCGCAGGGCGTGCGCGAGGTCGATCGCGTTCTGCACGATGTCGACCTTCTCTTCCAGCGTCGGCGCAATGTTGACCGCGGCGTCCGACACGATGAGCGGGTCGGCATGGCCCGGCACGTCGAACACGAAGCAGTGGGACACGCGCCGCTCGGTGCGCAGGCCGGTGTCGCGGTGAACGACTTCCGCCATCAGTTCGTCGGTGTGCAGGCTGCCCTTCATCAGCGCCTCGGCGCGGCCGGCACGGACGAGGGCGACGGCCTGGGCGGCAGAGGCGTGGCTGTGCGGGGTGTCGATCCGCTCATACGGCGACAGATCCAGGCCGGCCTCCCGGGCCACAGCATCGATGCGCGCCCGGGGGCCGACCAGGAGGGGCCGGATCAGACCGGCGCGGGCGGCGTCGAGCGCGGCGGTCAGGGCACTTTCGTCGCAGGGATGCACCACGGCAGTGATGACCGGCGGCAGCGCTTTGGCCGCGGCGAGCAGACGCCGGTAGCGATCCTGTGGCGGGACGGAGGAGGGCGATACGGGGGGCATGGGAGGAGGCCGGCTTGAGGTTGGCGGAATGAACCTTATCTTGCAGGGGTGCCGCGAGGGTGGGGCGCTTTTCCGTTATACTGCAAGCAGTTGAATTTCTGATGAATTCAGCCGATTTTCAACGCGTTCCGTGTCCGGGGATTATCGCATGCCGATCTACGAATACCGCTGCACCGAGTGCGGCTTCCAGAAGGAATACCTGCAGAAGCTGAGCGACCCGAAGCTGACCGTGTGTCCGGAATGCGGCAAGGAGACCTTCTCCAAGATGCTGACGGCAGCGGGCTTCCAACTGAAGGGCAGTGGCTGGTACGCGACGGACTTCAAGAATACGGGCAAGCCCAAGGAAAGCGGGAAGGACAGCGGCAAGGGCGATACCACGACCGCCGCAAAGCCGGATAGCAAAGGCGACACCAAGACGGAATCCAAAACGGAAAGCAAGACGGAAACGAAGACCGAGTCCAAGCCGGCGGCTTCCAGCGGTACCGGCAGCACGCCCGCTGCCAGCTAGTCTTCCGCGCGCCGCCGTTCGCCGCCGCACAGAGTAGAATCCCGCCTCCCCGGCGCGGCCTGCAGGCCGCGCCGGTGTTGTTTCCGCCGCCCCGCAGTCCCCCTTGCGACGCCTTCATGTTCAAGAAATATTTCATCACCGGCCTGCTGATCTGGGTGCCGATCGTCATCACCGTGTGGGTGCTCGACCTGCTGGTGACGACGATGGACCTCTCGCTCACGCTGCTGCCGGACGAGTACCACCCGGACAAGCTGCTGGGTATCCACATCCCCGGGCTGGGCGTCGTGCTGACGCTGGTAGTGGTGCTCATCACCGGGCTGCTGGCCGCCAACTTCATCGGCCGTCGCGTGCTGACCGCGTGGGATTCGGTGCTGAACCGCATTCCGGTGGTGAAGACGATCTACTCCAGCGTGAAGCAGGTTTCCGACACGCTGTTCTCCTCGACCGGGCACGCCTTCCGCAAGGTGCTGCTGGTGCGTTACCCGCACCCGCAGGCGTGGTCGCTAGCGTTCCAGACCAACATTCCCGCCGATGTCGCGCACCATCTCGACAGCGCGTACGTGGCCGTCTTCATCCCGACCGCGCCCAGTCCCGTCAACGGCTTCTACTTCTACGTGCGCCGCGAAGAGACGATCGAGCTCGACATCGGCGTGGATGATGCCCTGAAATACATCGTCTCCATGGGCGTGGTGGCGAGCCACGGCCGCCGCCTCGGCAAGGCGCTGCCGAAGTCCGCCGCCCGTCCGCTGTAAACAGAAAGAGCCATCATGCGTAGCGAATACTGCGGGCTGATCAGCCGCACCCATCTCGGCAAGACGGTCACCGTGTACGGCTGGGTGCACCGGCGGCGCGATCACGGCGGCGTGATCTTCATCGACCTGCGCGACCGCGAGGGCCTGCTGCAGATCGTGTGCGATCCGGACAACGCCGCGACCTTCAAGCTGGCGGAGACGCTGCGCAACGAATTCGTCGTGCGCGTGACGGGCCTCGTGCGCGAGCGCCCGGCCGGCACCGTCAACACCAATCTCGTCTCCGGCGAGATCGAGGTGCTGGCGAAGGAACTCGAGATCCTGAACCCCGCGCTGACGCCGCCCTTCATGATGGACGACGAACAGTTGTCGGAGAACGTGCGGCTGCAGTACCGCTTCCTCGACCTGCGGCGCCCGGTGATGCAGAAGAACCTGCGGCTGCGCCACCGCACGGCGATGGCGGTGCGCGAGTACCTGGACGGGCAGGGCTTCATCGACATCGAAACGCCCGTGCTCTACAAGAGCACCCCGGAGGGCGCGCGCGAGTTCCTGGTGCCGTCCCGCATGCACGACGGGCAGTTCTACGCATTGCCGCAGTCGCCGCAGCTCTTCAAGCAGCTCCTGATGGTCGCGGGTTTCGACCGCTACTACCAGATCGTGAAGTGCTTCCGCGATGAGGATCTGCGCTCGGACCGCCAGCCCGAGTTCACGCAGATCGACATCGAGACCTCTTTCCTCGGCGAGCGTGAAATACAGGACATCATGGAAGGCCTGATCCGCCACCTGTTCAAGAAAGTGATGGACGTAGAACTCGGCGCCTTCCCGCGCATCGCCTACGCCGACGCGATGGCGAAATACGGCTCCGACAAGCCCGACCTGCGCGTGAACCTCGAGCTCACCGAACTGACCGAACTGATGAAAACGGTCGAGTTCAAGGTGTTCAAGGCGGCCGCTGCCCTGAAGGACGGGCGCGTGGCGGCGTTGCGGGTCCCGGGCGGTGCCGCGCTGACGCGCAAGGAGATCGACGACTACACGGCCTTCGTCGCGATCTACGGCGCGAAGGGCCTCGCCTACATCAAGGTCAACGACGCGACCAAGCTTTCCGAGGCGGGCCTGCAATCACCCATCGTCAAGTTCCTGCCGCCGCCGGTGCTGGGCGAGATTCTGCAGCGCACCGGCGCGCAGAACGGCGACCTGATCTTCTTCGGCGCGGATCGCGCGAAAGTGGTGAATGACGCGCTGGGTGCGCTGCGCGTGAAAGTGGGCCACGACAAGGGGCATGTCACCCCCGGCTGGCGCCCGGTATGGGTGCTCGACTTCCCGGCCTTCGACTACGACGAAGAGAACCAGCGCTGGGTCGCCGCGCACCATCCCTTCACCTCGCCGAAGGACGACCACGTGGCGCTGCTCGCGACCGATCCCGGCAAAGTGCAGGCCAAGGCCTACGACGTGGCGCTGAACGGCTGGGAGATCGGCGGCGGCTCGGTGCGGATCCATCGCGCCGAAATCCAGTCGAAAGTGTTCGACGCCATGGGTATCTCGCCCGAGGACGCGCGCGCCAAGTTCGGCTTCCTGCTCGATGCCTTGCAGTACGGCGCACCGCCGCACGGCGGCATCGCCTTCGGCCTCGACCGCCTGGTGACGCTGATGACGGGTGCGGAATCCATCCGCGAAGTCATCGCCTTCCCGAAAACGCAGCGCGGGCAGGATCTCATGGTGGAAGCGCCGAGCGTCGTGACCGAGAAGCAGCTGCGGGAGCTGCACATCCGCCTGCGGACGGTCGATCCGAAGTCCAGCTAGCCGCGGCAAGCTACGGCGGCGCACTCGTGTTTGCTCTCACTCGTCTGCGTGGGCTGGCCGCGGCGGCGCTGCTGCTGGCGGCCGTCGTTCCTGCCGTCGCCCGCGGACCCGTGCCCGACGGGATCGCGGTTGCCGAACTGCCCCACGCAGCCCGCGCCACGCTCCTGTTGATCCGGGAGGGCGGGCGCTTCCCCTTTGATCGCGACGGCGTCGTCTTCGGCAACTACGAACAGCGGCTGCCGGCGCAAGCGCGCGGCTACTATCGCGAGTACACGGTGCCGACGCCTGGCGTGCGGCACCGCGGCGCGCAGCGCATCGTCGCGGGCGGCTGTGACCGCGGGGACGCGCAGGGCCAGCGTCCGCCGGAGCGCCGGACCGCGCCGTGCCCCGCCGGGACGTTCTACTACACCGCCGACCATTACCGTACGTTTCGAAGGATTCTCGAATGAAACGCGACTGGACGATGCGGCTCGCCGCGGCCGGCAACGGGCTCTACGCCGCGCCCCGGCTGGCGGGTCCCGCACGCACCGCGGCGCGCAGCC
Source organism: Burkholderiales bacterium (assembly GCA_050741255.1). Lineage (GTDB taxonomy): Bacteria > Pseudomonadota > Gammaproteobacteria > Burkholderiales > SG8-41 > CAZXNF01. The sequence continues at coordinate 6,732 of JBOIEQ010000104.1, read as the reverse complement.
TCGGCTGGCGCTGGCACGATCTCGACCTCGACGGCGTGCGCGACAAGGACAGCCTGCTCGCGCGCTGCGCCGCGCGCCTGGCGCTGCCCGAGTACTTCGGACGCAACTGGGACGCGCTCGCGGAATGCCTGCGCGATCCGGCGTGGATGGTGGCGCCGGGCGCGGCCCTCTGGTGGCACGGCGGCGCGCCGTTCGCGCACGCGGCGGCGGGGGAAGTCACCACCGCGCTGGAGATCCTGGCCGAGGCCGCGCGCGAGTGGCGCGGCGACGCACGCGCCTTCATCGTGCTGGTGGAGCCCGCGTCCGCCGCAGGGGTGCCGCTCGCCGCGCTGGACTGAGAACGATGGGCGACAAGATTCCCGTTTCGGTGCTGGCGTTGATCCACACGCCGGCGCCGGATTTCCAGGTGCTGCTGCTGGAGCGCGCCGACCGTCCCGGCTACTGGCAGTCGGTGACGGGCAGCCAGGACCCGGGGGAAACCCTGCGGGAAACCCTGCTGCGCGAAGTGCGCGAGGAGACGGGGCTCGACGCCGGGCGCTTCCCCGTGCGCGACTGGCGTAAAACGAACCGCTACGAGATTTACCCGCACTGGCGGCACCGGTATCCGGACGGCGTGACGCACAACACCGAGCACGTGTTCAGCCTCGAACTGCCGGCCGCGCAGGCGGTGACCATCGCGCCGGGCGAGCACCTGGCCTGGCAGTGGCTGCCCCTGGACCGGGCGGCGGATAAAGTGTTTTCGTGGAGCAATCGCGACGCGATACTTGATTTGCCCAACCGAGTCGGCATATAAGTAACCAAGGCCCGCCGCGCGGCGGCGCCCATGTCTTCCTACGGCGCAGGTCCGGAATCCCGGGCAGGAATCGCTGTCATAGTGTGGTAATGTTTCGCACCCCGCAGGGGGCGCCGAGAACGTATCAGGACAGAGAGGACGGATTCCGCCATGGCAGAAGTTATCGCCGCCCCCATCGCTTTCGACCGCTTCAAGCCGCTGGCCGACACGGCCTGCGACGCGCGCATCGTCGCCGCCCGCAAGCAGCTCGGCGACCGCGCGGTCATCCTCGGCCACCACTACCAGCGGCCCGACGTCTACAAGCATGCCGATCTCACCGGCGATTCGCTGCAGCTGTCACGGCTGGCGGCCGGAACGGATGCGCAGAACATCGTGTTCTGCGGCGTGCACTTCATGGCCGAGGTGGCCGACATCCTGTCCAAGCCCGAGCAGGTGGCGATCCTGCCCGATCTCTCCGCCGGTTGCTCGATGGCCGACATGGCGAACCTCGCCAAGGTCGAGCGCGCGTGGCAGGAGATCTCCGAGGTGCTGGATCCCGAAGAGCACATCACGCCCGTCACCTACATCAACTCCGCCGCCGACCTGAAGGCCTTCTGCGGCGAGCACGGCGGCATCGTGTGCACCTCGTCCAATGCGACCAGGGTGCTGGAGTGGTCCTTCGCGCGGCGCGAGAAAGTGCTGTTCTTCCCCGACCAGCATCTCGGCCGCTGGACCGGCTACCTGATGGACATCCCGCTCTCGGAAATGCTCGTGTGGGACCCGGACGAGCCCATGGGCGGGCTCACGCCGCAGCAGATCAAGATGGCGAAGATTCTGCTGTGGAAGGGGCACTGCTCTGTGCACCAGATGTTCCAGGCCGACCATATCCTGCGCTGGCGCGCGCAGAATCCGAGCGGGCAGGTGATCAGCCACCCGGAGTGCAACTTCGAGGTGTGCAAGCTCTCGGACTACGTCGGCTCGACGGACTTCATCATCAAGACGATCGCCGCGAGCCCGCCCGGCACGCGCTGGCTGGTCGGCACGGAGCTGAACCTCGTCAACCGCATCGCCGAGCAGTACAAGCCGCAGGGCAAGACCGTGCAGTTCATGGCGCCCACCGTGTGCATGTGCTCGACCATGGCGCGCATCGATCCGCAGCATCTGGCCTGGGCGCTGGAGAATCTCGTCGCCGGGCGGGTGGTCAACCGCATCAGTGTGCCAGAACACGAGGCTGCGCTGGCGCGCGTGGCGCTCGAGCGCATGCTCGCCCTGTAGGCAGGCGACGCCGGTATCGATACGGCGGTAATCGGGCGTGGAGGGCGCCTCGCGGCGGCCGCGAAGGGATTGATGGCGTGCGCCGCGCTGTCCGTGCTGCCGACGTTCGCTGCTTCCGCCGCCCCCGCCACTTCCACTGACGCGGAGCCCTCTCTACGGGTAGAGGTGGTGCGGGAACACGGGGTGTTCCAGATCAGCGCCACCTTCAGCGTGGGCGCCGACATCGCCACCGTGTGGGCCGTGCTCACCGATTACGACCACCTGGCCGAATTCGTACCCGACCTCGAAGCGAGCCGCGTCGTCAGCGCGGCCGGCGAGCCGTTGCGCGTCGCGCAGCGCGGGCGCGCCGGCTTCGCGTTCGTCCATTTCGACATCGACGTGGTGCTGGCCGTCGAGGCGACGCCGATGGAAAGCCTGCGCTTCCAGGAGGCGGGCGGCAGCCTGCGGCGCATGCAGGGCGAGTGGCGGCTCGTACCGGCGCCGGCGGGAGTCAGCGTGCACTACAGCGCGCAGATCGAGCCCGGCTTCTGGGTGCCGCCCCTGATCGGCAGCGCACTGGTGCGCCGCGACGTGCGCCGGCAACTCGCCGCGCTCGCCGCCGAAATGCACAAACGCCATGGTGCGGCGGCCGCCTCCGGGGCGGCCCCCCCCGCCGCCAGGCCCGACCGATGACCAACGCGCTACGCGTCGCCACCTACAATATCCACAAGGGCCTTTCGCTCTTCAACGGACGGCTGGTCATCCACGAGCTGCGCGAGCGCCTGCGCACGCTGAACGCCGATCTCGTGTTCCTGCAGGAGGTGCAGGGCCTGCATCACCGCGGCGCCTCGCGCTTCAAGACCTGGCCGGAAGCGCCGCAGTACGAATTCCTCGCCGACAGCATGTGGAGCGACTTCGCCTACGGGCAGAACGCGGCGTACGACCACGGGCACCACGGCAACGCCATCCTGTCACGCTACCCGATCGTGCGCTGGGACAACGAGGACGTCTCCACGCACCGCTTCGAGAGCCGCGGACTCCTGCATTGCGAGATCGCGGTGCCGGGCTGGGACCAGCTGCTGCACGCGGTGTGCGTGCACTTGGCGCTGCACGGTCGCGGGCGCAGCCAGCAGCTGTGGGCATTGCGCGAGCGCATCGAGCGGCTGGTGCCGGCGGGCGCGCCGCTGGTGGTGGCGGGCGATTTCAACGACTGGCGGGAGCAGGCCGCGCGCCACCTCGCGCATCCGCTCGGCCTGCATGAAGTCTTCGAGCTGACCCGGCGCGGCGTGCCCGCGCGCAGCTTTCCGTCGGTGCTGCCCTTGTTCCGGCTCGACCGCATCTACGTGCGCGGCTTCGGCGTGAAGAGCGCGCAGGTCTACCGGGGACGGCGCATGTCCGACCACGCGGCACTCGCCTCCACGCTCGAACGCCTGTGAAGCCGGGCGCCGCCTGTGTGCCGGGCCACCGGCTGACGCTGCTCACGAATGGCGTCGAGTATTTTCCCGCGCTGGAGGCCGCGCTCGATGCCGCCACGACCGAAGTTTTCCTCGAAACCTACATCTTCGCGGACGATGCCACGGGACGGCGCATCGCTGCCGCGCTGACGCGCGCCGCTCGGCGCGGCGTCGCCGTGCACGTGCTGATCGACGGCTTCGGTTCGCACGCGTATCACTGGCCTGAATTGCTGGACCTGCTGGAGAAGGGCGGCGTCCGGGCCTTTATCTTCCGGCCCAAGATTTCTCCGCTCACGCTGCGCCGCAGCCGCCTGCGCCGGTTGCACCGCAAGCTCGCGGTGATCGACGGGCGCGTGGGCTTCGTCGGCGGCATCAACGTCATCGACGACATGGACACGCCGCGGCAGACCCCGCCGCGCTACGACTACGCCGTGCGCGTCGAGGGCCCGCTGCTGGCGGACATGCACGCCGAGGTGGTACGCCTGTGGCAGATGGTGCTGTGGACGCAGTTCGGCCGGCGCACGGCGTACGAACCGGCCGCGGCGCCGGTCACGGCGGCGGCGGGCGCCCAGCGCGCGGCCTTCGTCGTCCGCGACAGCTTCCGCCACCGCAGCGACATCGAGGACGCCTACCTCGCCGCCATCGCCGGCGCGCAGCGCGAGATCGTGATCGCGTGCGCCTATTTCTTTCCGGGGCGGCACTTCCGGCGCGCGCTGCGCGAAGCGGCGAAGCGTGGCGTGCGCGTGGTGCTGCTGCTGCAGGGGCGCATCGAATACCTGATCATGCACTACGCCTCGCGTGCGCTCTACGGCTCGTTCCTGCGCTGGGGCATCGAGATCCACGAGTACCACAAGAGCTTCCTGCACGCGAAGGTGGCCGTCATCGACGGCGCCTGGGCCACCGTCGGCTCCTCCAACATCGACCCCTTCAGCCTGCTGCTCGCGCGCGAGGCCAACATCGTGGTGGACGACGCGGGCTTCGCCGGCGAACTGCACGCGAGCCTCGACATCGCGCTGCAGGCGGGCGCCACCCGCCTCGAGCGCCGCGACTGGCGCCGCCAGTCCTGGGTGACGCGGGTGCTGATGTGGCTGTTCTACGGGCTGGCGCGGGTGATGACGGGGATGAGCGGGTATGCGCGGACCAATGAGTTTGAATGACCGTTGGCTGATCGATACGAGCGAAAATTATGGACTGGTCAGGGATTGTAGAAACACCAGCAGGTCTGCAGTCACAGCGGCGGGTCATGTGATAATGAAAGACCTGACCCCATCGCACGTGATTCCCGGCCATGACCCCCTGGTCTTGAAACGGTATCCAGCGGTGTCACCGGATCTGGGCAGGGATAGCAGTACGCTTGGACGTGGAGTCAGCGGACTGAGATGACCGGGGTATTACTTAATCGGCTTTCGCTCCGGACGCTTTGACGACCTTGCCCCAGCGCTCGTACTCGGCGCGGATGTGCTCGGCAAATTTTTCAGAAGTGCTCGTCACCGGCGTCTGGCCTATGCTCTGCAGACGCTGGCTCACGTCGGGCGATTTGATCGCGCGCACGACGTCCGTATTCAGCTTTGCCACCAGCGCCGGAGGCGTCGCAGCAGGCACCGCGATGCCGTACCACTCGATAATTTTGCCCAGCTCCGGATAGCCGGCCTCGATCGCAGTCGGCACGTTGGGCAGCGCTTCGTTGCGCTTGTCGTCCATCACGCCGAGGGCACGCAGCTTGCCGGCCTTGATGTGCGGCACCGTCGCCGTCGGATTGGCGAACATGATGGCGACATGGCCCGCGAGCAGATCTATGGTTGCCGGTCCGCCGCCCTTGTAAGGTATGTGCAGCATGCTGGTTTTGGTCGTCAGCCGGTATAGCTCGCCCGCCATCTGCGGCCCCGAGGAAGACGACGCATAAGTCAGCTTGCCGGGGTTTTGTTTTGCCAGCGCGGCGAGTTCCTTCATGCTGTGCGCCGGCAGCGAAGGGTGGACGACAAGAATGAAAGCCATCTCGGTGGCGAGCGAGACGCCGGCAAAATCGCGCAGCGTGTCGTAGCCGGGATTGCTGTAGAGATGCGGGTTGATGGTCAGCGCACCCTGGTGGGCGAGTGTGAGCACGTAACCATCAGGCGCTGCCTTCGCACCCAGCGCCGTGCCGATATTGCCTTGCGCGCCGCCCCGATTGTCGATGATGACCTGCTGCCCCCACAGTTCAGCCAGCTTTGCACCGAGCACGCGCCCCAGCGTATCGGTGCCGCCGCCCGGCGGGAAAGGCACGATCAGGCGCACCGATTTATCGGGAAAATCCGCCGCCACGCCCGGTACCGCGACGAAGGCGAGCGACAAGACCAGCGAAACCAGCAAGCGTTGCATAATGTCTCCTCCGGGTGTGCTCATTTTTACTTCGGCACCAGATTGATCTCGCGGGCCACCTTGCCTTACTTGTCGTATTCACTCTTGATCAGCGCGCCGAAATACTCCGGCGACTCAGTCCACAGGCCCAGCCCGAGGGCATCGAGCTTCACGCGCACGTCCGGCTGTTTCATCGCCGCACTCCAAACGAAGCTTGCAAAGTGCGTCATGGCCTTCCTCCTGATGGCCAGCCCGGACAGGTTATAGGAATTTAAGCACTATCTTTGGCGAAACGGCAATGCGTGTTTTCCCGACGTCCCGCAGCGGCCTTCAAGCAGAGACTCAGGGTCAAAGCAGAGACTCAGGGTCACAGAGACTCAGGGTCACGAGACTCAGGGTCAGGTCTTGCGTTATCACATTCGTCCGGTTGATGTAACGACCGGGGCCGCTAATTCGTGTGCCAATCTCCCGGGCGCTTCCGGCACCCGGGCGGCAAACGATCTCCTAGTAACTGTAGTACGGCGTGTTCGGCGACATCGTCGCGCCCGTGTAGTCGTAGCGCGGCGCCGGGCCGTAGTCGTAATCGCTCCGGCTCGCGGTGTTGCCGGGGTTGCGATAGTCGCCGCCATACGCGCCGTCGTCGAGGATGCCGGTGCCGACGCGCACCGTGCGGCCGGGATCGTAGGGCAGGGTGGTCGCCACGTCGCGGCCGTTGTAGCGGTACACGACATGGTAGCCCTTGACGACGTCGCGTCCGGCATCGACCGTGCGGCAGCGCTGTACCGGCTGGGCGGCCGCCGTGCGCTCGTTGCCGATCGCATTGCCGGCCATCGCGCCGATCGCGGCGCCCGCGGCGCCGGCGGCGACACGCCCGTTGCCGCTGCCGACCATGCTGCCGAGCAGTCCGCCGACGAC
>JBOIEQ010000103.1:0-15663 GCA_050741255.1 Burkholderiales bacterium | reverse complement strand
GCCCATGCACGGCGGCAGTGCGTCCGGCCGCCGGCCGCGCGCCAATCGCGTGCATTGCGGGTGGCGCGGCGGGGAGACCCCGGGGGTCTCTTATAATGCGCGCTCAGTTACGGAGGATCGATGGACGAGGAAATCCGCAAGGCGGCGCTGGAGTACCATCGCTATCCGGTGCCCGGCAAAATCGCGGTGACGCCGACCAAGGGCCTCATCAACCAGCGCGATCTCGCCCTGGCCTATACGCCCGGTGTCGCGGCGGCCTGCGAAGCCATCGTCGCCGACCCGGCCGAGGCGAGCGCACTCACCGCCCGCGGCAATCTCGTCGCCGTCATCACCAACGGCACCGCCGTGCTGGGTCTCGGCGCGATCGGCCCGCTCGCCTCCAAGCCCGTGATGGAAGGCAAGGCGGTCCTGTTCAAGAAATTTGCCGGCATCGACGTCTTCGACATCGAGGTCAACGAACTGGACCCGGACAAGCTGGTCGACATCATCGCCAGTCTCGAACCGACTTTCGGCGGCATCAACCTCGAGGACATCAAGGCGCCGGAATGCTTCATCGTCGAGCGCAAGCTGCGCGCGCGCATGAAGATCCCGGTCTTCCACGATGACCAGCACGGCACCGCGATCATCGTCGGCGCGGCCTTCCTCAACGGGTTGAAGGTCGTGAAGAAGGACATCGCGAAGGTCAAGCTTGTCGTCTCCGGCGCGGGCGCCGCGGCGCTCGCCTGCGTGGGCCTGCTGGTGAAGATGGGCCTGCCGAAAGAGCACGTCACGCTCACCGACATCAAGGGCGTGGTGTGGAAGGGCCGCAAGGAGGAGATGGACCCGGACAAGGAGCAGTACGCGATCGATACCAAGGCGCGCACGCTGGGCGAGGTGATCGCGGGCGCCGACGTGTTCCTCGGCCTCTCCGCGGGCGGGGTGTTGAAGCCGGAGATGGTGGAGAAGATGGCCGACCGGCCGCTGATCCTGGCGCTCGCCAACCCGGAACCGGAGATCCGCCCCGACCTCGCGCGCCAGGCGAAACCCGACGCCGTCATCGCCACCGGGCGCTCGGATTACCCGAACCAGGTCAACAATGTCCTGTGCTTCCCCTTCATCTTCCGCGGCGCGCTGGACGTCGGCGCGACCACCATCAATGCGGAGATGGAACTGGCCGCCGTGCGCGCCATCGCGGAACTCGCGCAGGCCGAGCAGTCCGACATCGTCGCCGCGGCGTACGGCGTGGAAGACCTCAAATTCGGCCCCGACTACCTGATTCCCCGCCCCTTCGATCCGCGCCTCATCGCGATCGTGGCGCCGGCCGTGGCGAAGGCCGCGATGGACAGCGGCGTGGCGACGCGTCCGATCGCCGACTTCGATGCCTATCGCACGCGCCTCACGGGCTTCGTTTTCCACTCCGGCCTCATCATGAAGCCGCTGTTCCAGAACGCGAAGCGCGCGCCACGGCGCATTGTGTACGCCGAGGGCGAGGACGAACGCGTGCTGCGCGCCGTGCAGCAGGTGGCGGATGAAGGCATTGCCAAGCCCATCGTGATCGGGCGGCCGGAGGTCATTCGCCACCGCATCGGCAAGCTGGGCCTGCGCATTCGCGAGGACGTGCACTTCGAGCTGGTGGACGTCAACAACGACCGCCGCTACCGCGATTACTGGCAGACCTACCTGCGGATGGCCGAGCGCAAGGGCGTCACGCCCGAGATCGCGCGCTCCGAGATGCTGCGGTTGCCGTCGCTGATCGGTGCGATGATGATCCACAAGGGCGAGGCGGACGGCATGCTGTGCGGGCTGCTCGGCAAGTTCCGCAACCACCTGCGCAACATCGACCGCGTCCTCGGCAAGGAGCCGGGCGCGAACGACTACGCGGCGATGAACCTGCTGATGCTGCCCAACCGCACCGTGTTCCTGTGCGATACCTACGTGCACGACGATCCGACCGCGGCGCAGATCGCCGACATGGCCGTACTCGCCGCGGAAGAGGTGCGCCGCTTCGGGGTGGCGCCCAAGGTGGCGCTGCTGTCGCATTCGAACTTCGGCAGCGCGGACACGCCCAGCGCGCTGAAGATGCGCGCCGCGCTGGCGCTGATCCGGGCGCGCGCGCCCGACCTCGAGGTCGACGGCGAGATGCAGGGCGACGCCGCACTCGACGAGGCGCTGCGCCTGCGGGCCTTTCCGAATGCGCGCCTGAAGGGGCCGGCCAACCTGCTGGTGATGCCGACGCTCGACGCGGCGAACATCGCCTTCAACCTGCTGAAGGTGGCGGCCGGCGACGGCATCACCATCGGCCCGATCCTGCTCGGCTGCGCCCAGCCGGTGCACATCCTGTCCTCGAGCTCGACGGTGCGCCGCATCGTCAACATGACCGCCCTGACCGTTGTCGACTGCGGCGGCCAGCGCGAAAACCTGAAGCTGCCGCTGTGAAGAGCCGCCGCGGGGCCGCGCGTCCGGGGCGGCGCCCGCCGGCGCAGCGCACCCGCGCGCGCGGGCGCCTCGAACGCGACACCATGGGTGCGGTGCGCGTGCCCGCGCACCGGCTGTGGGGCGCGCAGACCCAGCGCTCGCTGGAACACTTCCATTTCCCGGGCGAGACCATGCCGCTCGCCGTGATCTGCGCGCAGGTGCTGGTCAAGAAAGCGGCCGCCATCGTCAACGTGCGTCTGGGCGAACTGGAGGCGCGCAAGGGCCGCGCCATCGTCGCCGCGGCGAACGAGGTGCTGGAGGGCGAGCACGACGACGACTTCCCCTTGGTCGTCTGGCAGACGGGCTCCGGCACCCAGACCAACATGAACGTCAACGAGGTGCTGGCGAACCGCGCCTCGGAACTCATGGGCGGCCGGCGCGGCGAAGGCCGGCTCGTGCACCCCAACGACGACGTCAACCGCGGCCAGTCCTCGAACGATACGTTCCCGACCGCGATGCATGTGGCCGCGGTCGTCGCGCTGGAACGCGAGATGGTCCCCGCGGTGAAGGCGCTGCGCGACACGCTGGCGAAGAAGTCGCGGGCCTTCATGAAGATCGTCAAGATCGGCCGCACGCATCTGCAGGACGCGACGCCGCTGACGCTGGGGCAGGAGTTCTCGGGCTACGTCTCACAGCTCGAGCACGGTCTGGCTCACGTCAAGGCCGCGCTGCCGCACCTGTGCGAACTCGCGCTCGGCGGCACGGCGGTCGGCACGGGGCTCAACGCCCATCCGCGCTTCGCGAAAATGGTCGCCGCCGAACTGAAGCGCCTGACCGGCCTGCCCTTCGTCACCGCGCCCAACAAGTTCGAGGCGCTCGCGTCCTTCGACGGCGTGGTGGCCGCGCACGGCGCGCTGAAGACGCTCGCCGCGTCGCTCATGAAGATCGCCAACGACGTGCGCTGGCTCGCCTCGGGGCCGCGCTCGGGACTCGGCGAACTGACGATCCCGGAAAACGAGCCGGGCAGTTCCATCATGCCGGGCAAGGTGAATCCAACGCAGTCCGAATCCATGACGATGGCGTGCTGCCAGGTGTTCGGCAACGACGTCGCCATCAACGTCGGCGGGTCGATGGGCAATTTTGAGTTGAACGTGTTCCGGCCGATGGCGATCCGCAACTTCCTGCACAGCGCGCGCCTCATCCGCTACGCCTGCGAGAACTTCAACCACCACTGCGCCATCGGCATCGAGCCCAACCGCGCGCGCATCGACAAGCTGATGAAGGACTCACTGATGCTGGTGACGGCGCTCAACCCGCACATCGGCTACGAGAAAGCGGCGGCCATCGCCAAGCATGCGCACAAGAAAGGCCTCACGCTGAAGGCGGCGGCGCTGGAGCTCGGGTACGTCACGGCGGCGGACTTCGACCGCTGGGTACGGCCGGAGGAGATGGTCGGCATCAGGCTCAAGCGGAAGTAGCCGGGCGCCGTGGGTGACAAGCGCATCGCCGTCGTCACCGGCGCCAACCGCGGCATCGGCTTCGAGATCGCCCGTCAGCTCGGCAAGGCGGGCTTCCATGTCGTGCTGACCGCGCGGGATCCGGCGAAAGGCGAAGCTGCCGCTGAAGCCCTCCGCAGCGAGAAGCTCAACCTCGATTTTCACCGGCTCGATGTTGCGGACGAGCAAAGCATCGTGGCGTTCGCGGCCTGGCTGAAACAGGCTCATGGCCGCTGCGACGTGCTGGTCAACAATGCCGGCATCCTGCCCGACCCGCGCGGCTCGCGGCTCGCCGATACTTCGCCCGCCACGGTGCGCGCGGCGTTCGAAACCAATACGCTCGCGCCGCTGCTGCTGATCCAGGCGCTGCTGCCCTTGATGCAGCAGCGGAAGTACGGCCGCATCGTCAACCTGTCGAGCGGCCTGGGCCAGTTGTCGGACATGTCCACCGGATCGATCGGCTACCGGCTCTCGAAAACCGCGCTCAATGCCGTGACGCGCGTCGCGGCCGCGGAGGCGCGCGGCAGCGACATCCTCGTCAACTCCGCTTGCCCCGGCTGGGTGAAGACCGACATGGGTGGTCCGCAGGCCTCGCGCACGGTGGCGCAGGGTGCCGATACGGCGGTGTGGCTGGCGACCTTGCCCGCCGGCGGCCCGACGGGCGGGTTCTTCCGCGATCGCCAACCCATCCCGTGGTGAACGCGCGCGGGGATGTCATCTCGCTTCGCTATAATGACCCTGTCATTCACGGACTAGGGGAGTGCGGACATGGATCCTTTTCAACTGGCCATCGGCAGCATCGTCGTCATCGTGATCATTGCGGTACTCGTGTACCGCGCGGCAAACAAGAAGAAGGACGGCGACGGCGGCGCGAAGTAGGCAGCGGCCACGGGCGCAGCAAGGACTGGCGGCGCGGGTTACTCCCGCGCCGTTTCTTTTTCAGGGCGCTGACTTGCGCTGGCCCGCCACGTTGCGGGCCAGCCAGAAGCCGAGGGCAACGACGATGGCCGCTGCCGTGCCGAAGGCCGTAGCGTAGCCCCGGTGATCGATGAGGGCGCCGAGGATGAAGGCGCCGATGCCCTGCCCGATGAAAATGCAGAACACGAACAGCGTCAGGCTGGTGGCGCGACTGGTGGGCGCGATTTCGGACGCCAGGGCCTGCATCGTGTTGTGCAGCATGAAGAAGCCGAAACCGATCGCCAGCATCACCGGAATGCTGAGCGTCCAGTGGGGGATGACGATGGCGGCGAGGAAGCCGGCGCCGCACAGCAGGCCGCCGCCGGCGAGCAGCCGCCGCTCGCCCAGCCGCCGCAGGAGCACGCGCACCGAGAGGGTGAAGAACAGGCTGCCGACCGCGATGCCGGCGAGGATCAGCCCGATGACCAGATAGCTGAGATCGAAGCGGGCCTTCAGCAGCGCGCCGAGAAAGGGCAGCGCGCCGATGAGCATGGCGCCTTCGACGATGGCCGCGCCCAGCACGCGCTGCGCGTAGCGGCGTTTCGCGAGCTCCGCATAGGTGCGCCAGGACGGCGGCTGCGCGTGCGCGACCGGCTCGCCGCGCACCGCGCGCAGCAGGCCGACCGCGATGACGCACTGCACGGCGGCGAGCGTGCCGAAGATGGCCCGCCAGCCCAGCCAGTCGCCGATCGCGCCGCCCACCACCACGGACAGGATATTGCCGAGCATGACGGCTGACATGAAGCGCCCCATCGTCGTCTGCCGCGTGGCGTACGGCGTGGCGTCCGCGATATAGGCCATCGACAGGGGAATGGCTGCGGCGCCGGCGGCGCCCGCCAGCAGCCGCAGGCCGGCGAGCACGGACAGCGTCGGCGCCCACGCACAGGCCGCTGCCAGCAGCGCCGAGACGAGCAGCGCGAACGCCATCACGCGCAACTTGCCGATGCGGTCCGCGAGGGGTCCGTAGGCGAGCTGCGCGAAGCCGTAGCCGAGGGTGAAGGTCGTGACGGTGATCGCCGCGCCGCCGACGGTGGTCGTGAACGCGTCGGCGATCTGCGGCAGGACGGGATCGGTGATGCGGACGGCGGCGGCGGCGGCAAAGCCGGCCGCGCTGAGCAGTAGCAGGGGCAGATGCATGGCAGCCCCTGAGTGTAGCCGCGCCGGGCCAGTACAATACGGCCATGCCGGACACCCGCAGACTTTTTTCCCGCGATGCCATTGCCGCACGCCTTGCGGCGCCGCCATCCGAGGCGCTTCGCGAACCGCACGCCGTGCGCCTCGCGCCCGGGGCGCGGGTCACGCCGGCCGCGGTGCTGGTGCCGCTGGTGAACCGCCCCGACGGCGTGCATGTGCTGCTCACGCAGCGCACGGCGCACCTCAACCATCATCCGAGCCAGGTCAGCTTTCCCGGCGGCCGCGTGGATGCGAGTGACGCGGATCGTATCGCCACCGCACTGCGCGAGGCGGAAGAGGAAGTCGGCCTCGCGCCCTCGCGCGTGACGGTGCTGGGCAGTCTGCCCGACTACGACATCCCCTCGGGCTTCCGCGTGACGCCGGTGGTCGGCTGGATCGAACCGCCGCTGGACCTCGCCACGCTCACGCTCGACCCCTTTGAGGTCGCCGCGGCTTTCGAAGCGCCGCTCGCGGCGCTGCTGGACCCCGCGCGCGTGCACCGCCGCGAGTTCGAGTTCAACGGCCGGCACCGGCATTACGTGGCGATTCCGTACGAAGGCCGCTACATCTGGGGCGCGACGGCGGGCATGCTGCTCTCGCTCGCGCGCCAGCTCGGGCACGGCTAGAGCGGCTTCCTCGCCGGCTTCGCGCCGCGCCACGCAGCGCTGTGGCACCATAGCCGCAGGGGGCGGGGATGAGCGACGACAACGAAGGGCGCAGCACGACAGGGGCGCGGCCCAGGGTCGGACTGGTGCTGACCGGCGGCGGCGCGCGCGCGGCGTACCAGATCGGTGTGCTGCGCGCGGTTTCCGACCTCCTGCCGAAGGACCCGACGTCCGCCAGCGGCGTCCGCAATCCCTTCCCCATCATCAGCGGCACTTCCGCGGGCGCCATCAACGCCGCGGTGCTGGCGGCAAATGCCGCGGATTTCCGCAGCGGCGTGCACCAGCTGATGACGGTGTGGCGCAATTTCCATTGCGAACGGGTGTACCGCGCCGACGTGCTGGGCGCCTACGGCAACAGCCTGCGCTGGGTGCTGTCCGCGCTGACCGGCGGGCGCGGGCTGGGCGGCGCGGTATCGCTGCTCGACAACGGGCCGCTCGAGCACCTGCTGCGCCACCGCCTCGACTTTTCGGGCATCGCGCCGGCGATCGCCGCCGGCGACCTCGTCGCCGTGTCGGTCACCTGCTCCGGCTATACCTCCGGACAATCGGTGACGTTTTTCCAGGGCGCGCCCGAGTGCGAGCCGTGGAAGCGCGCGCGGCGCATCGGCATGGCGATGCCCATCATGGTCGACCACCTGCTGGCCTCCAGCGCGCTGCCCTTCATCTTTCCGCCGGTGCGCATCAACCGCGAATTCTTCGGCGACGGGTCCATGCGGCAGATCGCGCCGGTGAGCCCTGCGTTGCACCTCGGCGCCGACCGGCTGCTCATCATCGGCGTGGGCCGCCAGTTGCGAGACGGCACCGAGCGCGTGAAGACGCGGGCCAATCCGTCGCTCGCGCAGATCGCGGGCCACTGCATGAACAGCATTTTCCTCGACAGCCTGGAAGTTGACCTCGAGCGCCTGCAGCGCATCAACCGCACGGTGCGCCTGTTGCCCGCCGCCGCGCGCACGGGCGGTGCCACCGAGCTGCGCGAAGTGGACTTCCGGCTGATCGCGCCGTCGCGCCCGCTGGAGGAGATCGCCCAGGAATACGCCGACGCGCTGCCGCGCACGATTCGGCTGCTGCTCGCCTCGGTCGGCGGCCTGCGCAAGAGCGGCTCCATCCTGCTGTCCTATCTGCTCTTCGAGCGGCCGTTCTGCCGCGCGCTGATTCGCCTCGGCTATGCGGACACCATGGCGCAGCGGGACGACCTCGAGAAGTTTCTCGGCTTCCGCGAATAAAGAAAAGACCGGGATTGGAGATTAGAGATTGGGGATTCGAAGTCAAAGGCGGCGCGCGTTGCGCTGGGTTTCCAATCCCCAATCCCCAATCCCCAATCCCGAATCCCGCTTTCGGCCACGCGTGATATAACTTTTTCCGTTCAAGACTGTCAGACCAAACATGAGCCGCGCCTTCGTCAAGGAATCGGACGAGTCCGCCGCCAGCGAAGCGCTGCCCGAGCGCCCGCTCGCGGACCATCCCAACTACGTGACCCCCGGCGGGCTCGCGCAGTTGCGTGCGCGCCTGCACGCCCTGACCGCGGCCCGCGAGCGTCTGAAAGTGGTGGGCGACGACGACCCGCTCGCCCGCGGCCACCGGCTGGAGGCCGAGCGCGACGCGCGCTACGTGGCCGCCCAGATCGACCGTGCCGTCGTCGTGGAGCCGGCGGAACAACCGAAGGACGAAGTCCGCTTTGGCGCCACGGTCACCGTGCGCGACGAGGCGGGGCGGCAGCATACGTTCGCGATCGTCGGTGACGATGAGGCCGATGTGGCGGCCGGCCGCATCAGTTGGGCGACGCCGCTGGCGAAGCTCCTGATCGGGCTCAGGCACGGCGACACGGCCGTGTGGAAGCGCCCCGACAGCGCCCTCGAGATCGAGGTCGTGGATATCCGCTACGCATGATCTTTCTCGCCCTGATCGCGGCGCTCGCGCTGGAACAACTCCAGCCGCTGCGGCCCGGCAACTTCGCGCACCGCAGCTACTTCCAGGCCGCGACCGCCCTCGAGCACCAGTTCGACGCCGGTGAGCGGCGGCACGGCATGGTGGCGTGGTTGCTCGCCGTGGTGCCGGTGTGCCTGGCGGCGGTGGCCGTGCGCTACGCGCTGGCGCACGTCAACGGTGCGCTCGCCTGGGCCTGGGACGTGCTGCTGCTGTACCTGGCGCTCGGCTTCCGCCAGTTCAGCCACCACTACACCGTCATCGCGAAGGCGCTGCGCGCGGGCGAATACGACCGCGCGCGGGAAGTGCTGGGCGCCTGGCGCGGCATGGACACCGGCGCGCTGGAACCGCCCGCCATCGCGCGCCTCACCATCGAACAGGGCCTGCGCGGCGCGCACCGCCACGTCTTCGGCGTACTCGTCTGGTTCCTGTTGCTGGGCGCCGCGGGCGCGCTCGCCTATCGCATCGCCGCGGTGCTGGCCGCGCGCTGGGGTACGGCGGTCACCACGCCCGAAGTCGCACGCGCGGGCTTCGGCGACTTCGCGCGCGATGCCTTTCGCTGGATCGAGTGGCTGCCCGCGCGCGCCACCGCAGTCAGCTTCGCGATCGTGGGCAACTTCGAGGACGCGATCTACTGCTGGCGCACGCAGGCCGCGGGCTGGCGCGAGGCGGCGGACGGCATCGTGCAGACCGCGGCCGCCGGCGCGCTGGGCGTGAAGCTGGGCGGCTCGGCGGGCGAGCCCGAGATCGGCATGGGCGAGCCGGCCGACGTGCAGGACCTGCCGGCCGCCGTCGGCCTGATCTGGCGCGCGCTGATGATGTGGATGTTCCTCATCCTCCTGGCGACCATTGCGAGCTGGTTTTGAGTTTGAGCGAGCGATCGTCAGCCCGCGAGCTGGTTTTGAGTTTGAGCGAGCGATCGTCAGCCCGCGAGCTGGTTTTGAGTTTGAGCGAGCGATCGTCAGCTTGCGAGCTGGTTTTGAAGTTGAACGAGCGATCGTTAAAAGGAGGCGGGCTTTGTGCTGAACGCAGTCTCCACGGCTGACGCGCGCATGAACGACAAGATCCGGCTCGCCGAGGACGACCGCGGCGGGCTGGTGGTCGCGAGCTTCGACCTCGATCGCCTGGCGCCACATCGTCCCGGGCTGATGGAGGTGGCGGCGGCGCTCGGGCTGGTCCGGAAGTTCATTCTGGTGACGGCCGTCAACCAGGCCTCGATGGACAGCGAGGTGGCCGGTCTGATCGGCGCCCGCGCCAAGCTGTCCGACCGGCGCATTCTCCGCATGCATCCCCGGCGGGTGTCCCTGTGCGGGGTCGTGCGCGGCGCCATCGACGCCGGCGAGGACGGGGTGCGGCTGTCGTGCCTGGTGCACCGGGCGCGGACCGACTGCGCGCAGGGCACCAGTCCCTTCCTCACGACCGGCGCCGCGGCGCTGCTGCAGACCGCGGATTGCTGGCCGCTGCCCAGTGCGGCGCCGCGCAAGTTGAAGGACATCCTCGCGGAGGCACTCGGCTTGTCGGCGCCCGACCTCGCCGTGACGATCTGCGGGCTGGCGGTGGCGACGCTGTCGTCGAAAGCCGCCATCGCCGGGGTACTCTACGAAGGCATGGTACTGTTGAAGGAACAGTTGCCGAAACCGATGCTGATCGCTCTCGCTCAAGAGAGCGTGCAGATGCTGCGCGCGCCCTCGGCCGCGTCGGTGGCCAGGGGTTCGCTGGCGGCGGAAATCTATGCCCGCGCCGGGGCGCTGGTGAAAACGGCCATGCGTTCGACGCGCGCGTAGCGGCCGTGGGCGCTCAGCCCATCATCCAGCCGCCGAAGCCGAACAGCAGGAAGCCGAGCCCGACGATGAGGAAGATTCCCCGGCTGCTCCAGTCGGGCACCGGTGCGTAGCCCTGCGCCACGCAGTGCAGGAGGCACCCGCTGCCGATCACCGAGAAGGCCAGTCCCAGGGCCTTCAGCAGTTCCAGCGGCGCGAACATCGCGACGAGAAACCCCGACAGAAAAACGATGTTCGCGACGATGGTCAGTTTTTGCAGGCGCCAGGCGCGTTGTTCCGGAGACAGCCGGAAGGTCCGCGCCGGCGGCGGTGTCCGGCTACGGCCGGTCGTCGGCTGTTGCTCCCGGGTCTCCCGCAGTTGCAGACCCAGGAAATACGAACCGAACATCGTGGGAAAGAGGCCGAAGAGCGCGAGCGCCCAGACGCCGCCCCACTGGTTCTGGAAATCGTCGATGACCGCCTGCTGCGGATCGTCGGGGCGGTAGCGGATCGGTACCGCATCGCCGGGTTCGTGCTGTCCCTGGCTGCCGCCGAGTCCCTGCACGCGGTAAGTGCGCCCATCGGCGGCCTTGAAGCGCACCACGGGTGCCCGCGAGCTGGTGCTCCGGCCCTTGCCGTCGGTGGACGCCACGGTCACGAACTCGAGCAGCACGCCCTGCGCCTGCTGCGTGCCGGCGATCAGCTGGTATTGATGCCAGCCGAGCCACGCGGCGCCCGCGAGTCCGCCCGCGCCGATGATGAGGCAGCCGCAGGCGATGCCCCAGTTGAAGTTTTTCAGCCAGCCGACCAGGCCGCCGATCGCGAGTCCCGCAAAGACAGCGCCCCAGAACGTCAGCAGGGACTGGATTATGATGGTGTCGTCCACGGCGTCAGTTGTCAGTAGCGCGGAGGAGAATATTAATGGATAAGACCAAAACGCCGCCGCGCTCGGTCGGCGAGATCGAGGGCTTCATCGATCTGCTGCTGGCGGCCTGCGACGACGCCAAGACGCGCGCGGCGCTGGAACGGTTGCTGTCGATGCCGGACGCGGAGCGCCGGGATTACGTGCAGGGGTGGGTGAACGAACTGATCGTGCAGGAAGCGCCGGCCGATTTCCGGGCGGCCATTGCCTGCCTCACGGACGACGCCATCGCGGAGCAGGCGTACGTGGCGATTCAGCAATGCCGGCGCCCCGGCTAGTGGCTCAGCGCCGCTTGCCCTGTTCGTATTTTGGCGGTGCCCGCGCGAACTCCGCCATCAACGCGTCGTAGGACGCATAGCGCGGGTAGGCGATGTCGCCGCGCTCCACGGCGTCCACCACGGCGCAGCCCGGCTCGTGCAGGTGCTGGCAGTTGCTGAAACGGCACTGGCCGAGGAAGGGCCGGAACTCCACGTAGGCCGCCGCGATGTCGGCCGGCTCCAGGTGATGCAGGCCGAATTCCTGCAGTCCGGGCGAATCGACGATGGCGCCGCCGCCCCTCGCCGCGTCGAGCTTGTACCAGCGGGTATGCGTCGTGGTGTGGCGGCCCGCGGCCAGCGCCACCGACACTTCGGCCGTGCGCGCCTGCGCGTCCGGCAGCACGCCGTTCAGCAGTGTGGATTTGCCCATGCCCGATTGGCCGACCAGCACCGACACCCGTCCCGCCAGCAGCGGCGCGAGCGGCTTTACATCGTTGGTGGCGGACAGTTCCAGGAGCGGGTAGCCGAGGGTACGGTAGGGCGCGAGCCGTTCGCGCGCCGCGTCGATCTCCGGCAGGTCCGTCTTGTTCAGCACCAGCACGATGCCGATGCCCTGGCTTTCGGCGGCGACCAGGCAGCGGTCCAGCAGTTCGGTGTCGATCGCCGGCACGGGCGCGGTGACCAGCACGACCTGGTTGACGTTGGCGGCGATCAGTTTCTGCTTGTGCGCGACGGAACGGTAGAGGAGCGACGCGCGCGGGACGATGCTTTCGATGACGCCTTCCGCCGCGCCGAGCGGGGTCACGCGGACGAGATCACCGCATGCGGCATCAAGGCGTTTGCCGCGCGACACGCAATCCAGCGGGGCACCGCCTTCCGGCTCGACGGTATAGCGTCGGCCGAAGCTGGCGATGACGCGGCCTTCTACGGTTGCATCGGCCACGGCGCGGGGGACTTCAGAGATCCAGCAGTCGGTCCAGCTTCGCCGCGCAGATGAAATCGTTCTCGGACAGTCCCTTGATCGCGTGGGTGATGTAGCCGACGCGGCACTTGTTGTAGCCGACCAGGATGTCGGGGTGGTGGTCCTCGCGGTGCGAGATCCAGGCCGTCGCATTCACGAACGCCATCGTGTGGTGGTAATCCTTGAACGCGTAGGTCTTGACGATCATGCCGCCGTCGAGCACCCAGCCCGGAAGCTGCTTCAGCATGCGCTCGACTTCGGCGGGCGCGAGCGGCGGCACGCCGCCTTCGCAGGGTTTGCATTTCTTCGTGGTGAGTTCGCAGACGGTCATGGGCGCTCCGGGATTCAGGAATCGGGATTCAGGGCAAAACGTCTCAGGCCGCCGCGGCGCGCAGGCGCGCGATGCGCAGCGACGCCGGCGGATGGGAGTCGTAGAACGCCGAATGCAGCGGGTCCGGCGTCAGCGTCGAGGCGTTGTCCTTGTACAGCTTGACCAGCGCGGAGACGAGGTCGCCGGCGTTCGCGTGGACGGCGGCGTACTGGTCGGCCTCGAACTCGTGCTTGCGCGAGTAGGCAGCGGCCAGCGGCGAGAACAGGAAGGTGAACACGGGCACCACGAGGAAGAACAGGATGAGCGCGGTGGCGGTCGAGGGGGTCGTGATGCCGAGCCCCGTGTAGAACCAGTCCGCGTCCTTCAGTTGCCCAAGCGTCCACAGGAAGGCGAGGCTGCTGCCGAAAATCCACACGATGCGCTTGATGACGTGGTGCAGCCGGTAGTGCCCCAGCTCGTGCGCGAGCACCGCCTCGACTTCCACCGGCGTCAGGCGCTCGAGCAGCGTGTCGAAGAACACGATGCGCTTGGTGCGGCCGAAGCCGGTGAAGTAGGCGTTGCCGTGGCTGGAGCGCTTCGAGCCGTCCATCACCTGGAAGCCGGCGACCTCGAAGCCGCAGCGCTTGAGCAGCTGCTCGATGCGTGCCTTCATGGCGTCGTCGGTGAGCGGCGAGAATTTGTTGAACAGCGGCGCGATCCAGGTCGGAAATACCGCGAGCAGCACCAGGTTGAAGGCGACCCACACGCCCCACGCGTAGAGCCACCACCATTGTCCGGCCGCGTCCATCAGCCACAGCACGATGGCCGCGAGCGGCAGGCCGAGCGCGACGGCCAGCACCAGTTGCTTGGCCGCGTCGACCGTAAACACTTTGGGCGTCGTGCGGTTGAAGCCGAAGCGCGCCTCGATCACGAAGGTGCGCCAGGCGTCGAGCGGCAGTTCGACGAGCGTCATGGTGATCCCGACGAGGCCCAGCAGCGCGAGGCCGCGCACGAGCGGCTGGTCGAGCCCGCGGGTGAAGTCGGCGTAGTCCTGGAGCAGTCCGCCGAAGGTCAGCCACAGCACGAGCAGCACGTTCACCAGCACGACCAGCATGCCGAAGCGCGTGCGCGCGATCGTGTAGTCGGCCGCTTTCTGGTGGGCGTCCAGCGGAATGTCGGCAGCGAACGCCTCCGGCACGCGGTCGCGGCGCGCGGCCACGTAACGCGCGTGGCGCTCGGCGAGCGCGAGCCGGAGCAGCGTCGTAGCGGCGAGTGCGGCGAGGAAAAGGAGGGCGAAGGGGGGCATTGGGAAAGCGGCGGGCAGGTAATGACGGACGACGGGGCGGGGCTGCGTTCTATGCGAAAATGCGCCGAAGAATCAAAGACCAAGGAACAGAGGACGCAAAGGATTATGGCACAAGACCAGAACGCATTGATCTGGGTGGACATGGAAATGACCGGGCTAGAGCCCGAGCGCGAACGCGTGATCGAGATCGCGGTCGTCGTCACCGACTCGGCCCTGAACGTCGTCGCGGAAGGGCCGGTGCTCGTCATCCACCAGCCCGACAGCGTGCTCGACGCGATGGATGCCTGGAACAAGGGCACGCACGGCAAGAGCGGTCTGATCGACAAGGTGAAGGCCTCCACGTTGACGGAGGCGGAAGCCGAGGACCGGCTGATCGAATTCCTCAAACCCCTGGTGCCCGCGAAGACCTCACCCATGTGCGGCAACTCGGTCCACCAGGACCGCCGCTTCATGCTGCCCTACCTGCCGAAGCTGGAAGCCTACTTCCACTACCGCAACCTGGATGTGTCCACGCTGAAGGAACTGGCGCGGCGCTGGAAGCCGGCGATCCTGGCGGGCCTGACCAAGCACGGGAAGCACGAGGCGCTGGCCGACATCCACGAGTCGATCGCGGAGCTGAAGTATTACCGCGAGCACTTCCTTAAAATCTAGTGAGGCGGGAGGCGATAGGCGTGAGGCGTAAAGGCTCGCTGCGCCAGGCGCCGGTTTTTCGCCTCGCGCCTCGCGCCTATCGCCTTACGCCTCACTCGAGCTTCAGCGTTCCTTCGATCGTCACGTCGAGCGCGATCCCGGCCACGGTGATCCGCGCGCTCGCCGGCAGCGTTTCGTTGCCCTTCAGCTGGCCGGCGGCGATCGCGGCCGTCACCGCCTTCTCGATGTCGAGCTGCGAGCGCACGCCGACGCTTTTCAGGAACTGGCGGAGGCTCTGGTTGAAGGTTTCTTCGTTCATATGGGGCTCCGGTGGATATGGCGGGATGCAGTGGAACGCCGGCGCTCACCCGCGCCGAGGCACGGTAGCGCCGAAAGCGTCGGTGTGAAGCGGCTGGTTAGAAGCTATTTGCTAACTCTTGAAGCGTGGCCATTGGTTGTACCCGACCGAGGGGTCATTCGACCTTAGTGAAGCGATGAATTCAACTTCTTTCCGGCTAACCTCAGCGTCCGATGCTTGCTCTGACTCCCAGAGGATTTCCTTGGTGATCGTGAACCGCTGCCACTGTTCCCGAGGAAAGTCTTTTTCGATGAGCTTCGAATCTGCGCTGCCGTAGTAGTTGAGGGTGTCGGTAGTGTCCTTACCGACGTAAATCTTCCCGTTTGGGTAAGTGACCTTGTAGATGACCTTCATCGCTGAATCTTGGGGGTGCTTCGCCGGCCTGGCCGAATGCCTTCTAACTTCAGAATAAATGGAGTCGGAGTGAACTTACCCACGAATGGTGGACACCCGAATCAGGGGTTGTTTGCGGCTTCGAATGCCAGCGGGGTCTCGTAATGGATCGTCGAGTGCCGCCGCTGACGGTTGTAGAACACCTCCATGTATTCGAA
>JBOIEQ010000102.1:0-15983 GCA_050741255.1 Burkholderiales bacterium | reverse complement strand
ACGGCCTCGGACGGGTAACGCAGTACGGATACGGCGCCACCACCGGCAGCCCCACCACTTACACGAGCACAGTCACCAACACCTGGGACGCCGGCGACCGGCTGACCCAGATCGTCGATACCGTGGGCGGCACCATCACCCGCACCTACGACGGTCTCGACCGCCTGACCCAGGAGGTCACCCCGCAGGGTACAGTCACCTATACCTACGATGCCGGAGGTCGTCGCACCAGCATGACGGTGACAGGCCAACCTGCCATCAGCTACACCTGGGACGATGCTAGCCGCTTGACCCAGATCCAGCAGGCATCGGGTGGATCGAACAACAATACTGCGCAGACGATCGGATTTACCTACGACAACGCCAACCGCCGGACGGTGACGACGCTGGCCAACGGAAGCACAATCAACTACGCCTACGACAATGCATCCCAGCTTTCGAGTATTACCTACAAGAAAGCCGACACCACGACCATCGGGGACTTGACATACACCTACGACGACTCGGGTCGGCGCACTAAGGCGAGCGGCACTCTCGCCGCCATAGATCTGCCGAACACGGTATCCAGCACGACCTACAACGCCAACAACCAGCTTACGAACTGGGGCGGGGTGACTTACACGTACGATCTTAACGGAAATCTGACCGGGGACGGGGCCAACGCCTACACGTGGAATGCGAGAGACCAGTTGGCCAGCATCGCAACCGGGGTGACAGCGAGTTTCAGTTACGACGGGTTTGGGAGGAGAATCGCGAAGACCGTGAGCGGGACGACTACCGCGTTTGTGTATGACGGTGGAAACTTTGTGCAGGAAAAGGATGGAACTAGTGGCGGAGCGTCGGTGACGGCGAATCTCATCACTGGTTTGTCACTGGATGACACCTACCTCAGATCAACGGGCACGAATCCTACTGCGGTGCTAGCGCATTTCCTGCCGGATGCAAATAACAATGTGATTCGGCTTTTGAACTCGAGCGAGGCGGTGACCGACGCTTATAGCTACGAGGCGTATGGAAAGACTATGCATGGGACGGGTTCAAACAACAATAGCCAGCAATACACGGGGCGGGAGAATGACGGGACGGGGCTTTACTTCTACCGGGCGAGGTACTTCATGCCAGGGTCGGGAAGGTTTGTAAGTGAGGATCCGATTGGCATTGCAGGCGGAATGAATAGTTATGCATATGTTGGCGGAAATCCGATTAGTTATATCGATCCTGAAGGGTTGCAGTATATGGGTGCGGAACCCCCTCCTGGGATTGGTGGGAAATGGTCGTGGCATCCTGAAAAGGGGAATGACCGTGGCGGCACTTGGAGAGATCCGAGCGGCAAGTCAGCAAGCTGGGATCCATCCGGACATTGGGACGTTGACGATGGTAAAGGAAATCGTCAGCGTTACGATAGATGGGGGAACAAAACCGATCTCCACCGGAATCCTGGAAGATGGAAGAGCGACAAGCCGATAGTTCACTGGGCTGGGAAGGCATGTAAATTCTTAGGTCCAGTCGGAGTGATCGGTACAATCGGTTTGAGTGTCTCAACTGGCACTCCCATTGATTTAGGCGAAATAGTGTGTGACGCAGTATGGGGTTGTAGGGGAGCGCAATAACAATGGGTGAAATTCCGGTGACCACATTGCTTTTCTGGGTTGGACTGTTATTGGTCATGTATTTCCTTTCCTCCGGAGCGGCATTTGTTGTTACCTATAGATTTCCTGGTGTCGCGCCTACACGTTTTTTTCGCTTGTTTTATTTACCACTAGATTGGCTTGCTTTGAAAAGCGTGTTATTTCGAGGTCTATACAATGGATTCCAGAGTTGGTGTCATAAGGTGTTCGTGACAAAATAATAGCGGTAGCACCTTCAAGACCAATGCTACCTAAGACCGAAGGTACCTGAGTCGAATTCTTTATCTACGTATGACAGCTTCAACCGCGCCACTGTCGAGCGCGACTTACAACGCCAACAACCAACTCACGAACTGGGGGAGCAGCGAGGGGGTCGGGTCTTGCCTTTTTGCCAGTCTCGTCAGTAACTTCCGCGTATGTCTCGCCCCCTGTGACTGGAGTTTGAAGGCGCGCTCTACCATGTGAGCTCGCGTGGCGACCGTCGCGAGCCGATCTTCGAAGACGACGCCGACCGCGCGGCATGGCTGGAAGTCGTCGGGCAAGGCCTTGAGCGCTTCGATGCGACCGCCTTCGCCTACTTCCTGATGAGCAATCACTTTCACCTCGTGGTGCAAACCCGGCAGCCCAACCTCTCGCGCCTGATACGGCACATCAACGGCGTTTACACGCAACGCTACAACCGGCGTCACGCCAAGATTGGGCACTTGTTCCAGGGACGTTTCTAAGCCGTGGTGGTGGATGAGGAAGCGTATTTCCTGGAAGTCTGCCGCTACGTCGATCTGAACCCCGTGCGGGCCCGCATGGCCAGGCGGCCGCAGGACTGGTACTGGAGCAGCTATCGATCGCACACGGGCCGCGGAGCCGGCCCGGACTGGCACGACAGTGCGTCGTTGCACCGTCGGCTCGCCGTACGCGCGCCGCGTCGGGACGGTCCCGCGGCGTATGCCCGTTTTGTGGCCCAGGGACGCGGCGTGAGGCTGTGGGAGGAGGGATTGTCCGGTCAGGTCTTTCTGGGCGGCGAAGCCTTCGTCGAGCGCATGTAGGCAAAAGCGGGTGCGGGATCGGAACGCGAGGTGCCGCGCGCGCAGCGCCGGCTTGTGGCCCGGGCGCTGAAGGACTATTTCAAGAGCATGCAGAGGGATGAGGCGATCGTGCATTCCTATCGCAGCGGGCACACGCAGACGGCCATCGCCAGGACAGCCGGGCTGTCAGTGTCAAGAATCAGCCGTTTGATTGCCAAGGCAGAGGCAAAAGGCAAGACCTGCCTAGAGCACGATTGAGTTCCGCCCGCCGGTCCTCCGCGGCCACGCGGAGCGTTTACAATGCCCGTCCCTTCCGGAGGAACGAGCCATGCCCCACGCCATCCGCATCACCCAGACCGGCGGTCCCGAAGTCATGCAGTGGGAAGAAGTCCAGGTCGGCGATCCCGGCCCGGGCGAAGTCCGCGTCCGCACCACCGCGGTCGGCTTGAACTACATCGACACCTACCACCGTAGCGGCCTGTACCCGATGCCTTTGCCCATGACGCTCGGCAGCGAAGGCGCAGGCGTGGTCGAGGCGGTGGGCCCGAAAGTGAAGGACTTCAGGAAGGGCGACCACGTGGCGTGGGCGAACCCGATCGGGTCGTACGCGGAAGTGCTGCTGCGGCCCGTGGCGCGGCTGGTGAAGATTCCCAAGGGCCTCGACGACAAGGTGGCGGCCGCGATCATGCTGAAGGGCATGACGTCGTGGTACCTCATCCGCCGCACCTACAAGGTGAAGAAGGGCGACACCATCCTCGTGCATGCGGCCGCCGGCGGCGTCGGTCAGATCCTGTGCCAGTGGGCGAAGCACCTCGGCGCCACCGTGATCGGCACGGTCGGTTCGACGGAGAAGGCGGCGATCGCGAAGCAGTGCGGGTGCAAGCATGTCATCGTCACCTCGCAGGAGAACTTTGTCGAACGCGTGAAGGCGATCACCAAGGGCAAGGGCGTGCCGGTGGTGTACGACGGCGTCGGCAAGGATACCTTCATGCTGTCGCTCGACTGCCTGGCGCCGCTCGGCATGCTGGTGAGCTTCGGCAACGCCTCTGGCGCGCTCACGCAATTCAATCCCGGCGTGCTCGCGGCGAAAGGCTCGCTGTTCCTGACGCGGCCGACGCTGTTCACCTACACGGCCGAGCGCAAGGATCTGCTCGCCGCGGCGCGCGACCTCTTCGCGGTGGTGAAGAGCAAAAAGGTGAAGATCTCCATCAACCAGACCTACCCGCTGCGGGATGCCGCGCAGGCGCACCGTGATCTCGAGGGGCGCAAGACGACGGGGTCGACGGTGCTGTTGCCGTAACGGGCCTGCCTGCGCCCGCTCCGGACCGCCGGATCCCGCTTCCCCTGGGTCATTCCTGATGCACCACGCCGGCGTCGCCGAACTGACGGACCTCGCGCCGCCGGCCGTGAGCCTGCGCGACGAGGTGCTCGCCGGGCTCGCCCGTCCGCAAAAGACGATCGCCCCGAAGTTTTTCTATGACGCGCGCGGCTGCGAGCTGTTCGACGCGATCTGCGTGCTCCCCGAGTACTACCCGACGCGCACCGAGCTGGCGATCATGCGCACGCACGCGGCCGACATGGCCGCGGTGCTGGGCGAGGGCTGCGCGCTGATCGAGATCGGCTGCGGCAGCGGCGAGAAAACACGGCTGCTGCTCGAGCACCTGGCGCCGCCGGTGTTCGTGCCGGTGGACATCGCGGCCGAACAACTCAAGGCCTCCTGCGATACGCTCGCGCGGGCGTTCCCTGACTTGCGCATCGTGCCGGTCCGCGCCGACTTCGCGCTGCCGGTGACGCTGCCGCCGGTCCTGGACGGACAGGACGTGCGCCGGCGCGTGCTGTACTTCCCGGGCTCGACGATCGGCAACTTCAACCGCGGGGAGGCGTTCGCCTTCCTCGAGCGCTGGAAGCCGCTGCTGGGCGCGGACGGCGCGCTGCTGATCGGCGTGGACCTGAAGAAGGATCCGGGGCTGCTGCGCGCGGCCTATAACGACGCGGCGGGCGTCACGGCGCAGTTCAACCTGAACCTGCTCGTGCGCTTCAACCGCGAGCTCGGCGCCGACTTCGATCTCGCCGCGTTCCGGCACAAAGCCTTTTACGACGGGTATCTCGGCCGCGTCGAAATGCATCTCGAGAGCCTGCGCGCGCAGACCGTGACGGTGGCGGGGCGGCGTTTCGGCTTCGCCGCCGGCGAGACCATCCACACCGAGATTTCCTGCAAATATTCGCTGGAAGAGTTCCGGGCCCTGGGACGCGATGCGGGCTATGCGCCGGTGGCCGTCTGGACGGATCCCGCACGGCTGTTTGCCGTGCATTGTTTCGCGGAGGCGGGATCATGACTGACACCACACTGGCGCCCTGGCTCGCCCCGGTCGTGTTCAGCGCCTTGTTCGTTGCGCTCTGGGTCGGCGTTTCGCTCGGACTGGCGGGGGCTGGCTGGCGCGCGTTCGCGCGGCGCCATCCTGCCACGACCGTGCCGACCGGCCCCGTCTACACGGCCTGGTACGCGCGTTTCCGCAGCCTCTTCGCGGGTTATCGCAACGTCGTGCGCGTTGCCTGCCTGCCGCAAGGCCTCCATTGCAGCGCCATGTTCCTGTTCCGCCCGGGCCACCCGCCGTTCGTGGTGCCGTGGGCGAGCGTCGTGCGCGCCGAACACCAGGCGCTCATCGTGGGCAGCTGTTATGAAGTGGACATCGAAGACAGCGCTGGCACGCTCCGGTTGCGGCTGCCGCCGGCGGCCGCGGCGGAGATCGACGTTCATCGCGCCCGCCGGCGTTGACCGCGCCGTCCGATTTCTCTATTGTTCGGCCCACTTCAAACCGCACCCACCAAAGGAAGCGACATGGGCAAGGGCGACAAACGCACGCGCAAGGGCAAGACCTTCAAGAGTTCCTACGGCAATACGCGGAAGCGCAAGCCCGCGAAGAAAGCGGTACCCGCCAAGAAGTCCCGCTAGTCCGTTCCGCGTTTTTCCCCGCCTTGGCAAGGCGGGGAGGGAGCGCCAGCGGAAGGGGTGGTAGGGTCTTCCTTCCCTCGCCAGCCGACCACCCCCCGCCGCTCCGCGGCGACCCCTCCTTGCGAAGAAGGGGAAAACATCCCGCTTACTTCGGCAGGAAGTCCAGCAGCGCTTTGGTGAACGCCGCCGGCTGCTCCATGTTCGAGAGGTGCGCGGCGCTCGGAATCAGCACCAGCCTGGAACCGGGCAGTGCCTCGTGGATGGCGCGCGCCATTGCGGGTGGCGTGCCCATGTCCTGCTCGCCGACGATCACCAGCGCGGGCACCTTGATCTCTTTCAGGCGGTCGGTGACGTTGATCTGCGGCAGGGCGTGGCAGCAGCCCGCGTAGCCGTCGACCGGCGTCGCGGCGATCCAGCCGCCCACGAGTTTCATCACGTCCGGATGCGCTGCGCGATAGGGGTCGGTGAACCAGCGGCCGAGCGTGCCTTCGACCAGCGCCCCCATGCCTTTTTCCTGCGCGGTCCTGATGCGATCCATCCACAGCGGGACGGCTTCCGCCGGGTAGCGGCTGGTGGTGTCTGCAAGGACCAGGCTTTTCGCCACGCCGGGGTACTTGAGCGCCAGCGTCTGGCCGATCATCCCGCCCATCGACAGGCCGCACCAGTGCGGGTCCTTCACGCCCAGCGCGTCAAACAGCGCCTTCGCGTCGTCGGCGAGCTGATCGAGGGTATAGGCGCCGGCCGGCGCCCCGCTCTGGCCATGGCCGCGCGTGTCGTAGCGCAGCACCTTGTAGCGCTGCGTCAGTTCCGCCATCTGCGGATCCCACATGTGGGAATTGCAGGCAAGCGAATGCGACAGCACGAGCCACGGGCCCGTGCCCGTCACGTCGTACCAGGTGTCGATGCCGTTGGTTTTGATTTTCATGGCGTTCCTCCAGGTCAGGCGAGCGCGGCGATGATCCGTTCGCGCGTGAGCGGCAGCTCGCGCAGGCGGATGCCCAGCGCGTGCGAAATCGCGTTGTTGATGGCGGCGGCGGTCGGGCCGGTGGGCGTCTCGCCCGCGCCGAGCGGTTTCTCGTCGGGGCGGTTGATCAGATGCACTTCCACGTGCGGGACTTCCGGGAAGGTGAGGATGGGATAGGTTTCCCAGTCGCGCGACAGCACCCGTTCGCGGTCGAAGTTCACCTGTTCCTTCAGCGTCCAGCTGATGGCCTGGATGATGCCGCCCTCGGTCTGGTTGGCGATGCCGTCGGGATTGACGGCCATGCCCACGTCCACCGCCGATACCGCGCGCGTCACGCGCAGTTCCGGTTCCAGCGCGACCTCGATCACTACCGCGAAATAGCCGTAGCCGTTCTTGTAGCGGGCGAAGGCGATGCCGCGCCCCTTGGTGCCGTCGCTCGCCTCGCCGGCGCGCCAGCCGGCCTTCTGCGCCGCCAGTTCGATGACCGCGCGCGCGCGGGGATCCTTCAGGTGCCGCAGCCGGAACTCGACTGGGTCCGCGCCCGCGGCGGCGGCGAGTTCGTCCATGAACGACTCGCCCGCGAACACGTTGGCGTAGGCGCCCAGCGCGCGCAGGGTAGAGACACGCAGCGGCATTTCCTCCACGCGGTGCGCGACCACGCGCTGGTTGGGGAGGTCGTACAGCACCTGCGCGTTGCGCGCCATGCCGCCGCCGCCCGCCATCGGCGGATCGCCTTGCGGCACGCGCGCGACCGGTTTGGCGAGGTGCCACGAGGCGAGCAGCGAGCACACGGGCCCGGTCGCCTTCGCGGCGCCCGGACGCTGCGTGTGGCCGTTGCTCCACAGGTCGAAGCACCAGTCCACGATATTGCCGCCCGCATCCAGGGTTGCGCCGGTCTTGACGACCATCGCCGGGCCGAAAGGCTCCCACGCGCATTCGTCCTCGCGCATCCACTGCACCTGCACCGGCCGGCCGGGCACCGCGCGCGCGAGCAGGATGGCGTCGAGCGCCGCATCGTCGGCCCCGTTGTGGCCGTAGCAGCCGGAGCCGTCGACGTGATGCGCGATGATGGACTCCGCCGGCACATCGAACACCACCGCGAGGTCGCGCTGCAGGGGATACACGCCCTGGCTGTGCGTCCACACCTCGATCCTGCCGTCCACGATCCGCGCCAGCGCGCAGGACGGGCCGATGGAGGCGTGCGCGAGATAGGGCTTCACGTAGCGCGCTTCAAAGCTGCGCGTCCCGCGGGTCTTGGCGGCCGCATCCGTGGTCTCGAAGACCACGCTGTCGGTGGTCCGGCGGGTTTCGAGATAGCGGTAGATGTCCGCCGCATCGGTCGGCAGTGGCGTTTCCTTCCAGCGTGCCGCGGCGATCGCCGCCTTGCGTGCCTTGACCGCCTGTTCCTCGCGCTCGGCGACGACGCCGAGGAAGTTGCCGTCGCGGACCACCGCCACCACGCCTGGCAACTTGCGGATCGCGGCTTCGTCGAAGGATTCCAGTTGCGCGTCGTAGGAGGGCGGCCGCACCACGCGCCCGAACAGCATGCCGGGCAGGTCGATGTCGGCGACGAAGCGGGGATTGCCGGTGACCTTGTCGGGGATGTCCAGGCGCGGCGTGTTCTTGCCGACGATGGTGTGGCTGGCGACGGGCTTCGCCTTCACGCCCGCGGTGGCGTCGCGATCGAGCAGCTCGGCGTGCGGTAACTCCCAGTAGCTGACGTGGCGGATGCGGTCGAGGCCGCTGATGCTGCCGCGCTCGACGGTCAGCTTGTCGGCGGGGATGTCGAGGGTTTGCGCGGCGGCCTGCAACAGCACCTGGCGCGCTTCGGCGCAGGCATGGCGCATGGCGGTGCCGCCTTCGTCGATGGAGCGGCTGCCGGAGGTGTGGCCTTCGTCCGGCGTCAGGAGGGTATCGCCGCCGACGATCTTCACCTGGTCGAGTGCGACGTCCAGCTCCTCGGCGGCGATCTGCGCCATTGCGGTGAGGACGCCCTGGCCGATTTCCACGCGGCCCGTGCAGATGGTGACGGACCGGTCGGTGTTGAAGCGCACCCAGCGGCTCAGGCGCGGGTTCGCGACCAGCATGCTCGGCAGCTTGGTCGGCGCGTTCATGCAACGTTTCCGGCTGCGCGCTGCACGGCCTTGATGATGCGCGACTGCGTGCCGCAGCGGCACAGATTGCGCGACAGCGCGGCCTTGATTTCCGCTTCCGAGGGGTTGGCGTTGCGCGCGAGCAGCGCCGTCGCCGACACGATGCAGCCGCTGATGCAGTAGCCGCATTGCACCGCCTGTTCGGCGATGAAGGCGCTTTGCAGCGTGGACGGCGCCTCCAGCGTGCCCAGACCTTCGACCGTGGTTACTTGCTTGCCGTCGGCGGACCACAGGGGCGTGTCGCAGGCGTTCACCGCATGCCCGTCGAGCAGCACCATGCAGGCGCCGCAGTGGCCCTGTCCGCAGCCGAATTTCGCGCCCTTCAGCTTGAGATCGTTGCGCAGGATGGTGAGCAGCGGCGTATCGGGTTCCGCGTGCACGGTGCGGCGCACGCCGTTGACTTCCAGAGTGGTGGTTTCGGCCATGACGGAGCGGGAAAGGAGGAAAAAAATCGGAGAGAATTACTGGGCGTTTGAGTCTAGCACGGGGTCTGCGGCGTCCGGCAGTGGCATGTCCCTTGCTTTGCGTGATGCGCGTTTTCACCGATAATCTGTCCACCCTCTGTTGATCCGCGAGCGTCACGCCGCGCCATCACCGATCCAAGGATGCCCCCATGCTTCGTTCCGCAGCAGTGCCGGCCGTAACCGCGGCCATCCTCGCCATCGCCGCTACTCCGGCGGAGGCACAGACCTACCCCGCCAAGCCCGTGCGTTACGTCGTGCCCTACGCCCCCGGCGGCAATACCGACATGATCGCGCGCGTGATGGGCGCGAAGATGACGGAAACCATGGGCCAGACCGTGGTGGTGGAGAACCGCGCCGGCGCCGCCACGCTGATCGGCGCGGAATTCGTCGCCCGCTCGCCCGCCGACGGCTACACCATCCTGCTCGCCACCAGCACCACGCTGGGCATCAACCCGCACATCTACAAGAAGCTGCCGTACGACCCGGTCGCCGACTTCGCGGCGGTGGTGCTGATCGCGCGCATCCCGATGGTGCTGACGGTGCACCCGTCGCTGCCGGTGAAAAACATCAAGGAATTCGTCGCGCTGGCCAAGGCGAAGCCGGGGCAGTTGCCGTACGGCACCGCCGGCACCGGCAGTCCGTCATGGATGTCGATGGCGCTGTTCCGCAATGTGACGAAGACCGATCTCATCGAGGTGCCGTACAAGGGCAGCGGCCCGGCGGACATCGACCTGCTGGCGGGCCAGATTACGGTGATGTTCGCCAACACCGCGCTCAACTACATCCAGAGCGGACGGCTGCGCGCGCTCGCCCACACCGGCGAGAAGCGCATGACCGTCGCGCCGGAAATTCCCACCATGCGCGAAGCCGGGCTGAAGGACGTGGTGTTCTATTCGTGGCAGGGCATCGTCGCGCCGGCGCGCACGCCGCCGGAGGTGATCGCGAAGCTCAACGCGGAAGCCGTCCGCGCGCTCAAGCAGCCGGACGCCGCCGCCCGCATCACTGCCGACGGCGCGGAAATCCTCGCTGGCACGCCCGCCGAGTTCGGCAGCTACATCAAGACCGAGCTCGAGCGCTTTGGCAAGGTGATCAAGAGCACCGGCGTCAAGCCGGAATAATCGCCCGTACCAGGAGAAGGTTCATGCAGCAGGCCATCGACGTCCATTCCCACATGCTGTGCCAGGAATGGCTGGATCTCTTCCGCGCGCACAGCGGCGGGCGGTTCAGCATCCGGCAGGTGACCGGCGGCAAGGAAGTCATCCATTACGACGGTGTCGCCTTCATGACACCGGAGGAGCGCATGTTCGACTACGGCCAGCGCATGGCCGCCATGGACGAAGCGGGCGTCGGCATGGCGGTGCTGTCGCTGACCGGCCCCAACGTTTACTGGGGCGACGAGCAGGCGAGTACGCGCGCCGCGCAGGCGATCAACGACAGCTTCGCGCAGGCCGAAAAGGCGTATCCGGCGCGCATCCGCTGGATGGCCTCGCTGCCTTTCCAGTATCCGGACAGCGCCGTACAGGAACTCGCGCGCGCCGTGGACAAGGGCGCGAAGGGCGTGATGGTGCTCGGCAACATCGGCGGCGCGTCGCTGACCGATGAGCGCTTTGCGCCAGTGTGGGCGGAGATCGACCGCCGCGCACTGCCGGTGTTCCTGCACCCGACCGTGCCCTGCGGCTGCGCGGAGATGGACATGGCGGTCTACCAGCTTTCCGCGTCGGTGGGCTTCACCTTCGACTCCACGCTCGCCGTCTCGCGCATGATCTTCGACGGTTTCTTCGACCGCTATCCGAAATTGAAGCTGATCGTCGCGCACGGCGGCGGCACGCTGCCGTTCCTGGCGCCGCGGCTCGACCGCTGCTACGACGTGATCGCCGCCTGCCGCACGAGGATCGCCGAGCGGCCGAGCACCTACCTCAAGCGCATCTACGCCGACTCCATCCTGTATTCGCGTGAAGCGCTGCTGAGTACGCTGCAGGCCTTCGGCGAGGACCGCGTGCTGTTCGGCAGCGACTACCCTCACAACATCAGCGACATGGCGGGCATCCTCGCGCGCATCGCCGAGCTGCCGCCGACCGTGCGCGACAAGCTGCGCGGCGGCAACGCGCAGCGCGTGTTCGGAATCTGACCATGGCCTCGACGAAGAACACTTTCGGCCAGTCCATCGGCCTGCCCGTGCCGGACTGGAAGCCGGCGCCGCTCCCGCCACGCGAACCGATGGACGGGCGCTACGCCCGCCTGGAGCCGCTGGCGCCGGCGCACGCGGAGGCCCTGCATGCCGCCAACACGCGCGACGACGGGCGGATGTGGACCTACATGACCTATGGCCCCTTCGCGACGCTGGCGGCCTATCGGGCGTGGGTGGATGAGTACAGCGCCGGCAAGGACCCGCTGTTCTTCACGATCGTCGACAAGCAGGCCGGCAAGCCCGTCGGCGTCGCGAGCCACATGCGCATCGATCCGCGCGGCGGCGTGATCGAAGTCGGGCACCTGGCGTATTCACCGCTCCTGCAGAAGACCCCCGCCGCGACGGAAGCGATGTTCCTCATGATGCAGCGCGCGTTCGCGCTCGGTTATCGGCGCTACGAATGGAAGTGCGACTCCCTGAACGCACCCTCGCGCCGCGCGGCGCAGCGCTACGGATTCTCGTACGAAGGCATCTTCCGGCAGGCGACCGTCTACAAGAGCCGCAACCGCGACACGGCGTGGTTCTCCATCCTCGACGGCGAATGGCCGGCGCTCAAAGCCGCGTTCAAACACTGGCTCGCGCCGGAGAATTTCGACGCGGACGGTCGCCAGAAAGTCAGCCTGGTGTCGCTGACCTCGCCGCTGCTAAAGGCCGGGGATCCGGGATGACCGCCCGGGGTATTTTTTACGCCGCCCTCACTTGTGCCGGCAGGGCGTAAGGTTCCGACTTTCCGGGCGACTCTCTGTAGGAAAGCGCCTGCGGCGAAATGTGATGCCACAGGCGTAGGATGCAACCGCCCAACGTCGCGACAGGAACAACCATGCAGCATGCCCTGCACCAGAAGCCGCACCCGGAAGTGCCGTCGCCGGAACGCTACCGGACGGTGCGCGGGCGATCGGAAGTCCTGTGCGCGCCGCTCGCGACCGACGACTACCAGGTGCAGAGCGTGCTGGAGACCAGCCCCCCCAAGTGGCACCTTGCGCACCTCACCTGGTTTTTCGAGACCTTCGTGCTCGCGCCCTACGCGCCGGGCTACCGGGCGTTTCACCCGCGCTACGGCGAACTGTTCAATTCCTACTATCAGACGGTGGGACAGCCTTTCGCGCGCCCGTCGCGGCACGTGCTGTCGCGACCGACCGTGGAGGAGATTTATCGCTACCGCGCCCACGTGGACGCCGCGATGCTCGATCTCATCGACCGGCTGCCGGCCGCGCACGCCGCCGAGATCGCGCGCCGCGTCGAACTGGGCCTGCACCACGAGCAGCAGCACCAGGAACTGCTGCTGATGGACATCAAGCACAATTTCTCCGTGAGTCCGCTCGCGCCCGCCTACCGGGCGCGCGAGCCGTCCGCGGTGCGTACGGCCACCGCGCTGCGCTGGGTCGACTTCAAGGGCGGGCTGCGCGAGATCGGCGCCGACGGCGGTGCATTCTGCTTCGACAACGAGACGCCGCGGCACAAGGCATGGCTCGAGGATTTCCGCCTCGGCTCGCGGCTGGTCACCAATGCCGAGTATCTCGAGTTCGTGGAGGCGGGCGGCTACCGCCAGCCGCAGTACTGGCTCGCCGACGGCTGGGGCGCGGTGCGCGAGCGCGGCTGGGCGGCGCCGCTCTATTGGCGCAGCCTCGACGGCGCGTGGCAGGAATTCACGCTGGCCGGATTACTGCCGCTCGACCCGGCAGCACCCGTGTGTCACGTCAGCGGTTTTGAAGCCGATGCCTATGCGCGCTGGCGCGGCGCGCGGCTGCCGACCGAGGCGGAGCTGGAAACCGCCACCGCCGGACGCGCGATCGCGGGCAACTTCGTGGAGTCCGATCTGCTGCATCCGCGCCCGGCGCAGGGCGAGATGGATGGCCAGTGGTTCGGCGACGTGTGGGAGTGGACGCAGTCGGCCTACGCACCGTATCCGGGCTACCGGGCAGCGGATGGCGCGCTCGGCGAATACAACGGCAAGTTCATGGCCAACCAGTACGTGCTGCGCGGCGGCTGCTGCGCCACGCCGCAGTCGCACCAGCGGGCGAGTTACCGCAATTTCTTCTATCTGCACGACCGCTGGCCGTTCACCGGGATCCGGCTGGCGGCGGACGCCTGAACGCGGGCTGAGCGGTTTACTCCCGGTCGCCGCTGCCGGTCCCGGCGGCCAGCGCCTACGCCGCAGTATCCGGCCAAGTCGCGCGCGCCGCGGCTGGAAGCCTCCGATCGCTGTGATAAAGTCGTTTGACCCCTGCGCATTCTCGACGCATGGAGCGGTGGTACGTTGTTTGTTCTTTGCACGAAGAGGAAAGCCATGCGCATCGACTGTGAAATGCATATCGGCAAGTTCGCCGGTGCCGTCTACGACTGGATGGGGGGCGAGGTCAGCGCGCCGCAGTTGCAGGCGCTGATGGACGAGTACCAGCTGGACCTGTGCATCCTGCTGGCCCCCACCGCGGAATACGCCGACAACAAGGCGATTGCGGCCGTGGCGAAGCAATACCCGCGCATGGTGCCGGTGCCGCTCGTCAATCCGAACGGCCCGGGCGGCGGCGTCCCCGAGCTCGAGCGGGCGGTGGGCGAGTGGGGCATGAAAGGCCTGAAGCTGCATCCGCAGCGGCACGGCTACGAGGCCGACAGCGGGACGCCGCTGCGCCTGATGGAGGCCGCCGAGCGGCTGGGCCTGACGGTCTCGGTGCATTCGGGTGACCGCTGCTGCCTGCCCTGGCAGATCGGGCAGCTGGCGCGCAAGTTTCCGACCGTGCCGGTGATCATGAACCACATGGGGTTCCGTTATTTCGTGGACGGCGCGATCAGCGTCGCGCGCGAAACCCCCAACATCTACCTCGACACCGTGCTGGTCAGCATGCCCGGCTACCTCAGAATGGCCGTCGACCAGGTGGGCGCGGACCGGGTGGTCTACGGTTCCGATTATCCGATCGGGCATCCGTCCTCGATGATCGCGGCCATCAAGGCTGCCAACGTGGGGGCCGAGGCCGAGGCGCTGATCATGGGCGACAACCTCGCGCGGATCATGAAGCTGTCGGCCTGAGGACGAGTCAAGCACCGCCGCCGGTGGTACGGGATATGCTAGGCTGGGTGTGATGTAGTCAGACCTAAAAGCCAGCGCGAGGACCACGCATCGGGAGTACGACCATGACTTTCGCGTCATTTCGCATATTGTTTCCGTTATCGTCGGTCCTGCTCATGGGTGCGGGGCTCGCCGTCGCGCAAACGTTCCCGCAAAAACCCGTACGCATCGTCGTTCCGTTCCAGGCCGGCGGCTCCACGGATGTGGTGTTCCGCATCCTGGCGCCGCAGCTGACCGAACAACTCGGGCAGACGGTAGTGGTCGACAACCGGCCCGGCGGCGGCGCGACCATCGGCATGGAGATCGTCGCCAAATCCCCGCCCGACGGCCATACGCTGGGCGTGGCAACACTCTCCTTCGTCTGCAATCCCTTCATCCTCTCGAAACTGCCCTACGATTCGGTGAAGGATCTCGCGCCGGTGACCCTCGTCACGCGGGTGCCCCATGTGTTCGCGGTCCATCCTTCGGTGCCGGTGCGCACGATCAAGGAACTGATCGCGCTCGCGAAAGCCAAACCCGGCGGCATCCTGTACGCGTCCGGCGGCAATGCGACCTCCAACCACCTCGCCATGGAGTACTTCAATTACAAGACCGGCGTGAAGATGGTGCACGTGCCGT
Source organism: Burkholderiales bacterium (assembly GCA_050741255.1). Lineage (GTDB taxonomy): Bacteria > Pseudomonadota > Gammaproteobacteria > Burkholderiales > SG8-41 > CAZXNF01. The sequence continues at coordinate 929 of JBOIEQ010000102.1, read as the reverse complement.
ACAAGGGCGCCGGCTCGGCCCTGACGTCGCTTCTGAGCGGCGAGACCACGATTTTTGCGGCGTCGCTGTCGTCGGCGGTGCAGCACTTCAAATCGGGCCGCCTGGTCGCCATCGGCGTGAGCACGCTGACCCGCGACCCCCTGCTGCCGAACGTGCCGACCATTTCCGAGTCGGGGGTGCCCGGCTACGAGGTGGTGGAGTGGCACGGCGTCGTGGTGCCGGCCGGGACGCCGGCTGCCGTCATCGGCCGCCTGCACCAGGAAATCATCAAGGCATTGGCGCTCCCCGAGGTGAAGGAGAAGATCGGCAACGTGGGCGCGCAGATCGTCGGCAGCACGCCCGACGAACTGGCGGCGCACATCAGGAAGGAACTCGCGCTCTGGCAGACGGTGGTCAAGGCCGCCGGCATCCGCGCCGAGTAAGTTGCCGCGGCGGGTCGCCGCAGCGCAGCCCGCGGGCGCCGGGCTTCAGCCTTTCCTGAATCGCGCAACCACCGGTCCGGCGCGGCGTGCGCGGGACTTCACTTTCGGGCGCATCACGGGACCCCAGCGGCCCTGGTCGGAAAGCGCTTTCCATTCCGGCGTCTCGTGGAAGTTTTCCTTCGTCATGAAGTAAATCGCCGTATAGACGAGGAAGCCCTTCGCGTTCGGCGCGGCGTCGCGAAACCGGATCACTTCGAGCAGTTCGGGCGCCTTGAGGATGGTGGGGAGGTGATCGTTGTCGTAAATGTCGTTGAACTCGGCCTCGTCTTCGGGGGCGATCTCGAACGTGATCGTCATGGAATAAGGCGCGGCGCCGGGACCCGTGTTGTCAGTGGCCATTGCAGTCTCCTGATGATTGAACGAGCTTGATCGGAATCGGACGCCGGGCAGGGGGCGGAGGGCATGACGGCGCTTGCGGCGAGTGGCCCTTCAGGCCGCGGCGCGGCC
>JBOIEQ010000101.1:0-16122 GCA_050741255.1 Burkholderiales bacterium | reverse complement strand
GTCTTCACCAAGCTGACGCTCAAGAACCAGGTGGACGATCTCCTCGATCAGGTGCGGGCCATGCACCAGAACAAGGGCAAGCCGAGCCCCTCGCAGGTGCGGCAGGCCTACGACCTGCTGCTGCTCAAGGTGCTGTCGCTGCTGCAGGACGGCGATCCGCCGCTGGCGAATGCGGTGGCGACCTCGCGCGAACCGTTGTGGGGCGTGCTTTCGGACCCTGTGAAGTTTGCTTCGATCAACTGAGGTGAGGAGATACGGCATGCATTTTGGGATGAACAGGATCGCGCTCGCGGCGGCATTGCTGGCCGCGCCGGTGTTCGCGGCGGACGATGTTTCGGCCACCAAGGACCTGACGTCGGTGATCGCGCTGCTGGGATTGCCTTGCGGACAGGTGGTGTCCGCGCAGCGCCAGGCTGAAAACGACTTCCTCGCGACGTGCAAGGACGGCAACCGCTACCGTGTCTATACGAACGCGCAGGGACGGGTGGTGGCGGAGAAGCGCTAAGCCGTGGTTTTGCAGGACAAAACTTCGGGGGGCGCGTGTAGAATAAGGATTCCTTACAGTAAGGAATCCTGAAATGATTGCCAAACTGACTTCCAAGAACCAGCTCACGCTGCCGAAGGCGGTCGTCAGCCGGTTTCCGGGTGCGCGGTATTTCGAGGTCCGCGCGGAAAAGGGCCGGATCGTATTGCTGCCGGCGAAGGTGGCCAGTCTCGAAGGCGTCTGGGACAAAACCGAGTCGCTCGGCATTTCCGAGAAAGACGTCGAGGACGCGGTGCAGTGGGCGCGCAGGAAGAAGTAGCAGGCCCATCGCCGCGCGTTGTTTTCGATACCAACGTCGTGGTGTCGGCGCTGGTGTTTCGCGGTGGCCGGCTGGCATGGCTGCGGGAAGCCTGGTCCGGTCGACGCGTGGTGCCGCTGGTGGGACGGGAGACGCTCGCGGAACTGGTGCGGGTGCTGGCCTATCCCAGGTTCGGCTTTGACGGCGAAGACGCCAAGTCCTTGTTGTCCCAGTATCTCGAGCATGCGGAGACCGTCAGCCGTGTGAGCGCACGCAAGGGCGTGCCGGTGTGTCGCGACCGGGAGGATCAGAAGTTCCTCGCGCTCGCGTATGCGGCGCGGGCGGATGCCTTGGTCAGCTGCGATCGGGATCTGCTCGCCTTGGCCGGATTTTCGCGTATCCCCATCCTGGCGCCGGAAGCGTTCAGAAAGTTGCTGGACGAGTAGTGCGCTTTTTTTCAACTGTCTGCATGGATGCCGACTCGCGTCGGCATGACGTCACACTATGCCTCTGATTTCCCTCCAGGACGCCGAACTTGCCTTCGGACTGCATCCGCTACTCGATTCCGCCAACCTCGTGGTCGAGGAGGGCGAGCGCCTCGGCCTGATCGGCCGCAACGGTACCGGTAAGTCCTCGCTGCTGAACATTCTGGCCGGGCGCGCCGCGCTGGATGACGGCAAGGTGCATGGCGGCGACGGGCTGCGCGTCATTCTGGTGGAGCAGGAGCCGGTACTGCCGCCCGCGGAAACGCTGCGCGAGAGCCTGGTGCTCCGCGGCGCCTTCGAAGAGACGCACGCCGCGAACCACGACGACCGCGAGCGTTGGCGCGTGGAAGCGCGGCTGGTGGAGTTCCTGCACCGCTTCGGGATGAACGAGGAGGCTTCACCGGCATCGGCTTCCGGGGGCGAGCGCAAGCGCGCGGCGCTGGCGCTGGCATTTGCGATGGCGCCCGATCTGCTGCTGCTCGACGAGCCGACGAACCATCTGGACCTCGACGGCATCATGCTGGTCGAGGAACTGCTGCTGAAGCAGAAATCCTCCATCGTGATCACGCATGACCGCACGTTTCTCGACGCGGTCGCCACCCGCATCATCGAGCTGGACCGCGGCCTGCTGCGTTCCTATCCGGGCAACTTCGCCACTTACGAAACGCGCAAGGCCGACCAGTTGGCGGCCGAAAAGGTCGAGCGTCGCAAGTTCGACAAGTTCTGGGCGCAGGAGGAGGTGTGGATACGCAAGGGCGTACAGGCGCGCCGCACGCGCGACGAAGGCCGGGTGCGGCGGCTGGAAGCGCTGCGCCTGGAGCGCGGCGCGCGGCGCGAGCGCATCGGCGACGTGAAACTCGGCCTGGACGCGGGCGAACGCTCGGGCAAGCTGGTGGCGGAACTCGAAGACGTGACGAAGCGCTACGGCGACCGCACGGTGGTGAACAAGCTCACGCTGCGGGTGATGCGCGGTGACCGGCTGGGACTGATCGGCCCCAACGGCGCGGGCAAGACGACGCTGCTGAAGCTGATCCTCGGGCAACTGGAGGCGGATTCCGGCACGATCCAGCTCGGCACCAAGCTGCAGGTGGCGTACTTCGACCAGATGCGCGCGCAGCTCGATCCGGAGCGCACGCTCGCGGACACGATCAGCCCTGGCGGTGACTGGGTGGAGACTGCGGGCGGCCGCAAGCACGTGCTGTCGTACCTGGCCGACTTCCTGTTTCCGCCGCAACGCGCGCAGGCACCGGTGAAGATGCTCTCGGGCGGCGAACGCAACCGCCTGCTGCTCGCGCGCCTGTTCGCGCAGCCGGCGAACCTGCTGGTGCTCGACGAACCGACCAATGACCTCGACATCGAGTCGCTGGAGCTGCTGGAGGAAACGCTGCAGACCTACGCCGGCACGCTGCTGCTGGTGAGCCACGATCGCACCTTCCTCGACAACGTGGTGACGCAGACGCTGGTATTGGAGCCCGCGTTGGGCGAGGGCGTGTGGAAGGAATACGTCGGCGGCTACAGCGACTGGCTCGCCCAGCGGGTGAAGCCGGCTGCCGGAGTCGCGGCGCCGGTGGCCGCGGTTCTTCCGCCCACGCCCACACCCGCGGTCAAGCGGCCGAAACTGTCGTTCAAGGAGCAGCGCGAGCTGCAGGCGCTGCCGGCGGAACTGGAAACGCTGGAACGCGAACAGCAGGCGCTGGCGGCGCGCATGTCGGCCCCCGATTACCACCGGCAGGGCGCGGACAAGGTAAAAGCCGACCGCCTGCGCGCGAAGGAAATCGAGCAGGCGATCGCGGTGAAGTTCGAGCGCTGGGCCGCGCTCGACGCGCGCCAGCAGGCCTGAACCGGGTCAGGCGACGAGCTGTTTTGCGAGCGCGTCTACGTAGCGTAGCGTCACCGCTTTCATTTCCTCCGGTTTGAGGTTGCTGATGGGGTGCGGCAACTCGATATAGGGATGCCCCTCCATGCCCTTGGCGCGGAACTGGAAGACGGCGGCGTTTCTGAAGGCCGCGGTGATGATGACCGCCGCCGGGATGCCGCGTTTTTCGAACTCGATGGTGTCGTGCACACTGCACAACGTACAGGACCCTCATCCGCCGACGGCGGCGACGGCGACCTGTACCTTCTGCGCGATTTCGTCGATCAGGGCATCGGCGGCCGGTTTGGAATAGTGCTCCTTGCGTTTGATGATGACGCGCGCTACGCCGTAGCGCTCCTTCAGCGCGTCCGCGATCGTCTGCAGGATCACGTCCCCCTGCTCCTTGGTGTTGTCGATCATGCCGACCACCTTGCCGGCGAGATCCATGGGGCGCGGCGCCAGCAGTATCCTGGCCTTGCCGCCGCCGACGGTGGGGTCGATGAATCCGAGATCGGTCGTCATGTGCTTCTCCTCGTAAAGTAATGAAAGTTTCAAAGGTCGTAGCGGCCGTGCACGGCCCGGCTGCCGCCGCTCCAGCCATGGCAGACGGCGGTGCAGGGGCCCCAGCCGCCGGCCACGATCAACTGCAGGTCCGCCGGATCCTTGATGGTGGGGATGAAGCAGTCGTCGTCGTCGGGATCGACTTCGATCGGAAAGGCGAGGGCGCGTTCGCGCCGCCAGTTGCCGCCGCCCTTGAGGTCGCGCACCTTGCGCCCCGCCTGCCCGCACAGGCGGCGGTGCACCTCCGCGCGCGTAAGGCCGGCTTTCGCGCAGATCTCCGCATGCTGCGGCCCCATCGCGACGACCATGTCCGAACGGGCGTGCATGTTCCACGAGCCCATCGCGGTCATGCTGTCCGCGATGCCGGTCAGCAGCCGGTCGGGTTCCTGGCTGACGTCGTCGAAGCACAGGCGCGGGCTCTCGACCATCGCACAGGTGATGACGTTGTCTTCCGGCGCATAGCCCTTGGAGACGGCGAGCGATTCCCACGGGCTGCGTTCGAGGTTCTCGGTGAGGCAGGCGGTGTAACGCATCGGCGTGGCGAAGATCGTGGCCGACGCGAGGCCGGCGATGCCGCCGCCGAGGTTCATCATGATGAGCCGGATCGCGCGGCCGATCGTGGCGTTGGCGCGGAAGCCGGGTCCGAAGCAGCCGTTGCCGCCGTGCAGGCCGATTTTCTTCGCGTGCGGCCCGTTCACGATCATGAGGGGTGCTACGCCGTGCATGGTGCCCTGCACGCCGTTCATGTTGAACTCCTCGATCAGCATGAGCTCGAGGCCCCCCAGCACGACCGGCAGGTACTCGGGCAGGCAGCCGGCCATCACGGCGTGAACCGCCACCGTGCGCACCGTCGCCGGCTCCAGCATGGGCGGTACCTTGCCGAGTACTTCGTCGGCATCGCGCCGCGTGCCGGACAGCATGTGCGCGACGCGTTCCTCCGTCGGGGTCACGACGGGCAATCCGTCGGACCACTCCTTGGTCAGGAAAAACTCGAACTCGTCCACTTTCATCGTCATCACGCCTCGTACGTGCCGTGCACCGCGCGACTGCCGCCGCCCCAGCCGTGGCAGACGGCGGTCAGCGGGCCCCAGCCCCCGGCGACGATGAGGTGCAGGTCGCGCTCATCCTTGATCGTCGGGACGAAGGCGTCGTCGTTATCGGGGTCGACGTTGATCTTGAGCGCGCGCTCGCGCCGCCAGTTGCCGCCGCGCTTGAGGTCGCGCACCGTGCGGCCCGCCGTCTCGCGCAGCTTGCGGTGCACGTCGGCGCGGGAGAGGCCCGCCTTGGCGCAGAGGGTGGCCTGCTCCGGACTCATCGCCACCACCATGTCGGAGCGCACGTGCATGTTCCAGGAACTCAGGGCCGCCATCGAGTCGGCGATGCCGGTGAGCAGGCGTTCGGGTTCTTCGCTCACGTCGTCGTAGCAGAGGCGGGGGCTTTCGACCATCGCGCAGGTGATGACGTTCTCGTCCGCCGCGTAGCCCCGCGAGGCCGCGATGGTTTCCCAGGGGCTGCGCTCGGTGTTTTCCGCGAGGCACGCGGTATAGCGCAGCGGCGAGGAGAACACGGTTGCCGAGCCGACGCCGGCGATGCCGCCGCCGAGGTTGAGCAGCATGAGCCGGATCGCGCGGCCTATCGATGCGTTGGCGCGGAAGCCGGGTCCGAAGCAGCCGTTGCCGCCGTGCAGGCCGATCTTCTGCGCGTACGGCCCGTTCACCACCATCAGGGGAGCGACGCCGTGCATGGTGCCCTGCACGCCGTTGAGGTTGAACTGCTCGCGCAGCATCAGCGCGATGCCGCCCAGCACCACGGGCATGTACTCCGGCTTGCAACCGGCCATCAGCGCGTGGATCGCGACGGTGCGCACGGTCGCGGGCGCCATCGCGGGCGGGATGTTGCCGACGGGTTCTTCCGGGTCGCGGCGCGTGCCCGCCAGCATGCGGGCGACGCGTGCCTCGGTCGGGGTGACGACGGGGAAGCCGTCGGACCACTCTTTTTCGAGGAAGAACTCGAATTCGTCGACAGTGTTCGACACGAACGGGCTCTGCCTCAGTCCGATTTGATGTTGGCGGCCTTGATCACCTTTGCCCAGCGTTCGGATTCCGTCCGGATGAACGCACGAAATTCCTCCGGCGTGCTGGTGCGGGGCTGGGTGCCGAGATTGGTCAATACCTGCATGACCTTGGGCGAGGCCACGCCACGCACGATCGCGCTGTTCAGGCGTTCAATGATGTCCGCCGGTGTGCCGGTCGGCACCAGGATTCCATACCATTGGGTCACCTCGTAACCCGGCACGAATTCGCCGATGGTGGGTAGCTCCGGAATCGATCGCTTTACACCGGTGGTCGCCAGGGCGCGCAGGCGGCCCGAGGGTAAGTGCGGCACCACCGAGGGGCCGGTACCGAACATCATGGTGGTCTCGCCGGTCATGGCTGCAATGGCGGCGGGGCCGGTGCCCTTGTAGGGCACGTGCACGAGTTTGATGTTCTGGGCGAGATTCAGCAATTCGCCCGCGAGGTGCGGGCTGCTGAAATTGCCGCTGGACGCGAAGGTGAGTTCGCCCGGCCTGGCCTTTGCGAGGGCGATCAATTCCTTGATGGATTTTGCGGGCACCGACGGATGGAGCGCCAGGATGTAGTCCGACAGGGCGGCCAGAGAGACGGGCGCTAGGTCCCGCTGGACGTCGTACGGCACCTTGGTGGCCGCGGGCAGCATGGCGAGCGGAATGACGTTGCCCATGACGAGCGTGTAGCCGTCCGCCGGGGACTTGACGGCCACCTCGACACCGATCATGCCGCTGGCGCCGCCCCGCGAATCCACCACGACCTGCTGACCGAGCTGCTCGGACAGGGACTGGGCAAGCACCCGCGCCACGGCATCGGTACCGCCGCCGGGGGGGAACGGGGAAATCATGCGGACGGGTTTGGACGGGTAGGTCTGCGCCAGTGCCGCAGCCGAAACGAGCGCGAGGCAGGAACCGCTGAACAGTCGGTATACGTTCATGAGTCGTTTCTCCAAAGGTAATCGCCTTGCGTTGGCCAAGACTATCACCATGCTCAGCCCTCGAGGTGGTGTGCCGGGTCGGCGGTCCAGGCAGCAAACGCCGGGCGCGCGGTGACCTCTGCGTACCAGCGTTCGAGGTTCGGCATGGAGGGCTGGGCCAGCCCGAAAATCTTCCAACGGTGTACGCGCAGCCCCAGCGCGATATCGCCGTAGGTGAAGCGTTCGCCGCAGAGGTGCCGGGTACGGCCGAGCTGCTCCTCGGCGATACGCAGCGCCTTGATGAACTGCGCGCACGCGTGATCGAGGGCACGCGCATCCCGCTGGTCCTCGGGCAGACGGATCAGGTGCATCGCCATCTCGTGCTGCGGCGGCAGCAGTTCGTTGTTCTCCCAGTCGAGCCAGCGGCTGGCGGATGCAAACGTCTTGATGTCGTTGCCGTACAGCAGGTCCGGCGCGTACTGCATCGCCAGGTAGCGCACGATGGAGTTCGACTCCCACAGTACGAAGGCGTCGTCGTCGATCGTGGGCACCCTGCCGTTTGGATTCTTCTGCCGGTACTCCGGGGAGTCGACGACACCATAGGGCCGGTGCCCCTTGGACACGTGCCCGCCTGGCCCCATGGTGGCGCTGGCGAGGATGAAGTCGAATTCGAGTCCGATTTCGGCCAGGGTCCACAGGACCTTCTGCGTACGGCCGGAGGTGGGGCGGCCCCACAGGCGCAGCACGGTCAGCCCGCCATCCGGTTGACCGCGCCCGGGCCGGAGCACGTATCGGTTTGGGTCATGGACCCAAGCCCCAGCCGAAGATGGCCGCTTCGCAGGTCATCGTGATTGCGTGAACAACGGTTGGCCACGGTGAACTTGAGAATGCAGCGACCGGTTCAACCCGGACCGGCTTCGCGCCGGTGGTTTTCCGACTCCGCCAGCAAAGCCGCGAAGTTCCCGGGGACGCTGATCTCGCGGCCGATGACGTGCGGGCAACAGGCGGGCAGCCAGTAGGCATTTGTCGGATGTCCGCCGCCGGCGACCACCACCACGAAATTGTCCGCGGACGCCGCAATGGGCCAGGGATCCGTATCGGCGCTCTCGGCAGCCTGCAGCTGAATCCACTCGAGGGCGCCAGAGCGCCGCAACTGGTCGAGGGGGACGCGGGAGTGTTCCCACAGGAACTCGCGGATCGACTGCTTCGTCCAGCCGAGTCCGGCCATGACCTCCGCATTGACGCCGGGAATCATCAGGACGCCGGGGGTACCCTCGCGATAGCCCGGCAAACAGCCCAATTGAGCCCCGCGCAGAACGTCGGCGATACGATGCATGCCCTGCAGGACATCGTTCTCCGCGGTTTCCTTGACGGCGCTCCGGCGCTTGATGTTGCTGACGCCATTGGCGAAGACGAGCGATACGGAATTCGTTCCCGGTGCGTAGCCATGGCGCTCGTGGCCGTGAGGGGCCCAGCCCACAGGCAAACCGGCTTCGTCCTCGGCGAACACCGCGTTCGTGTAGCGCATTGCACCGAACATGGCCATCGCGCCCGTGCCCGGCAGCGCACCGCCCAGGTTCTGCTGCATCAGGCGCAGGGCGCGCCCGATGCTGGCGCCCGCGGGATGCTGCGGATCCGGCCCGAGACAGCCGAACCCGTCGTTGAGGCCGATCTGCTTCGCGATCGGGCCGTTGACGATGATCACCGGGTACACGCTGCCGGAATCGGCCTGCAATGCGGCGCTGTCCGAGTGCGGATCGAGAAAGGCTTCGACGGCCGCGAGCAGCACCGGCAGGTACTCGGGACGTCCGCCCGCCATGGCCAGCGCGATCGCGACGGATTCGATCGTCGTCACGCCCCCGCGCGGCGGGAACGTTCCCAGCACATGGTCCCGCGCAAGGTCGCAGCCGCGCAGGGTCCAGTCCACGCGGGCGGCGGTGGCCGGCACGATCGGCAATCCGTCGCCCCAGTGCTTCGCGAGATACAGGTCGGCGGATTTGGCCATCGCTTCGTCGGGGCTCGATCCCGACACGCGGACAGTCCGGGCGCGTCGCGTGGCGGAAGCGCCCGCCGCGGAAGACCAGCGGGTGAGCCCGGCATAGAACTCGTCCTTGCGCTCGATGACGGCGCCTACGTCGCTACCCGGCAGGAACAGTTCCATTGGAAATACCACCATCGCCGCGTCCGCGGCGAGGCCACGTCCGGACATGAGATTCCGGATGACGCCTACGAACTCTGCCCGCGCAAGCAAGACGGTGGGGATGCCCAGGGATTCGAGGTTAGCGGCTGCACGGCCGCATGCTGAGGCGCAGGACCCTCAGGCCGCGTTCCCGATGATGACCGCGTCGACGCCGCTCTCCTTGACGAGCGCCGCGATGCGGTCGCTGCCGATGCGGGCGTTGCCCTTGGGGAAGGCGTCGACCGCCAGCACCTCGACGTCCGGGATGTCGGCCTCGATCTGCGCCTTCAGCGCGGGCAGGGCGAAATACGACTGCCATTCTTCGTTGGTGAGGAAGCCGATGCGCTTGCCCTGCAGGGAGTCGAGCCGCGGGGCATGTGGCTGGCTCACCGCGGTGTAGCTGGTGGGATCGAAGAATTCGATTGCGTGCATTGCGACTCCAGTACCGGTAGGCGGAATGATGCTTGTGCGTGGCGTTACGCGGCGGCCACAGCCCCATTTGCTGTACGCGCATGTCGCGCGATTGCGTGTACCGCGCGCTCGATTTCCTCTTCCGTGTTGAAGAAGCTCATCGAAAGGCGAATCGCGTCGTCCTTGACGTTGACGACGATGCGATCGTTTTCGCGCAGCGTGTTCATGATGCGGGTAGCCTCCGGCACCAGCACGTTGACGATGTGCGCGCGCTCTTCCCATTCCGCGGGCGTGGTGGTGCGCAGTCCGGCTTTCCGCAAGGCCTGCAGGCAGACGTCACTGAGATGTCGTACCCGCTGCTCGATGTTGCTGATTCCGATCGTCGTCAGGAATCGCGCCCCGGCGCGCAGCACGCGGATGCCCAGGAAGTTCGGGTTGCCGCCCTCGAAGCGGTGCGCGAGGCGGACGTAATCGAACTGGCTGTTGACGTGGGCGCGCGCGGTCGGCGATCCGGGCGCCGTCGCTTCCTTGATGAACGTCGTCTGCAGGGTGTCCACCAGGTCCTCCCGGCAATACAGCACACCCGACCCGGTCAGGCCGAGCAGGCCCTTGTGCCCGCCGATGGCGATGAGGTCGGCGCCAAGCGTCCCGAGCGGGGCGGCGAGGATACCGGCCGCCTGTACGCCATCGACCACGAGGCGGATGTCGCGTTCGCGGCAGGCGGCGCCGAGTTCGGGGAGATTGACCCGGTAGCCGTTGCCGTAGGTGACGTAAGCCGTGGAGACGACGCGCGTGCGCGCGTCGATGACGTCGAGGAACGATTTGACGGGCAGCCGCCCGCGATCGCTTTTGGCGAACCGGATTTCGACGCCGTTGCGCTCCCAGTGTTTCCAGACCCAGATATTGGCGACGTGCTCCTGATCCGTGAGAACGATGTTGTCTCCGGCGCCGAGCGGGAAGGCGTTCGCGGCGATCGCCAGACCCTCGGTGGTGTTCTTGGTGAAGGCGATCTCGCCCGGACACGCGCCCAGCAGCTGGGCCAGTTCGGTGCGGCCGAGCCCGACATTGGTTGCCGCCCAGGCGTCCGCGCCCGCTTCGTCATAGACCTCCTGGTAGTAGCTCTGCACCGCCTGTTCCTGGCAGCGCGGCGGGATCGTTTTCCGCGCGACGTCGAGATAGCTCCAGTGCGCGAGGGTGGGGAATTCAGCGCGTAACGCGGGCCAGTCATTGGTAGTCATGGGATCTCCGAATCATGCAGGTAAGGCGACCGCATCGGCCGCCGCGGTCGCTTCCAGATCAGCGAGGGAATGGATCACCTGCTCCCGACCGGCAGGCAGCAGGGGGATGGATTTCAGGCCGGACCCGGTGCAAATCACGACGATGGAGTCCTGACGGTCGACCATGCCGCTCGCGAGCGCTTTGCGCAATCCGGCGACCGCCGTGGCGCTTTCCGGACACGCAAGGATTCCTTCGCAGGCCGCCATCTCGCGCACTTCCCTCAGCGCCTCATCCAGCGTGATCGCCAGGGCGCCGCCGCCGTGGCGCGCCAGCAGCTCGAGCACGCCGCGTCCGCCGGGCGGATGGACCGACTTCAGGCCACCCGGCGGAACATCGAGGTCCGTCCATGGCTCCACATCGTTTTTGTTCTCGTTCCAGGCTTTCACCAGCGGCCCGCAGCCCGCCCACTGCGTGACGAGCAGCCGCGGCAGCGGCCCGGTCACCCAGCCCAGCGCGAGGAGTTCCTCGAACGCTTTCCAGATCGCGAGCGGACCCAGGCCGCCGCCCATGGGATAAACGATGACGTCAGGCAGCTTCCAGCCGAGCTGTTCGGCGATCTCGAGCCCCATCGTTTTCTTGCCTTCCATGCGATAAGGCTCTTTCAACGTGTTGACGTTGAACCAGCCGAACCTGCGGCAGGCATCGGCGACCAGCGGGCCCGCGACAGTCCAGTCCTCCACGTAGTAGGTACGTGCGCCGGACAGGCTGCACTGCCTGCGACTGGACGTCTGCGCATCGGAGGGGAGAATGTTGATGCACTCGATCCCCGCCCGTGCGCCATACAGGCCCCAGGAACCCCCCGCATTGCCGGAGCTGCTGGAGGCGACGGCCTTCACGCCCATTTCCCGGTAGCGGCTCAGCGCGACGGACGCGCCGCGGTCCTTGAATGTCCCGCTGGGGTTCTGGCCCTCATCTTTCACCCGCAGCGTCGCGCAGCCGACCGACCTGGCCAGGCGATCGGCCTTCAGCAATGGCGTGAACCCTTCGCCGAGAGAGACCGCGTGCGCGGGCGCCTCGATCGGCAGCAACGCGGCGTAGCGCCACAGCGAGGCGGGGCCGGCAGCGATGTCCTCAACGGTGACTTCCCGACGGATCCGGTCGAGGTCGTAGCGGGCATACAGAAACGTCCCGGCGGGGGCATTCTCCGGTCGGTCGGCGGCCAGTATGGTTCCACCGGGCACGGTTTCGAGGTGCGTGCAGTAACCCATGGGCGATGACGAAGTGGTGCGGGGGGGGGCGCGTGGAGGCGATAGGCGCGAGTGTGGGGCGGTTGCCGGGGTTTGACAATCTCGCGGGAGCGAAGCTAGCCTTCGCGATTTGCGAAGGCTGACATGGCGCTCAAGTGGCGTGCGGATATTCTGACGCTGAGCCTGATGGCATCGGCGGCGCAGGAGGGTAGTATTAGCCGCGCGGCGGCACGCGGAAACCTCGCGCTTGCCGCCGCGAGTCGGCGCATCGCCGAATTCGAGAAGAACGTCGGCGTGAAAGTTTTTCGGCGCCATGCCCGCGGCATCAGCGTGACGCCGGCGGGGGCGTTGCTGATCGAACGGCTGCGGCTGGTCCTTGACGACATCATCGGCCTGGACGACACGATTGAAGACATCAGGAGCGGTGTAACGGAGCATCTGTCGATTCGCGCGTGTGATGCCGCCATCACGCAGTTTCTGCCGCGAGTCCTGAAGGAATTCGTATCGGCTTTTCCGCAAGTGCGGGTTGAGTTGGAAGAGATGCGCTCGTCCGAAATCGTGCGGGCCGCCGGCGACCGTCGCCAGGGACTCGGCGTCGTATGGAGCGATGTGGAGACGCGGGGATTGATCACGTCCGACTTTCGTGAAGACGAGCTTTCGCTGGTGGTCCCCACCGGACATCCGTTTTCCAGGCGCAAATCTGTCCGTTTCATCGAGACGCTTGTCCATGAATTCGTTTGTCTTGAAGATGAAAGTCCGATCTACCTGCTGCTCCGCCGGGAAGCGGCGAAGCTCGGCAAGGCGATGCGGACCCGTATTCAGGTGCGCAGCTTCGATACCCTGTGCAGGATGGTCGAAGCGGGGCTGGGCATCGGGGTGGTCCCGCTGGGGGTGGCTAGGTCGAGCGCCAGGTCCCTGTCGCTCGCCGCGCTCGAGATTCGCGAGCCGTGGACCCGGCGCGCCTTGCGCATCGTCTACCGTGAGGAAGCCGACTTGTCTTCCGTGGAACGGAGATTCCTGGCGTTCTGTCGCCGCTGATGACGCAAACGGCGAAGGGTTCATGTTGTAAACGGAAAGTGGTTTTCATCCATCGCGCCACGCCTGGCCATTCGCAGGCCGGCCTTCCATCCAGAAAGAGAAAAATGGCTACCAAAACCCTCTCGAATCGCGTTCTGACCGCTGCCATCGCCGGTGGCGTGTTGTTTTCTTTCTCCGCCGGCGTCGCTGTCGCCCAGGAATATCCGACCAAACCCATTCGCCTCATCGTTCCGTTTGCCGCGGGGGGCGGATCGGATTTCGTCGGACGGCTGATCGGCGTGAAACTCGGCGAACAGATGGGGCAATCCGTCGTGGTCGACAATCGACCGGGCGCCGCTTCCCTGCTGGGGACGCAGACCGCGGCGCGCGCCGCCGCGGACGGGTACACGCTGTTGCTTGCGGACTCGGGCTTCACGATCAACATCGCCTTTTTCAAGGATCCGAAGTACGACCCGCTGAAAGACTTCGATCCGATTTCGGTGGTCGCCGACACGCCTTACATTCTGGCCGTCAATCCCGCACTGCCTTACGCCACGAGCCTGAAGGACTTTATCGCGGCCGCCAAGGCCCAGCCCGGCAAGCTGTCGATCGGCTCCGCCGGCAGCGGCAGCGGAACGCATATGACGGGAGAGTTGTTCCGGCAGCGCGCGGGCATCGAGATGATCCACGTGCCGTACAAGAGCGTCGGCCCCGCCATTGCGGATGTTGTCGGTGGTCAGATTCAATCAACGATTGCGACGCCACCCACCGTGCTGCCGCTGGCCAAGGCGGGCCGCATCAAGATCCTTGCTTCGGCAACACCCAAGCGGAGCAGGCTGTTGCCGGACGTGCCCACCTTCGCCGAAAGCGGCGTGAGCGACGTCAATGTCAGCAACTGGTACAGCGTGATGTCGGTGGGAGGCACGCCCAAACCGGTGATCAGGCGTCTGCACGAGGAAATCACGCGGGCCGTCAACTCGCCGGAGATGCGAGAGCGCCTCGCGGCGAGCGGGCTTGAGCCGGCGCCCAACACGCCCGAGCAGTTTCGCAAGATGATTGCGGACGAACTTCAGCGATGGGCGCGCGTCATCAAGGATGCGGGCATAAAACCCGAGTAGAGCGAACCTGGCGGCGGGACGTGCTTTCGTTGCGCGGATCCGCCTGACCATTGCGGAAAGTCGTGCGAGGGGGACCGATGATGAATGCCGATGTCTTGCGGGAATCCAGAATCCTGGGTGAGTATCTTGCGCGCACGCCGCGCTCGGGCCGTTCCCACGACGGGGCCCGCGACGTGTTCCCGAGCGGGATCGTACATGACTCGCGGCGCACCTGGCCTTACGGGATCTACGTGGAGCGTGCGTCGGGATCGCGCAAATGGGATGTCGACGGCAACGAGTACGTCGACTATTACGGGGGCCATGGCGCCCTGTTGCTCGGCCACCAGCACCCGGAGGTCGTCGCGGCGGCGCAGCAACAGCTTGCCAGTGGGCTCCATTTCGCCGCGGGCAACGATCGGCAGCTCGAATGGGGGCAGCTCATCCAGGCCTTGATCCCATCGGCCGAGCGGGTGCGTTTCACCTCCTCCGGCACCGAAGCGACCCATCTCGCGATCCGCCTCGCCCGCGCCGCGAGCGGGAAGAGCAAGATCGTGCGCTTCGCAGGGCATTTCCATGGCTGGCACGACCACGCGGCGTTCGGCGTTAAGGAACGGCTCGACGGCACGGCGACACCAGGCGTGCTGGCGGAGGTTGCCGCCAACGTCATTCTGGTGCGGCCCAACGATATCGAGGGGATTACCCGTGCGCTGGCCGCGCATGGCGACGTGGCGGCGGTGATCATCGAGCCGCTGGGGGCCAGCTCCGGCGCCATCCCCACACCGCCCGCCTTCCTGAAGGCACTGCGGGAGCTGACGCGGCAGCACGGGGTACTCCTGATCTTTGATGAAGTGGTTACCGGATTTCGCGTCTCGCCCGGTGGTGCGCAGGCGGTCTATGGGGTCATGCCGGACCTCACCACGCTCGCAAAAATCGTGGCGGGCGGCATGCCGGGAGGCGCCGTCGCCGGTCGGCAGGACGTGCTTGATTGGCTTGACCATGATGCCTCGGCCGCGGCGGGCCGGGAACGCATCGCGCACGAGGGGACGCACAACGCGCATCCCGTTTCCGCCGCCGCCGGTATCGCAACGCTGAAGATCATCCGCGACACGGACGCCTGCGGACGCGCCAGCGCGACCGCCGAAAAGTTAAGAGCCGGCATGAACGCGGTATTGGAGGAGGAAGGGGTGCCTTGGGCCGTGTACGGCGCACATTCCTTCTTTCATTTTTTCACCAACCCGGAAAGCCGCCCGATCAAGCCGACGACCTTTGATGCGCTGGCGGCGCCGACCGAGTGGTTCAAAACCGACAAGCGCGAGCGGTTGTTGTCGAAGATGCGGCTTGCCATGCTGGTTCATGGCGTCGACTTGAAAGGGTGGCGCGGAGGGCTGGTGTCTTCGGCGCACTCCGCAGCGGATGTTGACCTCACCATTCAGGCGTGGCGGCACTCCCTGCGTGCGCTGAAGGAGGAGGGCGAGCTGGCGCGTACCGGCGAGCCGAAAGCGGCGGTGGGCTAGCGCTTTTGGTCGGACTCTACGGCGGTGTTGCTGTGCCACTGGCGGGTGATGCTGCGCGAAATCGCCAGCGCCGATCGGCCATCGCAGTACGGAACACACGCCCGGGTGCGCGATTGATGGGCCCCTTCGTGCGGGGCTGCAATCGCAACTGCCGCCTCAGAGTCCTTAAAAGAAATCCTTCATCAGGAAGGCCTCCAGCTCCGCGTTGTCGCGCGGCGCGGCGGAGAGCGTGACCCAGTGGCCCAGCCGCTGCGATTCCCACCGGAAGTCGCCCTTCTCGTATTGGCGGATGATCTCGATCATCTTGCGCACGGTAGCAAGTTCGATGGTGGGATTGTTGCCGCGCTTGACCGGGAACGGCTGCAGCATGTTGCGGCGCGCCTCTGACCTCCAGCCGAAGAAGATCAGCTCGGCATCATCCAGTCCGTGGCGCTGCACGGAAAAAATGCCGCCGCCCCGGCGAACCTCGCCGAAATTCCTGGGCTGTTGCGAGGCGATGCTGGCGGCCAGGTTGCGGTTGGCGCGCGTGGTGTCATTTTCCGCGGGCGGCGCTGGTGGCGAGGGCTGGGGGGGTGCGGCGGCGATCTGCGGCTGCGATTCGCGCGCGCGGCGTTGCGCCTCGACGAAGGAGGAAAAATCACCCGGGTCGGACGGGCGCGAGACGGGCGGTGGCGCGGGCGTCGCGGCAGGCGACGGCGTCTTCATGGCGAGAACCGGTGGCGCGGGCGGCGGCCGCACGGCGGCGGGCGCGCGAGGTGCCCGCGGGGGCGGAGG
>JBOIEQ010000100.1:0-16141 GCA_050741255.1 Burkholderiales bacterium | reverse complement strand
CTGCAAACCTGACTTGGCCGTAGTCTCTTCCCGAATCCCGAATCCCGAATCCCGAATCCCGAATCCCGAATCCCGAATCCCGAATCCCGAATCCCGAATCCCGAATCCCGAATCCCGAATTCCGAATCCCGCCCTTGGCGTAACATGCCCGCATCGCCCTGAAGGAGCCCGTCATGCTGATCCGCGACATCCTGCAGATGAAAGGCGGCCAGATTTTCGGCATCGCGCCCGACCGGCCGCTTGCCGAGGCGGTGCGCGAGATGGTGGCCCGCGACATCGGTTCCCTGGTCGTCCTCGACGGCGGCGGCATGCGCGGCATGCTTACCTTTCGTGAAGTGCTGAAGGCGCTGGACAGCCACGGCGGCGCGCTCGGCGGCACGTTAACGGAACTGCGGGTGGCCGACGTGATGGTGCGCGACCCGGTGGCCGGCCAGCCGGGTGATTCGGTCGAGCACCTGCGCGAACTGATGACGCAGAACCATGTGCGCTACCTGCCGGTGGTGGACGGGGGGCGGTTGGCGGGCGTCATTTCCTTCCACGACGTGGCCAAGGCCGTGATCAACCAGGCGGCGTTCGAGAACCGCCTGCTCCGGCGCTACATCGAGTCGACGCCGGAGGCCGCGGCGCCCCCTCCCGTCTGACCCCGCCGCCGGTTCCGGCCGGCCCGTCAGGGCGCGCCGACCGCCGGTCGCGCATTCCAAGCCGGAACCGGCTCATTTTGCTATGATTTTCCCCTGATATCCCGGAGGGGAGCACCGCATGGTTCTGAACTGGATCGGGGGCGGCAAGCCGGACCACCCCATGGCCGACATGAAGCGGGCCCAGGAACTGGTCGGCGAACTGCCGCAGGACTCCTACAAGGCGCTTGACGAGGTGACGTTCTGGCTCGATTCGCTGAACCGCACCGAGGGGTTCAAGCTCGACCAGCGCTTCGCGCTCGTTGAACTGATCGACCAGGCCGCCCGCAGCCACCAGCGCAAGCTGGCCCAGGAATACCTCGCCGCTCCGCGCCTGCAGAAGTTCCAGGAAAACCGGATGTGGAAGCTGTCTTTCGAATTCTGGAAGACGCTGGGCACGGCCTACAACGTCCTGATCGAGCAGTTCCAGTCCGGCGCCTCCGGCGCCGGCGCCGTGCGCAACCTGCTGCCGGTCGTTACCGCACGGGCGATCCGCGCGGTCAAAATGCAGCTGAAGTGGGTGCTGCTGCGCTACGGCACGGTGGAGGACCGCATCTGGGCCGACCTCGCGCGGCTGTACCAGTTCGCCGAGGACAAGGATTTCGCGGTCAAGCGCGTGGAAGTCTATCCCGGAACCGATGACCAGGTCTCCGTTGAAGAGGAGTTCGTCAAGGCGCTGATGCTGTCGATCTCGTCGACCGACAGCCTGCTGCCACAGGAACTCGACATCGCTGAGCGCGCCTGCGAGCACTTCAGCCGCCAGTTCCAGATCGGCCGCCAGGCGACCAAAGCCCTGCCGTACTACTACGACCTCGCGATGCGCAAGCCCCCGGCGCGCGTGCAGAAGGGCACGCGGCTGGGCGCGAGCGCGCGTTACTTCGGGGCGGGCGAGGCCTTGAAGGGCGTGAGCGTACTGATCCACGACATCCGAGACAAGGACGGCATCCCGAGCGACGTCAACCTCGGCGGCAACCACAGCGTGGTCACCGTCACCAACGTGCTGAAGCACCTGGTGGAGTACTGGTCGGACGAGCCGCCGGCCCGCAGTTCCGAGCGGCGCAAGGTCGCCACGCGCATGACCGTGGTGCCGGGCTTCGTGGAACTGCTGCAGCGGCTGGAGACCACCGCGACCATCGGCGCCTTCGAACTGCACGAGAACGCCAGCGGCGGCGGCGAGTCGTGGATCGTCGAGAATGCGAGCGAGGGCGGCTACGGGGCCATCGTGCCGCAGGTCAAGGGCGACTGGTTGAAGGTCGGCGCACTGATCGCGTACCGGACCGAGACCTCCAAGTACTGGGGCGCGGGGATCGTGCGCCGCATCACCCGCGACGAATACCAGCAGCGGCGGGTCGGCATCCAGTCGCTCGCCAACATCGGCATCCGCGTGATGCTGTCGCCACCGGGCGGCGTGTCGTCGTTCCGCGCGGTGCGCGACGGCGACGCCGCGGTGCTGCTCTCGACGCAGCCGGACAAAAACGGCGAGATCACGATGGTGATGCGGGTGGGCAGCTTCTCGCCCAGCCAGTTGTTCGAAATGCGCCTGCGCGAGAAGGTCTACCTGATCGAGCCTTCACGCATGCTCGAAGGCGGCGACGATTACGACTGGGGGCGTTACAAGATCGTGAGCAAGGTGCAGTAAGACCGTTCATTCACACCAGTTTTTTCGCACCACGCCCCGCGGCCATCGCCCGGGGCGTTTTCATTTTCGCGCTATTTCAGGACCTGCCGCAGCCACGTCCCGATCGCCTGGATTTCCTCCATGCACACGGAGTGCTGCATGGGATATTCGTGCCAGTCGATGGCGTAGCCCAGTTGCTGCAGCGCGTCCCGGGAACGTACCGCGCGGTCGAGCGGGATGACCGGATCGTAGGCGCCGTGCGCCATGAAGACCGGCACGTCGCGGTTGGCGGGCGCGGCTTCCGCGGCCACGGCCTCCGCGAGCGGCAGGTAGCTCGACAGTACCAGCAGCCCCGCCAGCCGGTCCGGGTGGCGCAGGCCCGCCTGCAGCGTGATCGCGCCGCCCTGCGAGAAACCCGCCAGCACGACGCGGCGTGCCGGGATGCCGCGGCCGGCTTCGCGGGCGATCAGCGCTTCGATCTGCACCTGCGACGCACGGATGCCTTCCGCGTCGGGCACCCGGACGTTGCCTTCCAGGTCGCCGGGCACGATGTCGTACCAGGCGCGCATGACGTAGCCGTTGTTGATCGTCACCGCGCGCATGGGCGCGTTCGGGAACACGAAGCGCACCGGACCGGAGTCCGCCAGGCCGAGTTCCGGCACCACCGGCACGAAGTCGTTGCCGTCGGCGCCGAGGCCGTGCATCCAGATGACGGCGGCGGTGGGGTTCTTGCCGGTTTCGACTTCGATGGTTTCGAGCAATTCACTCATTTTCTATCCTCAAACATCAATTAGCCGCAGAGACGCAGAGAGCGCAGAGAAAGCCAAAGAATACAAAATTGATCTGCCGCCAAGACGCCAAGGACGCCAAGAAATTCAATTCGGAATGAGCCTAAGAGACGCAGAGAACTCAAAATGAAAATCAGCGGCCGCGGACTCTATTCTTTATTTTCGCCTTCTCTGCGCTCTCTGCGTCTCTGCGGCTAATTCGCTTTAGGCTTCAAGGCAGACTTCGGCCGGAACGCCTTGCACACCGCCTCGTCCGTTTCGATGTAAGGCCCGCCGATGAGGTCGATGCAGTACGGCACGGCTGCGAACAGGCCCGGCAAGACCGTCGCGCCGTCCGCGCCCTTCACGCCCTCCAGCGTTTCTCGGATCGATTTCGGCTGGCCTGGCAGATTCACGATCAGCGCGCCGACGGCACCGCGGTAGCGGATCACTGCGGTTTGCCGCGACAGGATCGCCGTCGGCACGAACTTCAGGCTGATCTGCCGCATCTGCTCGCCGAAGCCGGGCATGACCTTGTGCGCGACGGCGAGCGTCGCCTCGGGCGTGATATCGCGCAGGGCCGGGCCGGTGCCGCCGGTGGTCAGCACCAGTTGGCAGCCGGCGTCGTCCACCAGTTCCTTCAGCGCGGCCTCGATCGCGGGTTGTTCGTCCGGAATCAGCCGCGTGACCGCCTCCCACGCGGGGGCGGCGATCGCGCGGGTCAGCCATTCCCGCAGGGCCGGCAGGCCCTCGTCCTTGTAGACGCCGCCCGCGGCGCGGTCGCTGACGGAGACGAGACCGATGCGGAGGGGCGTCATTCGAGGGTGAGTTGCTTGTTGATGGCGCGGTACAGGGCGCGCAGGGCATGTGGCTTGTCGCCGCCGGCTTTTTCGGCGCGGGCCTCGTTCGTAAGCTTGCGCAGGGCGGCGGCGTCCGCGGCCGGATTCAGGCGCACGAATTCGGCGAGACCGGCCTCGCCGTCCGCGAGCAGTTTTGAACGCCATTCCTCGGCGAGGCGGTGGCGGGCGGCATCCTCGCGCGGCCCGGCAGCGAGTTCCTCCAGCCGCGCGCGGATCGGCTCGGGTTCCACCTCCTGCATGAGGCGGCCGACGTACTGCAGCTGGCGGCGCCGGCCTTCATGGGCCTTGATCTTCTGCGCGAGCAGGATCGCGTCGAGCAGGAACTCCGGCAGGTCGAAGGCCGCAAGCTGGTCGGGCCGCAGCGCGACGAGCGCGTCCCCCAGGTCCTGCAGCTCGTGCATGGAGCGCTTGCGCTGGCTCTTGCTCGGCTTGTCGTAGCGCGAAGGAGAGTCGGAATCGGGTTCGTCGGCGTTCATTGCGGGCAGAGTCATGAGTGGTGCACTGGTATCATAACGGCTTTCCCGCCCGTTTCGCCCTCACTTAAAGTCCCCGCCCGATGTCGCAGCATGCGTTCACGCTTACCCAGGCGCAGTTGCGCCAGATCGTCGCCGATGTCCTCGCGCATGCGAAATCCCTGGGCGCCAGCGCGGCCGAGGCCAAGGTCTCCGAAGGCGTCGGGCAGACCGTGACGGTGCGTCACGACGAAGTCGAGACGATCCAGTACAACCGCGACAAGGGCATCGGCATCACGGTCTATCTCGGCCAGCGCCGCGGTAACGCCAGCACCTCCGACCTGTCGCCACAGGCCCTGCGCGCCACCACCGAAGCGGCGCTCTCCATCGCGCGCTTCACGGCGGAAGACCCGGCGTCCGGCCTGGCCGATCCGGCGCTGCTGGCCAGGCAGGGCGACGCAGCGGGGCTCGACCTGTGCCACCCGTGGGCGATCACGGTGGACGATGCGGTGGAGACCGCGCGCGCCTGCGAGGCCACCGCCCTCTCCGTGGACAAGCGCATCAGCAACTCCGAAGGCGCCACCGTATGGACCGAGGTGTCGCAGTTCGCCTACGGGAATTCGCACGGTTTCATCGGCGGCTATCCGACCTCGCAGCATTCGATTTCCTGCTCCGTGATCGCGGGGGAGGGCGATGCCATGCAGCGCGACTCCTGGGATACCTGGACCTGCGACCCGGTCGATCTCGATACGGCCGAGTCGGTCGGGCGCAAGACCGGCGAGCGCACCGTGGCGCGGCTCGGTTCCCGCAAGATCGCCACCACGCAGGCGCCGATCCTGTACGAGTCGATGGTGGCCGGGAGCCTGGCCGGTCATTTCATTTCGGCCGTCAGCGGCGGCAGTCTTTACCGCAAGTCCTCGTTCCTGCCGGACAGCATGGGCCAGCAGGTGTTTTCGGAATTCGTCACGATCACCGATGACCCCACCATCCCCAAGGGGCTGGCGAGCAGCTCCTTCGACGAGGAAGGCGTGGCGACCGTGCGCCGTGAGGTCGTATCGAAGGGCGTGGTGCAGGGGTACTTCCTCGGCAGCTATTCGGCCCGCAAGCTCAACCTGCGTTCCACCGGCAATGCCGGCGGCAACCACAATATCGTCGTGCAGCCCACGGCGGGCAATCTGGACGCGCTGCTGAAGCAGATGGGCCGCGGTTTCCTCGTCACGGAACTGATGGGCAGCGGCGTCAACGCCGTGACCGGCGACTACTCGCGCGGCGCGGCCGGTTTCTGGATCGAGGACGGCGCGATCGCCTACCCGGTGCAGGAAGTCACCATCGCCGGCAATCTCAAGGACATCTACCGCGGCATCGTGGCCGTCGGCAGCGATGTGATCATCCGCGGCGGCCGCCGTTCCGGTTCCATCCTCGTCGACAACATGACCATCGCCGGCGACTGAGCAGGGACGCACGCGGGCGTGGAATCCGCGGCGGCAGTTTCAGAACAAGACCATTGCAAACAGGAGGAGGCGTCATGCAACGACGTTCGTTTCTGACCAAGGCCGGCGCGGGGATCGCCGCCGGCATCGCCGCGGCGCCGGCCCTCGCGCAAACTCAACCCGTGGTCCGCTGGCGCATGGCGTCGAGCTTTCCCAAAAGCCTCGACACGCTGTACGGCACGGCCAACGACATCGCGCAGCGCGTGTCCGCCATCACCGAAGGCAAGTT
This sequence comes from Burkholderiales bacterium, assembly GCA_050741255.1. GTDB lineage: Bacteria > Pseudomonadota > Gammaproteobacteria > Burkholderiales > SG8-41 > CAZXNF01. The sequence continues at coordinate 10,048 of JBOIEQ010000100.1, read as the reverse complement.
CGAAATCCGCGTGTTCGCCGCCGGGGAAATCGTGCCGGGACTGGGGGTGTTCGATGCCGTGCAGCAGGGCACGGTCGAGTGCGGGCAAACCGCGAGCTATTACTACGTCGGCAAGAATCCGGCGTTCGCGTTCGACACCGCGGTGCCGTTTGGCCTCAACTGCCGGCAGCAGAATGCCTGGATGTATTACGGAGGCGGCCTCGAGCTGATGCGCGAGCTCTTCAAACCGCACAACATCATCACGTTTCCCGCCGGCAACACGGGCACGCAGATGGCGGGCTGGTTCCGCCGCGAAATCAAGTCGGCCGCAGATCTGAAGGGGCTGCGCATGCGCATCGCGGGACTCGGCGGCCAGGTGCTCGCCAAGGTCGGCGTGGTGCCGCAGCAACTGGCGGGCGGCGACATCTACCCCGCGCTCGAGCGTGGGACCATCGATGCGACCGAGTGGGTGGGGCCTTACGACGACGAGAAGCTGGGCTTCGTGAAAGTCGCCAAGTACTACTACTACCCCGGCTGGTGGGAGGGCTCCGCGCAGCTCTCGATCTACGTCAACCTGAAGCAATGGGAGGCACTGCCCAAGCCCTTCCAGGCGGCGCTGGAAACGGCCTGCGCGGAAGCGAACATCCACATGGTCGCGAAGTACGATGCGCGCAACCCGGAAGCGCTGGGGCGGCTGGTCAAGGCCGGCGCCCAGTTGCGGCAGTTTCCCCGTCCGGTCATGGAAGCCTGTCTCAAGGCCGCGAACGAGCTGTACGTGGAGCTCGCCGGCAAGAGTCCCGAGTTCCGGACGATCTTCCAGGCCTGGTCCAAATACCGCGACGAGCAGTACCTGTGGTTCCGCACCGCCGAGAACAGTTTCGACAATTTCGTGTTCTCCGCCGTCAGGGGTGGGCCCGCCGCCAAGAAATAGCGGCCGCGTCTCCGGGCGCGGGAGGGGCAAGCGTTGTGGACGGCAGGGCAGGGCGGGGCCGGATGCTAAAATCCGCGCCCGACCCCGCCCTTAACCGCACTTCTCAGTCGCAGACGCCGCCGCCATGTACTCACTCGCCCGCACCGCCGACCAGACCGACCCCGAACTGTGGGGGACCATCGTCCGCGAGTACCAGCGCCAGGAAGACCACATCGAGCTGATCGCCTCGGAAAACTACGCGAGTCCGGCGGTGCTGCACGCCACCGGTACCGTGCTCACCAACAAGTACGCCGAGGGCTATCCGGGCAAGCGTTATTACGGCGGCTGCGAGTTCGTGGACCAGGCGGAGACGCTGGCGATCGAGCGGGTGAAAAAACTGTTCGGCGTCGAGTATGCGAACGTCCAGCCGCACTCGGGCTCGCAGGCCAACCAGGCCGTCTATCACGCCGTGCTCGCCCCGGGCGACACCATCATGGGGCTCGCGCTGGAACATGGCGGCCATCTGACGCACGGCGGCTCGATGAACGCCTCCGGCAAGATGTACCGGACGGTGGCCTACAAACTCAGCCTGGAAACCGAAACCATCGACTACGACGCCGCGGCGCGCCTGGCCGAGATCCACAAGCCCAAGCTCATCATCACTGGCGCGTCGGCTTATGCCCGGGCGATCGACTGGAAGCGCTTTCGCAAGATCGCGGACTCGGTGGGCGCGCTCCTGATGGCCGACATCGCGCACTACGCGGGACTGGTGGCCGTGGGGTTGTATCCCAGTCCCGTCGGCATCGCCGACTTCGTCACCTCCACCACGCACAAGACGCTGCGGGGGCCCCGCGGCGGACTCATCCTCGGCCAGGCGAAGGACGAGCGCATTCTCAACAGCGGCATCTTCCCGGTACTGCAGGGCGGGCCGCTGATGCACGTGATCGCCGCCAAGGCGGTCGCCTTCAAGGAAGCGATGGGCCGCGACTTCAAGGGCTACCAGCAGCAGGTACTTGCGAACGCGGGCGTCATGGCCCGCACGCTGGCGACGCGGGGCCTGCGCATCGTGTCGGGGCACACCGACTGCCACATGTTCCTGGTCGACCTGCAGTCCAAGCAGGTCACCGGCAAGGACGCCGAGGCGGCGCTGGGCCGCGCCAACATCACCGTCAACAAGAATCTCGTGCCCAACGATCCGCAGAAGGCGATGGTCACCAGCGGCGTGCGGCTCGGCTCACCCGCGATCACCACCCGCGGCTTCAAGGAACACGAAACCGAGCGCGTGGCGCATGCGATCGCCGACGTGGTCGAGGCGCCGAACGACGAGACGGTGATCGCGAGGGTCAAGGCCGACATGCTGGCGCTGTGCCGAAAGTTTCCTGTTTATGGAAGGTGAGGGGAGAGGGGTGAGGAGGGAGGGGGACTCCACCCGGCTGGCGGAGCGCGCCTGTTTTTCCTCCTCACCCCTCACCCTTCACCCCTCACCGGCGTAGCCCGTGCGCTGCCCCTTCTGCAAATCCACCGACACTCAGGTCATCGACTCGCGGGATTCCGACGAGGGCGATTCGATCCGGCGGCGGCGGCGCTGCACGGCCTGCACCAAGCGCTTCACGACCTACGAAACGGTGGAGCTGCGCATGCCGCAACTGGTCAAGCAGGACGGCAGCCGCTCGGAGTTCGATCTCGACAAGCTGCGCACCGGCTTCGTGCGCGCGCTGCACAAGCGTCCGGTGCCCACCTCCCTGGTGGACGACGCCATCGGCAACATCGTGCAGGCGGTGCTGGCGCTGGGCGAGCGCGAGATCGAGTCGCGGCGCATCGGGGAAATGGTGATGAAGGAGCTGTACAAGCTCGACAAGGTCGCCTATATCCGTTTCGCGTCGGTCTACCGCAGCTTCGAGGACGTGGACGATTTCCGTGACGTGATCCAGGAAGTCGAACCTCCATCGCTGTTCAAGAAGTGAAGTAGCCAGCACCATGTTCACCGCTGAAGACCGCCGCTTCATGCAGCAGGCGCTCGCGCTTGCCGAGGGCGGCTTGTACACGGCCACGCCCAACCCGCGCGTCGGCGCCGTGGTCGTGCGCAACGGCCTCGTGGTGGGTGAAGGTTTCCACGCCCGCGCGGGGGCGCCGCATGCGGAAGTCGTGGCGCTCGACGCCGCCGGCCCGCGCGCGCAGGGCGGCACGCTCTACGTAACCCTGGAACCGTGCAACCATCACGGCCGCACGCCGCCCTGCACGGCGCGCGTGATCGCGGCCGGCGTCAAGCGGGTGGTGGCCGCCATGCGCGACCCGAATCCGGAGGTGGACGGCAAGGGCTTCGCGGCGCTGCGCGCGGCGGGCCTGCAGGTGGAGACCGGCCTGCTCGAACTGGAGGCGACGGAACTCAACATCGGCTTCGTCTCGCGCATGACGCGCGGCCGGCCGTGGGTGCGGCTCAAGATCGCGGCGAGCCTCGACGGGAAAACGGCGCTGGCCAACGGCAAGAGCCAGTGGATCACGGGCGCCGAGGCCCGGCGCGACGGTCACCACTGGCGCGCGCGTGCCTGCGCGGTCCTGACCGGCATCGGCACCGTCCTGGAGGACGATCCGCAGCTCACGGTGCGCAACGTCGAGACGCCGCGCCAGCCCTTGCGCGTCGTCGTCGACAGCCGGATGGAAACGCCGCCGGCGGCGCGCGTTCTGGCGGGCGGGAACGCACTGATCGCCGCTGCGGTGCAGAACGAGGAACGGCAGCGGCAGTTCGCGGTGCTCGGCATCGAGACGCTCATGCTGCCGGACGCCCGCGGCAAGGTTGAACTGCAGCAACTGATGGCCGCGCTCGCGCAGCGGGGCGTCAACGAGGTGCATGTGGAAGCCGGCTGGAAGCTGAACGGGTCGCTCATCCGCGAAGGCTGCGTGGACGAGCTTCTCGTTTACCTGGCGCCGTGCCTGCTGGGCGACACCGCGCTGGGCATGGCCGCGCTGCCGGGACTCGAGGACCTCGAGGCGCGCCGCCGCCTGCAGATCACCGACGTGCTGCCGGTGGGCAGCGACCTGCGCCTGCTCGCGCGCATGGTGGCGGGCTGATGTTCACCGGCCTCGTGCAGGCGGTGGGGTCGATCGCACGCGCGCAGGCGGGCCGCGGCGGCACGCGCATCGCCATTGCCGCGGGGGCACTCGATCTCGCGGATGTCGCGATCGGCGACTCCATCGCCGTCAATGGCTGCTGTCTCACGGTCGTCGCCTGCGGCGGGCAGTCCTTCGAAGCGGACGTTTCCGCGGAAACGCTCGCCTGCACGACCGGTTTCGCGGCGGGCGCGCCGGTCAATCTCGAAAAAGCCCTGCGGCTCGCCGACCGGCTGGGCGGGCACCTGATGACGGGGCACGTCGACGGTACGGGCAAGGTCGCCGCGTTCGCGCGGGACGGCGATTCCTGGCGGCTCGCGATCGATGTGCCGAAGGCGCTCGCGCCGTACGTGGCGCGCAAGGGCTCGATCGCGGTCCACGGCGTGAGCCTGACCGTCAACGCGGTGCGCGGCGCGCGGTTCGAGGTCAACCTGATCCCGCACACGCTGGCGCAGACGAATCTGCGCGGGCTCGCTCGCGGCGCTAAGGTGAATCTCGAAGTGGATCTGATGGCCCGCTATGCCGAGCGGCTCGCGGCGGCGGGGAAACCCAAGGCCGGGCGAACCGGTGTGGCGAAGCCACGGCCCCCGCACAAAAGCAAAAAGAGGACGACACGTGGGCATTGATGCGATGGGCACTGGGTTCAATGGGGAGCGGGTACGATGACCGTCAGCACCACCCCGGAGATCATCGAGGACATCCGCGCCGGGCGGATGGTGATTCTCGTCGACGAGGAAGACCGCGAGAACGAGGGCGACCTCGTGATGGCGGCCGACTTCGTGACGCCGGAGGCGATCAATTTCATGGCGCGCTACGGGCGCGGGCTGATCTGCCTCACCCTGACCGAGGCCAAATGCCGCAGCCTGAGCCTGCCGCTGATGGTCGCGAACAACCGCTCGCAGCACGGCACCGCGTTCACCGTGTCGATCGAGGCGGCGGAGGGCGTGACCACGGGCATCTCGGCGGCGGATCGCGCGCAGACGGTGCGCGCCGCGGTGCGCGCGGATGCCTGTCCCGCCGACATCGTGCAGCCCGGCCACATCTTTCCGCTGATGGCGCAGAACGGCGGCGTGCTGGTGCGCGCGGGCCACACCGAAGCGGGCTGCGATTTCGCGGCACTAGCGGGCTGCGGCCCGGCGGCGGTGATCTGCGAAATCCTGAAGGAGGACGGCAGCATGGCGCGCCTGCCGGACCTCATCCCGTTCGCGCGCGAGCACGGCCTGAAGATCGGCACCATCACCGATCTCATTCACCACCGCAGCCGCACCGAGCGCCTGGTGGTGCGGGAAGGCGAGCGCAACGTCGTCACCACGCATGGCGCGTTCCGGCTGGTGGCCTACCGCGACAAGGCCGACAATGCCGCCCATCTGGCGCTCGTGCGCGGCACCTGGAAGCCCGGCGAGGAAGTCCTGGTGCGCGTGCACGAGCCGCTGTCGGTGCTGGACCTCCTCGACACCGCGGCCGCCGGGCACTCGTGGAACCTGAACGATGCAATGGCCGCGGTGGCGCGTGCGGACCGCGGCGTGATCGTGCTGCTGCACCGGCCCGAGAGCGCGGGCGACCTGCTGGCGCGCGTACGGGGCACGGGCGCCGCGCCGCTGGCGAAAAATGCGCTGCGCACCTACGGCATCGGCGCGCAGATCCTGAAGGACCTGGGCGTCACGCACATGCGGCTGATGGCCAAGCCGCGTAGAATGCCGAGCATGGCCGGCTTCGATCTGCAGGTGACCGGCTATCTCGAACCGGGCCGGCCGCCCGCCTGATCCGTCACCCGCCCCTTCGTCGGCCCACACCCGGAACTTCCTTCCATGCCCCGCCCTAGTGCCTCGTCCGCATCGTCCGAACCGCAGGAAATCGAGCCGCGTCTCGACGGCGCGGGTCTGCGCATCGGCATCGCGCTCGCGCGCTTCAATCCCGAGATCGGCAAGGGCCTGCTCTCGGCGTGCACCGCCGCGCTGGCGAAGCACGGCGTCGCGCCCGCCGACACGCTGGTCGTCAGCGTGCCCGGCGCGCTGGAGTTGCCGGTAGCCCTGCAGAAACTCGCGGGCACCGGCCGGTTCGACGCGTTGATCGCGCTCGGCGCCGTGATCCGCGGCGAGACCTATCACTTCGAACTGGTGTCGGACCAGTCGGCGGCCGGTCTCCAGCAAGTCGCGCTCGATTGCGGCATCCCGATCGCGAACGGCGTGCTCACGACCGAGAACGATGCGCAGGCCGAGGCCCGCATGGCGGTCAAGGGTGCCGAATGCGCCGCCTGCGCGGTCGAGATGGCGAACCTGCTGAAAGCGGTCGATGCCCGGAACCGCTGAAAAAGCTGCGCCCGCGGCGAAGCCGGCCAAGACGAAGCCCACGTCCGCGCGCCGCCGCTCGCGCGAGTTCGCGCTGCAGGGCCTCTACCAGTGGCTGCTGACCGGCACCTCGCCGGAGCAGGTGATGGCGCAGCTCGAGGCGTCCGACGGCTGGGAACGCTGCGACCGCGCGTACTGCGCCATCCTGGTCCACGGCGCCGCGGAGGACGCGGGCCGCATCGTCCAGTTGCTCGGCCCTTACCTCGACCGCAAGTTCGACCTGGTGTCGCCGATCGAGCGCGCGATCCTGCTGATCGCGGGCTATGAACTGACCGCGCAGCCGGACGTGCCGTACAAGGTGGCGCTGAACGAGGCGATCGAGCTCGCCAAGCGCTACGGCGGCACCGACGGCGACAAATTCATCAACGGCGTGCTCGACAAGCTCGCGAAGAGCCTGCCGGCCGGCGCCGCCGCGGCTCGTAGTCCCGCCCGCGCCTGATTCGCCGCGGGGTCGGCCCGCCATCCCCGTCCGCCGATGCTGTTCAACTCCTACCCTTTCCTGTGTGTGTTCCTGCCGGTCGTGCTGGCGGGCTTCTTTCTCATTGCGCGCGCGAGCCATGCACTCGCGGCCGGCTGGCTCGCGGTGGCCTCGCTCGTGTTCTACGGCTGGTGGAACCCGGTCTACGTCGCGCTGCTGCTCGGCTCCATCATTTTCAATTTCCAGACCGGGCTCGCGATCGTGCGGCGGGCCGGCACGCCCGCGGGCAAGCGATTGCTGGTGTTCGGCCTCGTCGGCAACCTGCTGCTGCTCGGCTGGTTCAAGTACGCAGACTTCTTCGCCGCCAGCCTCAACCATGCCGCGGGCGCGGATCTGCCGCTGCTGCACATCCTGCTGCCGCTCGGCATTTCCTTCTTCACGTTCACCCAGATCGCCTTCCTGGTGGATGCCTGGCAGGGCAAGGCCGCCGAATACCGCTTCACGCATTACTGCCTGTTCGTCACCTATTTCCCGCACCTGATCGCGGGTCCGATCCTGCACCATGCGGAAATGATGCCGCAGTTCGCGCGGCGGGAGATCTACCGCTGGGACTGGTCGAGCGTTGCCACCGGCTTCACGCTGTTCTTCATCGGCCTGTTCAAGAAGACGGTGATCGCCGACAACATTGCGGTCTACGCGCGCCCGGTGTTCGATACCGCCGATGCGCTGACCGTCGTGGACGCCTGGGGCGGGGCGCTCGCGTACAGCTTCCAGCTCTATTTTGATTTCTCCGGCTACACCGACATGGCGCTCGGCCTGTCGCTGCTGTTCGGCGTGCGGCTGCCGCTCAATTTCGCCTCGCCGTACAAGGCGACGTCCATCATCGACTTCTGGCGGCGCTGGCACATGACGCTGTCGCGCTTCCTGCGCGATTACCTGTACATCCCGCTGGGCGGCGGCCGGCGCGGCGCCGCACGCCGCTACGTCAACCTGACCGTGACCATGCTGCTGGGCGGCCTGTGGCACGGCGCGAACTGGACCTTCGTCGCCTGGGGTGCGCTGCACGGTTTCTACCTGCTGGTGAACCATGCCTGGCGCGAGCTGCGGCAGCGGCTGGGCTGGACGCGCAGCTACGGCCGGTCGGGGGCGTTCATCGCTGTCCTGCTGACCTTCACGGCGACGGTGGTGGCCTGGGTGTTCTTCCGGGCGGAAACCATGGACCGCGCGCTGGCGATCCTGCACGCGATGACGGGCGCCAACGGCATGACGCTGCCGTACCGCTGGTTCGACAAGCTGGGCGCGGCGGGCCGCTGGCTGGCGGAGCAGGGCGTGCGTTTCGAAAACACGGCGACCTTCGGCGGCGGCCCGCAACTGAACTGGCTCATCCTCTGCGCGCTGATCGTGTGGCTCGCGCCGAACAGCCAGCAACTCCTGCGCGCGTTCCGGCCCGCGCTGGGCGTGGAACCCGGCGGCGTTCTGGCGTGGTGGCAGTGGCGGCCGGCGCTGCCGTGGCTGGCGGCCACCACCGTCGCCGCCGCGCTGGCGGTGCTGTCGCTCACGGAAGTGAGCGAGTTCATCTACTTCCAGTTCTAGACCTAAATTCAATCCAGCCGCAGATACACGCAGATGAGCGCAGATAAGGCAAAAAAGAACGAAAAGAATGAGGGGGTCGCATCCATCCCCGCGACATCAGGCGGAATTCGGTATCTGAAGAGCCTTCCGCCATATCCGCGTTTATCTGCGTGTATCTGCGGCTGAAGGGTTCGGCTGCACATCATGTCTCCCCGCGCCTACACCCTCGGACTGTTCGCCAGCCTCGCGTTGCTGGTCGGCGCCGTCGCGGCGTTCAACCGCGTCGTCGACCCGTTCTGGTACTACCGCGACGTCGAGATCGCCGGCTTCAACGCAGACAAGCCGCGCTTCGCACGCTTCGAGCGCCATGTGAAGCCGCAACTGCTGGCGCGGGAGCGGCCGCAGGCGATCGTGCTCGGCAGTTCGCTCGCGGAGATCGGTTTCGACGCCAACGATCCGGCGCTGACCGACGGCGGGCGGCTCAAGGGTTACAACTTCGCCTTCGCCGGCGTGGACTGGGCCGAGACGCAGTGCTATTTCTTTTACGCGCTGGGCGCGACGGACCTGAAGCGCGCCGTCATCGGCATTCATCCGGGGTCGTTGCCGCGTGTGGACTGCGCGCGCCAGCGGGCGGAAATCGCGGATTTCTCGCAGACGCAACTGCTGCTGTCGCTGCGCGCGCTGCAGAATTCGGTGCGCACGGTGCTCGAACAGGGCGCCACGCGTGCCAGCCATACGCGCGAGGGACGCTACCTGTATACGCGCGGCGTGCCGGGCGCGGCGGCGCGCTTCGGGGCATTCTTCCGCGGTCGCGAGAAACAGGGTTGCACGGCGGACCAGGTGCCCGCGACGCCGCCTCCTAGCGAAGGGCTGGGCGGCATGGCCTTGACGGTCGAGCCGGATCTGGAGGGGTTGCGGACGGTGATCCGCGCCGCGAAGCAGAAGGGTGTGGCGCTGCGGCTGTTCGTCTATCCGCACCACGCGCTGGCGCTGGAACTCGACCTATTGTGCGGACAGTTCGCCGCACGCTGGGCGGCGCTGGTCGCCATCGCGCGCCTGGTGGAGGAGGAGGCGCCGGACGGCAGCGTGCAGTTGTGGAGCTTCTACGACTACAACGCGGTCACCGGCGAGCGCGTGATCGGCCGTGAGCCGCTGTACTGGCAGGACCCCGACCACTTCAACCACGAAATGGGCGCGCTGCTGCTGGCGGACCTGTTCGGCACCTCCTCGCAGCAGGGCTTCGGCCGCCGCCTGACCGCGGCGAACATCGCCGAGGCACAGCGCGCTTTGCTGGCGAGCCGCGCGCGCTTTCTCGCCGCGCAACCGGTTTTTTACGATGATCTGCGGGCGACGCTTGCGCCGCTCCGCTAGAATCCACAGAGTGCCTAACAGGATGAAACACGTGTGCGTTGCGACCAGAATTGTTGATGACGCGAAGGCCGATGGGGCCAATGTGTCGACCTTGGCCTCGGAGGCCGACAAAGTCAGCGACGATTCTGGTCGCAACCCCGGCGATGATCTCGAAGTATCAACCGGTTATCCAGGGGCTGGCACGAGTTTGGCCCATGGCGTCGTTATCTGCCTTGACCGTATTCGAATACGGCGCGGCGGCAGATGCCTAGCCCTGAGCCAAACTCGTGACAGCGCATCGCGCGTTTCATCCTGTTAGGCACTCTAATGAACGCTTTTCAAAAACGTTTGTTCGCGCTGTAC
>JBOIEQ010000099.1:0-16143 GCA_050741255.1 Burkholderiales bacterium | reverse complement strand
GATCAGCGTCGTGCCCCGCTCCGCGTTCAGCGCGAACATCAGGTCGGCGACTTCGGCACCGGTGGCGGCGTCCAGGTTGCCCGTCGGCTCGTCGGCCAGCAGGATCGGCGGTTCGGTGGCGAACGCGCGCGCGATGGCGACGCGCTGCTGCTCGCCGCCGGACAACTGCTTCGGGTAGTGACGCAGCCGCGGTTCCAGCCCGACGCGGGCGAGAATCGCGCGCGCCCGGCTATCCGCGTCGCCGCGTCCCGCCAGTTCCAGCGGCAGCATGACGTTCTCCAGAGCCGTGAAGGCGGGTAGCAACTGAAAATTCTGGAACACGATGCCGACCAGTCTGGCGCGCAGCGCGGCGCGCGCGTCCTCGTCCAGCGTGAACAGATCGCGGCCGTCGAGCGCCACCGTGCCCGCGCTGGGAACGTCGAGCCCCGCCAGCAGTCCGAGCAAAGTGGACTTGCCGGAGCCCGACACGCCGACCACCGCCACCGAGGCGCCGCGCGTCACCTCGAAACTGACGTCGTCGACGATGGTGAGTTGCTCGGTGCCGAGCGAAACGTGCTTGGTAAGATGCTGCGCCTGTACGATGAGAGTCTGGCTGGAGCCGTTCATGCTGAAAAGTCTGGGAAGTGGAGTGGTTGTCGTGGTCGGGCTGTTGTGGCTGGCGCTGCTGCTGCCCGCGCCGGCCGCCGCGGCCGCCGCGCCGGTACTGCTCGTCTATGGCGACAGTCTTTCCGCCGCGTATGGTTTGCGCACCGAAGAAGGCTGGGTCCGGCTGCTCGCCCAACGGCTCCAGGCTGAGGGTCTGGATTATACGGTCGCCAACGCCAGCATCAGCGGCGAAACCACGCTCGGCGGGCGCAATCGCATCGCCGGCGCGCTGAAGCACTTTCAGCCGGCGGTCGTCGTCATCGAACTCGGCGGCAACGACGGACTGCGCGGACTCTCCCTGGAGGACACGCGCACCAATCTGGTCACCATGATCCGCGCCGCGCGCAAGGCTGGTGCGGCAGTGCTGCTGGTGGGCATGGAACTGCCCCCGAACTACGGCAAACCCTACACCGAAAAGTTCCGGGGCCTGTTCAGGGACGTGGCAAAAGCCGAGCGGGTGCCGCTCGTGCCCTTCCTGCTCGCGGGCTTCGCCGAGAAACGCGACGCCTTCCAGCCCGACGGCATCCATCCGGCCGCCTCCGCGCAGGGACAAATGCTGGACACCGTGTGGCCGCAGTTACGGCCTTTGCTGAAACCGCCCGTCAAACAACGCTGACGCGGGGCGCGGCGCCGGCGGGCTGCGCCATCCGCCCGATGACCGCGGCGTGCTTGAAGCCCTCTTGTTTGAAGAGCGCCATGACCTGCGCGGCCGCCTCCGGCGCGCAAGCGACCAGCAGGCCGCCGCTGGTCTGCGGGTCGGTCAACAGATTTCGCTGCCAGGCTGCAACATCCGCCGGCAGGTCCGCCTCGCCGGCGTAGCTTTCCCAGTTGCGGGCGGACGCGCCGGTGACATAGCCCGCCTCCGCGAGATGGCGGGCGGCGGACAGCACGGGAACATCGTCCCACCGCAACGCGGCATCGAGCGCGGCACCCCGGCACATCTCCAGCAGATGCCCCAGCAGGCCGAAACCGGTGACGTCCGTCACCGCATGGACGGCGGCCAGCGCGCCGAGCGCCGTGCCCGCCGTGTTGAGTTGCACCGCGCTCTCCAGCATCTGCGCGTAGCCCTTCTCGCGCAACTCGCCCTTCTTCAGCGCCGCGCCGAGGATGCCGATGCCGAGCGCCTTGCCGAGGATCAGCACGTCGCCTGCGCGCGCGCCGCTGTTCTTCTTGACCTGGTCCGGGTGCACGAGCCCCAGCGCGACCAGCCCGTAGATCGGTTCCGGCGCGTCGATGGAGTGGCCGCCCGCGACCGGAATGCCGGCCTCCGCACACACCGCCTTGCCGCCGTCGAGGATGCGGCGCACGGTGGACGTCGGCAGCTTGCCGACCGGCATGCCGCAGATGGCGAGCGCCATGAACGGCTTGCCGCCCATCGCGTAGACATCGGACAGCGCGTTGGCGGCCGCGATGCGGCCGAAATCGTACGGATCGTCCACGATCGGCAGGAAGAAATCGGTCGTCGCGATCAGCGCCTGCGAGTCGTTCAGGCGATAGACCGCCGCGTCATCGGCCGTCTCGGTCCCGACGAGGAGATCGGGCCATGCGCTCGCCAGCGGCGAGGCCCCGATGATTTCGCTCAGCAACGCCGGCGTCAGTTTGCAGCCTCACCCACCGCCGTGGGAAAGCTGCGTGAGCCGGATTTCTTCACCGGCGTTGACGGGGCTGTTTTGCGCGAGGGGAGCCTTCATGGGTGGTATAAAATCCGCGATGAAAATGACAAGCCGCAACGTGAAGCCCACTGACGAAATCACCGTAGCACAGTTGTCCGGCTTTGACGAGATCATCGACGCGCGCTCCGAGTCCGAGTACGCGGAAGATCACATTCCCGGCGCGATCAGCTGCCCCGTACTTGACGACGCCGAACGCGTCCGCGTCGGCACGCTCTACAAGCAGTCCTCGTTCGACGCGAAAAAACTCGGTGCGGTGCTCGTCGCGCGCAACATCGCCCGCCATCTGGAACAACGCTTCGGCGACCGCCCGCGCGGCTGGCGCCCGGCCGTCTACTGCTGGCGCGGCGGCACCCGTAGCGGCGCGTTCGCCACGGTGCTGCGTTCCATCGGCTGGAAGGCGGGCCAGCTCGACGGGGGCTACCGCAGCTACCGCCGCGCGGTCATCGCCGACCTGGAAACCCTGCCCGCGCGTTTCGACTTCCGCGTGGTGTGCGGGCTCACCGGCACCGGCAAGAGCCTGTTGTTGCACGCGCTCGCGGCAACGGGTGCACAGGTGCTCGACCTGGAGGCGCTCGCGGAACACCGCGGCTCCGTCCTCGGCAACCTGCCGGACGCGCCGCAGCCGTCGCAGAAGATGTTTGACAGCCGGGTGTGGGCGGCGCTCAACGGCTTCGATCCGGCGCGCCCGGTGTTCGTGGAGTCCGAAAGCCGCAAGATCGGCCAGCTGCGCGTGCCCGAGCGCCTGATCGAGCGCATGTGGGAGAGTGCCTGCCTGCGCGTGGAGGCCCCGCTGCCGGTGCGGGTGGCGATCCTCAAGCGCGAGTACGCGCACTTCCTGACCGACCCCGCCCTGCTCGGCCGGCAGCTCGACTGCCTGAAAGGGCTCTACGGCGGCGACACGATCGCCGACTGGAAAGCGCTGGCCACCGCGCACGACTGGGACACCCTCGTGCCGCTGCTGCTGACCGCGCACTACGATCCGGCCTACACGCGCTCGATCGGCAAAAACTATCCCCGCCATGCCACCGCCCCCGCGGTGGCGGTGGCGGGCGCCGGCGACGACGACTTCACCCGGGCGTGCCGGGATACGCTGCAGGCGGTCGCATGAAACTCGCCCTGCGCATCGAGGTTGCCACCGCGCGCGGCCTCCGCATCGGGGTGCCCAACCTGCTGCGGGCGCTGGCCGCGTCGCGCGCGCGCGCCAGTTTCTTCTTCAACCTGGGTCCCGACCACAGCGGCCGCGCGCTGGCGCGCACGCTGCGCCCGACGCCCGCCCATCGCGGCGGCTGGATGGCGCGTCAGTGGGGCCTCGGCACGCTGCTGTCCGGCACCCTGATGCCGGCGCCCGAACTGGGCCGCCGCTACCGCGATGTCATGCGCTTCGCCCGCGACTCGGGCTTCGAAGCCGGCCTGCTGGCCTGGGATCATGCCGGCTGGCGCACCGGCGCCGCCCTGGCGGACGCGCGGTGGACGCGCCAGGACCTCGTACGCGGGGTCGAACGGTTTACCGATGTGTTCGGTGCGCCCCCGGTCGGGCACGCCGCCCCGCGCTGGCAGATGAACGTGCATGCCTGGCGGTTGTTGCAACAACTCGGTTTCGGCTACGGGACAGATAGCCGTGGTTTCCGGCCGTTCCTGCCCGTGTACAACGCCGAACTTGTCGCCTGCCCCCAGATCCCGACGACCTGGCCCGTGCTCGATGAATGGCTCGGCGTCAGTGGGGCCGGCCGTTTGGCGCCCGAGCAGGTGCCCGACCGCTTGCTGGCCGCAGCCGACGCCGCCACGGCTGCGGCCGAGGCCACCTCGACGGCGGCGCTGCACGTCTGGACCGTGCGGGCGGAATTCGAAGGCATCCGCCTGCTGCCCGTGCTCGAAGCGGTGCTGGCCGCCTGGGTCGCCCGCGACGGTGAAGTGGTGGCAGTGGGCGACATCGCCGCGGGCCTGGACCTGAAGCGCCTGCCGCGCCATGCGGTCAGCAGCCGCACACGCTTCGGCGCCCCGCCCGCCATGGCCCTGCAGGAAGCGGAGTTTCTCGTAAGCGAGGCCCGGGCGCGCTTGCATGCGTAACCGGTTTTAGGGAACAATCCGACAACGGGTCAGCAGGGAGGTCATCGCACCAAGATGCCGAACTCACCGAGTTCCAGCCGTATCAGCAGCACCGGCAACACCAGCAACCGCCCCATCGCGGGCAAATCCGACGCCGCTCCGGATTTCATCCTGCCGTCCACCAGCGGCACGCCGTTCAGGCTTTCCATGGCCCGCGGCCACCCGGTCGTTCTCTATTTCTACCCCAAGGACAACACGCCCGGCTGCACCGCCGAAGGCGAACAGTTCCGCGACCTCTTTCCGGAATTCCGCAAGCTGAAATGCGAGATCCTCGGCCTCTCGCGCGACACGCTCAAGTCGCACGAAAACTTCAAGACCAAGATGCAGTTCCCGTTCGAGCTGCTGTCGGACGGCGAGGAAGTCGCCTGCACGCTGTTCGGCGTGATCAGGATGAAGAACCTGTACGGCAAGCAGGTCCGCGGCATCGAGCGCAGCACCTTCGTGTTCGACGCCAAGGGCAAGCTCGTGCGGGAATGGCGCGGGGTCAAGGTGCCCGGCCATGCCCAGGAAGTGCTCGACTGCGTGAAAACCCTCAAATAGCCCTCACCCTCCCACTCCCCCACCGCCGCCCCCTCGATGACACAACGCAAAGCCGCATCCAGCGTCGTACGCCTTCCGCGCGACGTCAAACTGTTTGTCCTCGACACCAATGTATTGATGCATGACCCGACCAGCCTGTTCCGCTTCGAGGAACACGACCTCTTTCTGCCGATGGTCACGCTGGAGGAACTCGACAACCACAAGAAGGGCATGTCGGAGGTGGCGCGCAACGCCCGCCAGGCGAGCCGTTTTCTGGACGAGATCGTCAGCGGCGCGGAAGTGGCCATCAGCGACGGCATCTCGCTCGCCGAGCACAACGGCGGCGATGCCAAGGGCCGGCTCTTCCTGCAGACGGAGGCGATCAGCGCCGAGCTGCCGGCGCGGCTGCCCGTCGGCAAGGCCGACAACCAGATCATCGCGGTGGTCAAGCACCTGCAGGACATCCACGCCAAGCGACAGGTGATCCTCGTCAGCAAGGACATCAACATGCGCATCAAGGCGCGCGCGTTGGGTCTGGAAGCGGAGGATTACTTCAACGACAAGGTGCTGGAGGACACCGATCTTCTCTACACCGGCACGCGCGAACTGCCGCCCGATTTCTGGGATACCCACGGCAAGGGCGTCGAGTCGTGGCAGCAGGAAGGCCGCACGTATTACCGCGTGCGCGGCCCGCTGTGCGCGAGCCTGTCGGTCAACGAGTTCGTGTACCTGGAAGGCCAGCAACCGCTGTATGCCCAGGTCAGGGAAGTATCGGGCAAGACCGCCGTGTTGCAGACGCTGAAGGAGTACTCGCACCAGCGCAACAACGTGTGGGGCATCGTGGCGCGCAACCGCGAGCAGAACTTCGCGCTGAACGCGCTGATGAACCCCGACATCGACTTCGTGACCCTGCTCGGCCAGGCCGGCACCGGCAAGACGCTGCTGACGCTGGCCGCCGGCCTCATGCAAACGCTGGAGCACAAGGTCTACACGGAAATCATCATGACCCGCGTGACCGTCCCCGTGGGCGAGGACATCGGCTTCCTGCCCGGCACCGAGGAAGAGAAGATGAACCCCTGGATGGGCGCGCTGGAAGACAATCTCGACGTGCTGAACAAGACCGACGACGAGGCCGGCGAATGGGGCCGCGCCGCGACGCGCGACCTGATCCGCTCGCGGATCAAGGTCAAGTCGCTCAACTTCATGCGCGGGCGCACCTTCATCAACAAGTTCCTGATCATCGACGAGACGCAGAACCTGACGCCCAAGCAGATGAAGACGCTGATCACGCGCGCGGGTCCCGGCACCAAGGTCGTGTGCTGCGGCAACATCTCGCAGATCGACACGCCCTACCTCACCGAGGGCAGTTCAGGCCTGACGTACGTGGTGGACCGCTTCAAGGGCTGGTCGCACGGCGGGCACGTCACGCTGCTGCGCGGCGAGCGTTCGCGCCTGGCGGATCACGCGGCCGAAGTCTTGTAAGTGCACCCAGGCAAGGCCGGCGGTCAGTAACCGCCGGGATCGCGCGCGTAGTTCTCGAAGCGCGTGTGCTGGCCGAGGAAGGTCAGCTCGACCATGCCGATCGGGCCGTTCCGCTGCTTGCCGATGATGATCTCGGCGGTGCCGCGGCGCGGATTGCTTTCTTCCTTGTTGTAGACCTCGTCGCGATAGATGAACAGGATGACGTCCGCATCCTGTTCGATGGCGCCCGACTCGCGCAGGTCCGACATCACCGGCCGCTTGTCGGGCCGCTGCTCGAGGCCGCGGTTCAGCTGCGAAAGCGCGATCACCGGCACATGCAGTTCCTTCGCCAATGCTTTCAACGACCGTGAAATGGCGGAAATCTCGGTGGCCCGGTTCTCGATCGCCCGGCCGGCGTTGGCGTCCATCAGCTGCAGGTAGTCGATGATGACCAGTCCCAGCCCCGGCCCGCCGATCTGGCGATGCAGGCGCCGCGCCTTGCTGCGCAGCTCGATCGGCGTCAGCACGCCGGACTCGTCGATGTAGATCGACGACTCGTGCAGGTCGCCGACCACGCCGGTGATCTTGGTCCAGTCGCTGTCGTCGAGGCGGCCGGTGCGCATCTTGTGCGCGTCCACGCGCGCCCGGGAGCCGATCAGACGGGTCACGAGTTGTTCGCCCGACATCTCCATGCTGAAGATCGCCACCGGCATGCGGACATCGAGCGCCACGTGCTCCGCGATGTTGAGCGCGAAGGCGGTTTTGCCCATGGAGGGGCGGCCAGCGACGATGATGAGGTCACCCTTCTGCAGCCCGGCGGTGCGTTCGTCCAGATCGACGAAGCCCGTCGCGATGCCGGTGACGCCGGTTTTGTTCTCCCGGTTGTACAGGATGTCCAGGCGCTCGATGACGCCGGTGGTGACCTTGTTGATGTCCTGGAAACCCTGCCGGCCGCGCGCGCCGGCCTCGGCGATCTCGAAGACCTTCCGCTCGGCATTGTCGAGCAATTCGTCGGCGGTGCGCCCGAGCGGGTTGTAGGCGGACTCCGAGATCTCGGCGCCGGTCACCGCAAGCCTGCGCGCGATGGAACGGTCGCGCACGATCTCGGCATAGCGCCGGATGTTGGCCGCGCTGGGGGTGTTGACCGCCAGCGAGCCGATGTAGGCCTGTCCACCCGCCGTTTCCAGTTCCGCGCCGCGCTCGAGGCTTTCGGCCACGGTCAGCACGTCGGCCGGCTTGCCGGCTTCGATCAGCGCCAGGATGTGGTGGAAAATCAGCCGGTGATCGGCGCGGTAGAAATCGGCCTCGGCCAGCAGATCACCGACCTTGTCGGTCGCCGCATTGTCGAGGAGCAGTCCGCCCAGCACCGATTGCTCGGCATCCACCGAGTGCGGCGGCAGCTTCAGGCTTTCAACCTGGATATCCCGGGAGATCGGCGTAACGGCTTGCTGGGCCATGAGTCAGGGAATCAGTGGAGTATCGGTGGCAGGCATCAGAAGGCGGGCAGACGCGGCGGAAGCACGGGCGACGAGACAGTAGCGCGGCTTTGAATCGACGCTGTCCGAGAAAATTCTACGCGAAAAAAAAGAGCCGTCACCGGCTCTTTTTCCCTGACCGCTAAGTGCTTGTTCGCGGTGATTATTGCTCGCCGAGCACGGACACCGTGATGCTCACCACCACGTCGCCGTGCAGCGCGATCTTGAGGGGCTGATCGCCCATCGCCTTGATCGGGCCTTCGGGCATGCGGATCGCGCTTTTCGGCACTTCATGTCCCAGGGCGTGCAGCGCTTCGGCAATGTCCACGTTCGTGACCGAACCGAACAGCTTGCCGTCCACGCCGGACTTGCGCGTGATCTGGACCATGAGCCCGTCGAGCTTGGCGCCCTGGGCCTGGGCGGCGGACAGGGCGTCCGCCTGCGTCTTCTCCAGTTCGCCCCGGCGCTTCTCGAACTCGGCCAGGTTGGCGGGCGTGGCGCGCTTGGCCTTGCCCTGCGGGATCAGGAAATTGCGGGCGTAGCCTTCCTTGACCTTGACCACGTCGCCCAGGGCGCCGAGGTTGACGACTTTCTCGAGGAGAATGATCTGCATGATGGTCTCCTAGCCCTTGTTGTGCAGGTCGGTGTAGGGCAGCAGCGCCAGGAAGCGCGCGCGCTTGATCGCCACGCCGAGCTGGCGCTGGTAGCGCGCCTTGGTGCCCGTGATGCGGGCGGGAATGATCTTGCCGTTCTCGCCGATGAAGTCCTTGAGGAGGTCGATGTCCTTGAAATCGATTTCCTTGATCTTCTCCGCGGTGAAGCGGCAGAACTTGCGGCGGCGGAACAGCGGCTTGCCGCCGCGCGGGTTCTTGCCGCCCTTCTTGCCGAATTTGCCCTTGCCCTTGCCTGCGCCCATCCTGCTCTTGAATGCCATGCTGGCGACCCTCTGTATAGGTATTACGTCGAACGATCGTTTTGACCGGCCGGTGGCGGCACAGCGGCGGCTTCCACCGCCGTCGCGTGCAACACCGGCCATTCGCTTTTGGTGCTGCGGCGGGCCAGGAATCCGGTGACGCGCACCCCGGCGCCGGTACCGAGCGCGCTCACCGCGCGCCCGATGTCACCGATGCCGATGGCGTCCATCTCGCATTCCACCCGCCGTTCCCGTCCGTTTTCCGTCTGTTCCGAAGCGTGCGCGACCTTGAACTCGACCAGCGGCACGCCACCCGGCGTGAGCCGCAATTCGCCAAGTCTGGAGATCCGTCCTTCGAGCACGACCCGGTTCAAGGCCCGGCTTAGGTGGCCGCGGCTGCCGCAGCCGCAGCCGGTGCCGGCGCCGCCACCGCTTCCGGCGCGGCACGCGGGCGCTCGCCACGATCGTCGCCGGTGAGGGATTTCGACTTCTCTTCCTTCATCATCGGCGACGGGGTGGTCTTGGCCTCGGACATCTGCACCGTCAGGTGGCGCAGCACGGCATCATTGAACTTGAACGCGTGCTCGAGCTCGCCCAGGGTTTCCTGGTCGATCTCGATGTTCATGAGAACGTAGTGGGCCTTGTGGATCTTCTGGAGCGGATAGGCCAGTTGGCGGCGGCCCCAGTCTTCCAGGCGATGGATGCGGCCGTTGCGCGACTGCACCATGGTGCGGTAGCGCTCGACCATCGCCGGTACCTGCTCGCTCTGGTCCGGATGGACGATGAATACGATTTCGTAATGGCGCATGCGGTGAATCTCCTTGTGGGTGGTGACGCCGCCCGCCCATGCGTGTGGCGGTGCGGCAAGGCATGCAGCCGGTGCGGGAAAAAGCCGCCGGTCTGCGAAAGGTCGCGGATTATAAGGACTTTTTCGGCCTTGGGCAAACGTCCGGGCGGACCCGGACGGACCGGCTAGAAGAGCTTGGAGACCGAGAAATTAAAGGTACGCGTCCCGACGCCATCGGTGAAATTCTTGCCGTCGATGATGTGGGCGTAGTCGAAGCGCGCGGTGAAGTTGCGCGGCGCGGCGATCCGCAGGCCGATGCCGGTGGACGACAAGGTGGCCGACTGGATCTCTCCAGGCAGCGGGTTGTTGCGCTTGACGTAGCCCCAATCGTAGAACACCAGCGCGCGCATCCGGATGCCCTCCAGCCCGGGCGCATTGCCGAAATCCGGCGAATACACCTCGAACTGGCCGTCGAGGCCCTTGTCGTTTGCCACCTGGCGCAGCAGGAAACCGCGCACGCTGTCGGGACCGCCGATGCCGTACTGCTCGGCCGGAATAAGAGCATCCGAGGTCGTCTGCGATCCCACTTTCGCGCGGAACTGCATATCGTAGGGAAGCTGCTGAACGTAATTGAAACCGGCCCGGGCAAGCAGATAACCGGCGGTCGCATTGACGCGGGTCTGGTCAAACGTGGCTTGGCCGCCGTCAGCGCCGCCGGGGAGATTACGCACGGCACTGGCATAGAACCCCATTTCCGCCGTGGGCAAGCGCCACAACCCCGAATAGGTCAGGTTGACCGGATGGGTGACGATGTCGGGCACGAGGTTGGCGCCGGCTACGGCCACCTCGTTATGAAAATCGTTCCAGTTGAAGCCGAGCCACACCTTGTGCTCGTAGTCCGCGAACTTCGGCAGGTAGTAGTTCCAGCGGGCGCCCATGATGGTGCCCGAGCCGCTCACGTTGAACAGCCCCGCCACCGTGCCCGAGTTGACGTTCGAGTAACCATAGAACACGTCGATCGAGCTCTTGAGGCTGTATAGCGGCAGGTGATAGCCCGCGCCGAAGATCTTCACGTCGCTCCAGTGTCCCCCGGTCGGCGAGGTCACGTACTGCACGTTGATCGCGTCGTCGTGCCCGGTGAGGTTGGCGTACTGGAAACCGGCGCCGAGCCGGAACACACCCGTGGCATTGGTGCCGGTGTTGTCGATGGACACCAGCGCGCTCCAGGGTTTGACGTCCGCGATGCGGACCGTGGCGTCCACCTCGCCGTCCTTCGTCCCGGAACGCAGCAGCACCGTGGTCTGCTTGGCCGGCTGCTCGGTCAGCATCTGCAGGTTGACCGCGAGGTCCTGCGAATTCGGGGTTTGCCCTTCCTTCAGAAACGGCAGGCTCCAGCGGATATTGCGGTCACTGAAGAACTGGTTGCCCTCGATCGTGATCTTGCCGACCCTCGCTTCGAGCACGTTGAAGCGCACCACCCCGCGGGTGATGTCCTGCTCGGGCAGCGTGACCTGCACGATGCCCCAGCCGTTCTGCCGGTACGCGTCCTCGAGCGCCTCCAGCGCGCGCTGGATGTCGCCGAACTCCCGGCCGGCACCGACGAAAGGCGCCACGGCGGCGTCGATCTTCGCCTGCGGCAGCAGCGTGTTGCCCACGACCTCGAACGATTTGATCGCGAACTTCGGTGGGTCGGCCGGTTGTTGGGCGACAGCCGTACCCGCCGCAACCAGGCCGAAGGCCAGGCTCAAGCGGACGATATGCCGTATAATTTTTATATTAATCAACAAGTTACAATAATATCTGGACGTAAAGACTACGGATTTCTGCAAACTCGTTGGAATATAACGAAAAGCTCCTGTTTCCTCAACGAATTTTTGCGGGGGTGTCGCGTCTTTGACGCACTGTTTCGAACAGGCAAACGCCCGCAGCCACCGAGACATTGAGGCTTTCCACCGCACCCGCCATCGGAATGCGCACGAGCAGATCGCAATGCTCGCGGGTCAGGCGCCGCATCCCTTCGCCTTCCGCCCCCAGCACCCAGGCGAGCGGGCCGGACAGCTTGGCCGCGTGCAGCGTTTGCGGTCCGGCCTCGTCCGCGCCGACGATCCACAGGCCGCGTTCCTTGAGTTCGCGCAGCGTCCGCGCGAGATTGGTCACCATGCAGTACGGCACCGTCTCCGCAGCGCCACTCGCCACTTTCGACACGGTCGCGTTGATGCCCACCGCGTGATCCTTGGGCGCGACCACCGCGTGCACGCCCGCCGCATCCGCCACGCGCAGGCAGGCGCCGAGGTTGTGCGGGTCGGTGATGCCGTCCAGCACGAGCACCAACGGATCTCCCGTCACAGCCTCCAGCACGTCGTCCAGCGATTGCGCGCGCGCGGCCGCCACCCGTGCGGCCACCCCCTGGTGCCGGGCCCGTCCGGTGAGGCCGTCGAGGCGCGCTGCATCGACCGTCATGACCCGCACGCCCTTCGCCTTCGCCGCCGCGACCAGATCCTGCATGCGGACATCCGCGCGGGCGGCGTCGAGATACAACTCGTGCACGATCGCGCCGCTGCGCAGCGCCGCCGTCACGGCGTGGAAGCCGTGGATGACGCGGTCCGCGCTCACCGCCGCGGACCCCGCCCCGGCGCTGAACGCCGTGACTTCGGCGGATGCACCGCGCCATCGTCCAGCGTGAAATCGATCCGCACCCGGTCGAGATCCACGCGCGCGACCTTGACCTTTACCCGGTCCGCGAGGCGGTACGCCTGACTGGTGCGTTCGCCCACCAGGCTGTGATGCACGGGATCGAAGCGGAAGTAATCGCTGCCCAGTTCCGAGACGTGAATCAGGCCCTCGGCATAGATATCGTCCAGCAGGATGAACACGCCGAAGGCGGTCACGCCGGTGACGCTGCCGGTGAAACTCGCGCCGATGTGGTCCTGCATGTAGTAGCACTTGAGCCACCCCTCGACGTCGCGCGTGGCTTCGTCGGCACGCCGCTCCGTCATCGAGCAATGCTCGCCCAGCGCCTTCCAGTCGCCCGGCTTGTAGCGATCCATTCTGAGGACCGCCTTGATCGCGCGGTGCACCAGCAGGTCGGGATAGCGGCGGATCGGCGAGGTGAAGTGCGCGTAGGCATCGTAGGCCAGGCCGAAGTGACCTTTGTTCTCCGGGGTGTACACGGCCTGCTTGAGCGAGCGCAGCATCACGGTCTGCAGCAGCTTGGCGTCGGGCCGGGGCCGCACCGAGTCCAGCAGCTTGGCGAAGTCCTTGGCCTTGGGCTTCTCTCCGCCGCCGAGCCCCAGGCCGAAGCCCTTGAGAAATTCGCGCAGGTTCTCGAGCTTTTCCGGCGCGGGCCCTTCGTGCACGCGATAGAGCGTCGGATGCCCACGCTCTTCCAGGAAGGCGGACGCGCACACATTGGCCGCCAGCATGCATTCCTCGATGATCTTGTGCGCGTCGTTGCGCTCGACGGGCACGATGCGCTCGATCTTGCCGCGCTCGTTGAAAATCATCTGCGTTTCGGTGGTTTCAAAATCGATCGCGCCGCGCTTGGCGCGCGCCTGCAGCAGCACGCGGTACAGGCTTTCCAGGTTCCGCAGGTGCGGCAATTGGGCCATCGCTTCCTGCACGCCCTCGACGGTCTTGCCGGCCAGCGCCGCCGCCACCTGGGTATAGGTCAGCCGCGCCTTCGAGTGCATCACCGCGGGGTAGAAGCGGAACCGGCGCACCGCGCCGTTGCCCGCGATCGCCATGTCGCAGACCATGCACAAGCGGTCCACCTTCGGCTTGAGCGAGCACAGTTCGTTCGACAGCACTTCCGGCAGCATCGGGATGACCCGGCGCGGAAAATAGACCGAGTTGCCGCGGTCCTGCGCCTCGCGGTCGAGCGCGTCGCCCGGCTTCACGTAGTGGCTCACATCCGCGATCGCGACCACCAGCCGCCAGCCCTGCCCCTGCGGCTCCGCGTACACCGCGTCGTCGAAGTCCCGCGCGGTCTCGCCGTCGATCGTGACCAGCGCGAGGCCGGTCACATCCTCGCGTCCGCGGGCATCCGCCGCGGTGACTTCGCGCGAGAATTTCGCGCCCGCCTCGATCACCGCCCGCGGAAACTCGAACGGCAGGTCGTGCTTGCGCAGCGCGATCTCGATCTCCATGCCGGGATCACCGTAGTCGCCGAGCACTTCGGTGACGCGGGCGATCGGCGCGGCATGCCTGGCCGGATGCTGGACGATTTCGGCCACCACCACCTGGCCCGGTTTCGCCGTGCCGCCCTGCCCCGGCGGGATCAGGAAATCCTGCGCGATGCGCTTGTCCTCGGAGACCAGCATCGTGACGCCGCGCTCGACGACGATGCGCCCGATCACGCTCGTGGTGCCGCGTTCCAGCACTTCGACGATCTTGCCTTCGGGCCGGCCGCGCCGATCGATGCCGGCCTGCCGGACGGCGGCGCGGTCGCCGTGCATGACTTCACGCATCTCCGTGGTCGGCAGGAACAGGTCCGGACTGCCGTCGTCGGGAATCAGGAAACCGAACCCGTCGGGATGGCCCTGCACGCGCCCCTTCGTGAGGCCGAGCTTTTCGGTCACGCACAGGTCGCCGCGCCGGTTGCGCAGGATTTCGCCCGCCTGTTCGAGTTCTGCAATCAGTTGATCCAGTGCGCCGCGCTTCTTGCCGCGCAGATCCAGCTGTTCGGCCAGCGCGTCGGGCGCGAGCGGTACACCGGCCTCGCGCAGGGCGGCCAGCACCTGGGCGGCCCCCGGCGCGGCGGGGTGTGACGCCGCCTTGCGGCTATGCGGTCTCATTGGACGAAATTCCCATAAAAGTTATAATCCGCGCCTCGCCGAGGTGGCGGAATTGGTAGACGCACCAGGTTCAGGTCCTGGCGGTGGCAACACTGTGGGGGTTCGAGTCCCTTCCTCGGCACCATATTCCAGGATTCAGGAAGCAGGATTCGGGATTCAGCTTCAAAGATCCCGTTACCTGCTTGCACCTGAATCCTGATTCCCGGGTCCTGCTATTCAAACGGATGCTGCCGGACGATCGTCTGGTCGCGATCCGGCCCGGTCGAGATCATCGCGACCGGCACGCGGCACACGGTCTCGATCCGGTTCAGGTAACTCTGCGCCGCCGGCGGCAGCGCATCGAACTGCGTGATGCCGACCGTGCTGGTCTGCCAGCCCGGCAGTTCCTCGTAGATCGGCTCGCATTCCTCGATCAATTCCGCCCCGAACGGCAGGATGTCGCGGCGTTTGCCGTTCATCTGGTAGCCGACACCGATCTGCAGCGTCTCGAAGCCGTCGAGCACGTCGAGCTTGGTCACGCACAGACCGGAGATGCCGTTCAGCTGGATCGCGCGCCGCAATGCCGCCGCGTCGAACCAGCCGCAGCGGCGCGGCCGTCCCGTGACCGAGCCGAACTCGTTGCCGCGCGTGGCGATCAACTGCCCGGTCGCGTCTTCCAGCTCGGTCGGGAACGGGCCCGAGCCCACCCGCGTCGTATACGCCTTGGTGATGCCCAGCACGTAGTGCAGCGCGTGCGGGCCGATGCCCGCACCCGCCGCCGCCGCGCCGGCCACACAGTTGCTCGACGTGACATACGGATAGGTGCCGTGGTCCACGTCCAGCAAAGTGCCTTGCGCACCTTCGAACAGCAGGCTGCGGCCCTCCTCCTGCGCCTCGAACAACAGGCGCGGCACATCCGCCATCAATGGCCGGATGCGGTCGGCCAGCGCGAGCGTGTCGTCCAGCGTCTTCTGGAAGTCCACCGTCGGCTGCTTGAAGTAATGCTGGAGTACGAAGTTGTGGAAATCGAGCACTTCACCCAGCTTGGCCGCGAAGCGCTCGCGGTGCATGAGATCCTGCAGCCGGATCGCGCGGCGCGCGACCTTGTCCTCGTAGGCCGGGCCGATACCCCGCCCCGTGGTGCCGATCTTGCCGGCGCCCTTGGCGGTCTCGCGCGCCTGGTCGATCGCCACGTGATACGGCAGGATCAGCGGGCAGGCCTCGGACACCCGCAGCCGCGAACGCACGTCCACGCCGGCGGCCTCGAGCTCGCCGATCTCCTGCAGGAAGGCGCTCGGCGACAGCACCACGCCATTGCCGATGTAGCAGTGCACGCCCTCGCGCAGCACGCCCGAGGGAATCAACCGCAGGACCGTCTTCTTGCCGCCGATGACGAGCGTGTGCCCGGCGTTGTGCCCGCCCTGGAAGCGGACCACGCCCTGCGCGTGGTCGGTCAGCCAGTCGACGACCTTGCCCTTGCCTTCATCGCCCCACTGACTGCCGATAACGACTACGTTTTTTGCCATGTTAGTGTTTTGAATCACGGCGGCACGGTAAGGAACACCTCATCGCTGCATTCCTCCGCGCCTCTGTGCCTCTGTGGTTCATTTCAATCGGATTAATTTCCACGTGCGGCCGCTGCGCACCAGACGGCGGCCGCACCCCAGTTCGCTGCGCTGCGCGCGGTGTCCCGGCAGATCCTCGATCACCACGTTGCCGCGCGCGCGCAGTTGCGCGAGGCGCGCCTGCAGCGCCGAATCGAGCGGCGGGTACGGCGCTTGTATCCCCGCGC
>JBOIEQ010000098.1:0-16143 GCA_050741255.1 Burkholderiales bacterium | reverse complement strand
TCGCCAGGTCGTACGGCGGACCAAGGTCATCACCGTCGTCGTGCTGGTGCTGCTCGCGTTGGGCACGGTACGGACCGTCTACAGCCGCATCGCCACCGCCAAGGCGCTCCAGGCAGACACGACCGAACACGCCAAGCTGTACGTGCGGACCACCACGCCCAAGGTCGGCGGCGCCGGCCAGGTGCTGGCACTGCCCGGCACGCTGCAGGGGTTCATGCAGTCGCCGATCTCCGCGCGCGCCAGCGGCTACCTGCGGCGCTGGTACAAGGACATCGGCAGCAAGGTGCAGAAAGGCGACCTGCTGGCCGAGATCGACGCGCCGGAGATCGACCAGCAGCTCTCGCAGGCGATGGCCGCCCGCCAGCAGACGGCCTCCAGCCTCTCGCTTGCCCAGAGCACCATGGAGCGCTGGGAAGCGCTGCGCAAGAAGGACGCGGTCTCGCAGCAGGAACTCGACGAGCGGCGCAGCAACGAGGCCCAGGCGCGCGCCAACCTCGCCGCCGCCGACGCCAACGTCGAGCGGCTGCGCCAGCTCGAAGGCTTCAAGCGCGTGGTCGCGCCCTTCGCCGGCGTCATCACGCGCCGCAACGTCGACGTGGGCGACCTCATCGACGCGGGGGGCGGCGCCGGGCGCACGCTGTTCCAGCTCGCGCAGACCGATCCACTGCGCGTCTACGTCAACGTGCCGCAGGCGTACGCGCAACTCGTCAAGCCCGGCCAGGAAGTGAAGATCGTGCAGCCGGAACTGCGCGGCCAGGCCTTCCGCGGCGAAGTGGCGCGCACCGCCGCCGCCATCGACGCCGCCACGCGCACCATGCAGATCGAGGTCACGCTGCCGAACAAGGACGGCGCGCTCCTGCCCGGCGCCTACGTGCAGGTGCTGCTGCCGCTGCAGGTCAACGAGCAGGCGATGACCATTCCGACCAACGCCATGATGATCCGGGGCGACGGCCTGCGCGTGGCCGTGGTCGACGCCGCCGGCAAAGTCCAGTTGCGCACGATCAAGGTGGGTCGCAACTACGGCGAGAATGTCGAAGTGATGGAAGGCCTCGCCGCGAAAGACCAGCTGATCCTCAATCCGCCGGATTCGATCGCGGACGGCGATCAGGTTTCCATCGCGCCCGCCGCCCCCGTGCCGGCCGAGAAAGCCGAGAAGAAGGACACCAAGTGAAACGCCGGTCGGTGTTGGCCGCGGCCGGCGCGATGCTGCTGGCCGCGTGCACGGTCGGCCCCGACTACCGCCGTCCGCCGCCGGTAGCCATCCCGGTGACGTGGAAGCTCGAGGCGCCGTGGCGCGAGGGGACGCCGAACGACACGGCGCCGAAGGGTAACTGGTGGGAGCGCTTCAGCGACCCCCACCTGACCGGCCTCGTTCAGCAGTCCCTCGCGGCGAACCAGACGCTGGTCGCCGCGTCCGCCCGGCTGGAGCAGGCGCGCTCGACCCTGGCGTCCGCGTCCGCGGGGCTGTACCCGCAGGTCGGAGTGGGAGGCCGCTTTGCCCACCAGCGGATTTCCGCCAACCGCCCGCTGACCCGCTACAACGTGCCCAACGCGGCGACCACGCAGAACGACTTCGTGCTGTCCGTGGTCGTCGCCTACGAGCCCGATCTCTTCGGCCGCATCCAGCGCTCGATCGAGGGCGCCGCGGCCACCGCCGAGCAGTCCGCGGCCGACCTTGAAAATACGCGGCTCGTCATCACCGCGGACCTGGCGACGGCCTATTTCAACCTGCGCACAACCGACACCGAGTTGGACGTGCTGGCGCGCTCGATCGGGCTGCAACGGCGCGCGCTGGAATACGTCACCACGCGCCGCGATCTCGGCGCGGCCTCCGGGCTGGACGTCGCCCAGCAGCAGGCCCTGCTCGACATCACGCTGACCCAGGTCAATGTGCTGCGCAAAAACCGCGCCCAGTTCGAACACGCAATCGCGACGCTCATCGGTACGCCGGCGCCGATGTTTTCGCTGGCCCCGGACCTCGGGCGCGTGACGCCCCCTCCGGTGCCGCTCGGCGTACCCTCCGACGTTCTCGAACGCCGACCCGACGTCGCCGCCGCCGAGCGCGCAATGGCGGCGGCGAACGCGCAGATCGGCGTCGCCACGTCCGCGTTCTATCCCAGCTTCGTCATGGCGCCCTTCTACGGCGCCGAAAGCACCTCGCTCGGGAACCTGTTCAGCCTGCCCAGCGTCATCTGGTCGGTAGGCGTCTCCGTCCTGCAGCCCATCTTCAACGCGGGACGCCTGCAGGCGAACGTCGACTTCACCAAGGCCGGCTACGACGTCACTGTCGCCAATTACCGGCGGATCGTGCTCACGGCCATGCAGGAAGTCGAGGACGGCATCAGCGGCACGGTCACGCTGGATCAGGCGCATGCCCAGGCGCAGGTGGCGGTGGAAAGCACCAAGCGCGTACTCGATCTGGCGAACACACGCTACGACGGGGGCGTCTCCGCCTATCTCGACGTGATTACCGCTCAGCAGGCGCTGCTCAATACCGAACGCCAGGCCGCGCAACTGCACGGCCAGCGCCTGCTCATCTCGGTGTTCCTGGTCAAGGCGCTGGGCGGCGACTGGGACACCAACGCCGCGCAGTCCGCCGTCGATCCGAAGCTGGCGCGCTAGCGCAAGCCTCAAAACTCCGAACGTTTTCTCCGGTCCGGCCTGCCGCGCCGCTGGCCGGCGCGGTCGGCGCCTTCCGCCGCACGCCGCCCGCCCTCGCGACGATCCTGGGCCTTGCGGCGATCGGCAAACGCGGCCTTCTGCGCCGCTTTCGCCGCCGCCAGCCAGCGGATGCCCTCCTTGTCGATGTAATAGCACTCCGAAAAGTCGAGGATCACGCTGCCTTCGCGTTCGAGCACACGATGGTAGGTCGCCTCGATCACCGGCAGCGAACCGTAATAGAGGTTGCCCCTGATCTTCAGCACGTTGCCGCGGACGTTGATGTTGGGGTGCGCCTGCTCCCACTTCGAATAGGCGATGGCGAGCAGGGAGCCGACGATCACGGCACCGAACAGATCAAGAAAGAGAACCGACAAAAAGGACGCCGTGAACACCACCGCTTCGCGGCGGTCGCTGAGGTGGGGCTTGATGTCCTCCCAGTTCACCATGTTGGCCCCGAGCAAGATGATGATGGCGGCCATGGCGGGCATGGGGATGATGGCGATCAGCTTGGCGAGGAACAGCACCAGCAGCAGGAGCCACAGCGCCGAGCTGACGATCGCGAGCCGGCTGTGGCTGCCGAGCCGGTGCACCAGCCACATGCGGTTGAAGGACGCGCAGGTAGGCAGGGAGGAGAGGAAGGGCAGCAGGCAGTTGCTCACGGCGTCGGAAAAAATCGCCTTGCGGCTGTCGGTGAACCCGCCGGCCTTGCGGCTCATGCGGCGCATCGCCGCCACCGTCTGGAACAGGCCCAGCAGCGCGAGCGTGATGGCGCCGGGGACGATCGCCACGACGTCCGGCATGGACTCCTGGTTGAACAGGGGCAGCGAGGGGGACACCAGGCTGATCGAGGACAGGTTGCCGATTTTTTCAACCAGCGTGTTCTGCGCGCCCAGAGTGGCGTCCAGATATTCCGAGTACAGGGTGCCGGCCGCAATGCCGAAGAGGATGGCCCAGTTGCGCAGCCGGTTGAACTGCTGAACGATCACGCAGGTGATGAGCGTGATCAGCCCGATCTGGATGGCGTGCAGGTTGCCGATCTCCAGCACCGCGAGGAAGGACTGCCACGCGATCCACAATGGCCATTCGACCTCGGTATTGAGCGGCAGCCCGCCGAAAGTGGTGAGGGACTTGAAGATCAGGAAGAAACCGATGCCGCAGATCATGCCGTTGATGACCGGCTCGCTGACGAGATCGAGCATCCGGCCCAGCGGACGGATCAGGTAGAACAGCATCTGGATCATGCCCGCCATGAGACCCAGCGTCAGCGCGTAGCCCATGTACTCGGCGCCAAAGGGCGGCGCCACCGGCAGCAGCGTGACGCCGATGCTGGCGGACATCGCGGTGTTCGGGCCGCCATGGAAGATCCGCGAGGGATTGAGCATGGCGCAGAACAGCACCCCCCAGATGGCGGCGTAGATGCCGAAATGGGGGGGAACGCCCGCGAGGGTCACCGAGAAGGCGACGGCCTGCGGGAGCGTGACCAGCGCCAGGGTCAGGCCGATCACCAGGTTGCCTGAGGTCTCGGGCCACTGCTGCCGGAAGGCTGCCTTGTATTTCAGCGCCTCCGCAAGGGCCTTCATGGGGCGGACGCCGGCGCCGGCGCCGCTTCTTTCTTCCTGGGCGACTCCGTCAGCCGCATCAGGGGCGGCATGAATTTCATCAGCGCCTGCTGCTGCAGGGCGACCAGCGGGCCCTGACGGTCGCCCGCGGGACGGGGCAGGTTGCTGATGTAGTAGGCGATGTCCCGGCACTCTTGATTGCTCAGCGTGTTTTCCGCGCCCGGGGGCATGTTGCGGCAGATGAAGCCGGGCAGGATCGTCGACACGTAGTAGAAATAGTTGCGCGACTGCATGTTCCACGCGTTGGCGCCGGCCAGGGCAGGCGCCACCAGGTGTCCGTTCGCCTCCACACCGAAGGCCTGCGGGCCATGGCAGGTCTGGCATTTCATCTTGTACAGGGCCTCGCCGCGCACGTAGTCGTCACCCTGCTTCGGCGTGGCCGACGCGGGAATCTCGTCGACGCCCTGCTCTTCGTAGTTGTTGCCGATCCTGAGGTCCAGCGCGGCGGTCAAAAAGCGGCTGTAGGCGGTGACGTCGCGGATGACATCGTCGGCGATGTTCGGCTTGTAGCCGTTGGAGGAATTGATGTAGCACTGCATCTGCCGGAGTTCGTACGGCAGCAGCAGACCCGTGAAACGATCGTACATGTCCGCCATCACCCACGAGGCGCCGAGGCTGAGCGAGCCCTTCAGGCGGTTGCCGGCGGCGTCCTGCTTGTCGCCGATGCCCTGGTGACACTGGTTGCAACTGGCGTGGCTGCCGCGGATGAAGCGGGTCGTGTTCCAGCGTTCGCGCCCCACGTCCTTCGCGTGTCGTCCCTGCGTATCATCGATGATGTTGCAGCCGCGCTGGATGGCGCGGACGTCGTCCTCGCTGTAGCCCCGGACCCTGCCCGTTGCACCGGTCCGCTGCAGCGCGTACGGCGACTGGTAGTGTTCGCCGGGCGCGAGCCCGTAGCGGCCGAGTTTCTCGACGCAGCCGGGCGTCAGCGCCACCGCGGACTGCCGGATGGACTCCCGCTCCTCGTGCTTGTGCGCGGCCAGCAGATAAAGGCCCGCCGATGCCAGCAGGAGCAAGGCGACTTTGGCGAGTTTCACAGCCGACGTCGACATGGCCTAGTCCTTGCCCCCGTCCTTGCGCCGGAGCGCGCCTTCGCCGAGTTGGAGGGAATGGGCCACTGCGCGGGCGAGAAGGCGGATATCGCGCACCGCGGGGTCATAGACCGTCGGCACGAACCCCGCCAGCGAATTGGCATAGCACCACCGCACGCGGTCCTCGAACGACATCCGCAGGCCGGTCTTGGTATCGACGCGATCCGAGTTGACGAAGGCATAGGCAAGATCCTCCGCGGTGTGGCAGCTGGCGCAGGCATTCTCACGGTCGCCGGCGGCCTTGCCGGTGAAGCGCGAGGCATAGCGGGGCGTGTAGTACACCAGGTTGTAGCCGTTCTGGACGGCCCTGACGAACTGGCCGTCTTCGCCGAAGTGGTTGACCCGGTAGTCAGCCCGGAATTGCTCCCATCCAGGTTCGGACACCACTTCCGAGCGGAACACCCGGACGCCGGACGCGAGGTGCGCCCACAGCACGAATCCGATCATCAAGCCGACGAGGACCAGCGTTTTTCTCCGCGCTGCGCCTGAGCGCGCCTCCTGCATCCGCTCGATGCGCTTGTCGCCGTCCGGCGGCTTGGCTGGATCCATGTCCCGGTGGGCCACCTATTTTGCGATGCCTTCTTTGCCGAACACCGCGGTGACCATCTTGCGATGGGGATCGTAGTCCTTGTCGACGGCTTTGCCGATGCCTGTCGTCATCGCCGTCTTCAGGATCGCCCTGCCTTCGTCGCTGTTCCCGAGTTCAACCAGCGTGGCCTGGATGGCGTCGGCGAGCTTCGCCGGCATGCTGCGCTTCACCGCCCACGGCAGGAACAGCAGCGGCTCCGTGGCCGCCAGGACTTTGATTTCGTCAGTGTTGATGGCTTTCCTGACGACCGGCAGGTCGATCAGGATATCCCCGCCACCGGCGGCGTCGGCCTGCTTGTTATAGAGCACGAGCGCCGCATTGGGCGGGGTGACGGCGAATTCCGACTTGAAATCCCCCTCCTTCAGGCCCGCCTGCATCAGCAGGAAGCGGGGCGCGATATAGCTCAGCATCGCGTCCTTGCCGCCGCCGAAGATGATGGTTTTTCCGCGCAGTTGGGAGACCTCGGTGATGCCGCTGTCCTTGCGCACGAAAAGCGCGCCCGCAACGGCGCTTTTGCCGAATTCCTGGTTGTGCGCGACAACGCGATAGGACTGCGCCGAATGGATGTAGTGGTACTGGTTGTAATGCACGATGTCGTAGCGGCGTTCCGTCACCGCCTGCGAAAAGGCGTCGAAATCCTTGGCGGTGACCAGTACCACCTTGCGTCCGAGCCGCTCGCTCAGATAACTCGCCAGTGGGGTGTACATCGTCACGGTGTCGGTGGCCTTGTTCCGCGGGAAAATCCCCATCACGAGGGGCTCCTCCGCGGCTTGGGTGGCGGGCGCCGCGAGGGCGGCTGCGACCAGGCACAGGAGCGCGACCATGCGCCGCCATGGTCGATTGCAGTACACGACAGAGTGAATTCCCATCCGGACAGTCCCTTCGATGGCAGCGCGAAAAACGCGGATTCGGCGCATCAACTCGAACTGCCGCTCGTGCGCTCGTTGCGCGTCGACAGCCGTGGCGGCTCGACTGCCGCTTGCCGATTCTTCATATAACCCAAATATGCTTCATTATTCATGGGTTTGGCAAGGAAATAGCCCTGCGCGAAGCCGCATCCCTGCTGCTTCAGGAAACTCAACTGGTCCTGACGTTCGACCCCTTCGGCGACCACCTTGAGGTCCAGCCCCTTGGCCATGGCCAGGATGGCCTTGACCACCGAGACATCATCCGGATCGTCCGGCAGGCCGGACACGAAGCTGCGGTCGATCTTCAGCACGTCGAAGCGGAAGCGCTTCAGATAGCTCAGTGAGGAGTAGCCGGTACCGAAGTCATCCAGGGACAGGGTCACGCCTGAGGCACGCAAGCGGCTCAACTCCTCGTCCACCTGGTCATGGTCCTCCAGCAGGACGCTCTCCGTGATTTCCAGCTCGAGCGCGTGGGACGGGATGTTGTACGTCGACATCAGTTCGGCGAGCCGCCGTGAAAGTTGCCGCTTGAACTGGATCCGGGAAATGTTGATCGCCAGGAATCCCGGTTCGATGCTCTCGCTGCTCCATGCCAGCCAGCTGCGGCACGCCTGCTCCAGAACCCAGTCGCCGATCGCGACGATCTGTCCGGTGGCTTCCGCCACGGGAATGAAAATCGCCGGCGGAATGGCGCCCCTCTCCGGGTGATGCCAGCGCAACAGCGCCTCGGCACCGCGATGGCAACCGGCTGTATCGTAAATGGGCTGGAAGTGAAGCGACAACTGACCCAGCTCCACCGCCAGGTTGAGGTCCTGCTCCATCTGCATGCGTTCGCGCAGCCGGGTATTCATCTCCTCCGTGAAGAAGATGGCGGAGCCGGCCCGCGTCGCTTTCGCCTGGTACATGGCGTTGTCCGCGTTCGCCATCAGCGTTTCCACTGTTTCCCCGTTTTCCGGGTACAGCGCGATGCCGATGCTGCAGCGGGCCACCACTTTGCGCCCGCTCAGATCCTGCGGCTCGGAGATGATCCTGATCAGGCGTTCGGCCAGGTCCTCCACCTGCACTACGCTGGAGATGTCGGGTGCCAGGACCAGGAACTCGTCCCCGCCGAGGCGCGCGACGGTGTCGGCGTCCCGCAGAGCTGCCCGCACACGGGCACCGGTCGCCACCAGCAGGTCATCGCCGACCGCATGGCCCAGCGAGTCGTTGACGTTCTTGAAATTGTCGAGATCGATGAAATACACGGCGAACCGCTGTCCGGCGCGCCGTGCCCGGCTGATTTCCTGGTTGATGCGGTCCAGCGCCATCATCCGGTTGGGGAGGCCCGTCAGGATGTCGAAGTTGGCCTGGCGGTGCAGGTTGGCCTGCTCCTGCCGGATATCCTCGATCATGGCGTTGAAGGCCCGTGCCAGCAGGCCCAACTCGTCCGCGGACTTCACTTCCACCAGCGTGTACTGGCCGCGGCCGACTTTCTGGGAAGCGGCGATCAGCTTCTGGATCGGGAAGAGCACATTGAAGCGGAACACCATGTGGATCGCCGCGCCGAGGAACAGCACCAGGGCGGTCAACACCAGGATCTGGATGAGCAGTTGCCGGCGAAATTCGTTCTGCAGCGTCAGCCGGCTGATGCCCACCAGAAAACGTCCCAGCACGGCCTCGTTGTGGGTGATCGGAAACTCCAGCTGGATCAATTCGGTCTGGCCGTCAAGCGCCAGCAGCAGATTCCGGATGTCGCTGGGTTTCGATGCGCCGAAGCGTTTCTTGACCAGGGGATCGGTGTCATCCACATAGGAACTGATCGGCATGCCTTGTGCGTTCATGATCACCGCATACACGACGTCCTGCTGCGAGGCCACCTCGCGGGTGTACTTGTTGAGCAGGAGGTAGTCGAAGCCCAGCATCGCCTCCGGGCTGACCAGCGAAATCAGCCCCCCGAGCGCGCGGCCGCGTTCGACCACCTGCTGTTCGTGGAAGCGGGTCGACGTTTCGAGAAAGTACAGCGTGTTGGCCGCCATGGTGCCGGCCAGGATGGTCAACACGATGAGCGTGAACTTTGCGCCCAGGCCCAGCCGCATCACAGCCCCCTGGCGTGTCCGAGCGGCCCGCCGCGAGCCCGCCGGAGACGCCTCCGGACCGCTCCCGAACGACCGGCAGCTTCGATCACGGTCGCCCCGTGCCCGTGCGCATGCCCCTTGTATCCTGCTGTCTCCACGCAGCTAGTTTAACGCATGCCCCCCGACGCACAGGCGGATCGGCCGCCGCGCCGCCGCGATCAATCCAGCCGCCGATCGCGCGTGCGTAGCATTCATTTCTCGGCCCTGCCGCATATGCTAGGCTGCACACGCTCCCACTTCCCGCCCCTTCTGCCCCGGTGCTGACTGTCCGATGATCACCCCGTCGGATCGAGATTGATTCGCTAGCCGCAATGGACGCCGCTGCCCCGCCCTCCCCCGCCGCTCACACGCCGATGATGCAGCAGTATCTGGGCATCAAGGCCCAGCATCCGGACAAGCTGGTGTTCTACCGGATGGGCGATTTCTACGAGCTGTTTTTCGACGACGCGGTGCGTGCCGCGAAGTTGATGGACATCACGCTCACCCAGCGCGGCGCATCGGCCGGCGCGCCGATCAAGATGGCCGGCGTCCCCTTTCACGCTGTCGAACAGTACCTGGCGAAGCTGGTCAAACTCGGCGAGTCGGTCGCGATCTGCGAGCAGATCGGCGACCCGGCCACCGCCAAGGGTCCGGTCGAGCGCAAGGTCATGCGCATCGTCACCCCCGGCACACTGACCGACGCGGCGCTGCTCGACGACAGGCGCGACAACGTGCTGCTTGCCGTCACCGGCGACAAACGCACGCTGGGTCTCGCCTGGATGAGCCTCGCCGCCGGCAGTTTCCGCGCCACCGAGATTCCGCCGGCGCGGCTCGCCTCCGAAATCGAACGCCTGCGGCCGGCGGAAATCCTTCTCGGCGAGGCACAATCGCTGACGCTGCCGCCCGGCAGTGACATCGCCCTGCGGCGCGTGCCGGACTGGCAGTTCGACCACGATGCGGCCATGCGCGCGCTCGCCGCGCAGTTCGGCACGCGCGACCTCACGGCTTTCGGGCTCCACGAAGCGCCGTTCGCCACCGCCGCGGCGGGCGCGCTGCTCGGCTACGCGCGCACCACGCAGGGCACCGCCATCGCGCACCTGGACACGATTCGTCTCGAGAGCGAATCCGAGTACGTGCGCATGGATGCGGCCACGCGCCGCAATCTTGAACTGACCGAGACCAATCGCGGCGAACCGGCGCCGACGCTGCTGTCGGTGCTCGACGTCTGCGCCACCACCATGGGCAGCCGCCGGCTGCGCCACGCGCTGCACCACCCGCTGACCGATGCGGTCCGTCGCACCGCCCGGCTGGACGCCGTCGAGAGCCTGCTGGCCGGCGGTGCGCGCGAGGCCGTGAGGACGCAACTCCGGGACTGCGTGGACGTCGAGCGCATCACCGCGCGCGTGGCGCTCGGCAACGCGCGGCCGCGCGATCTGGCCGGCCTGCGCGACACGCTGACCCGCCTGCCCGCGATCGGTACCGCGCTGGCCGACGCCCGCGTCGGCGCCCTTGCCGCCATCGCGGGCGTGTGCGCCGCCGACTGTACGGCGCAGCGCCTGCTGGCCCGCACCCTGAAAGCGGAGCCCGGGGCCGTCGTGCGCGAAGGCGGCGTGATCGCCGACGGCTTCGATGCCGAACTCGACGAACTGCGCGCCATCACCACGCACGGCGACCGCTTCCTCCTCGACCTCGAGGCGCGCGAGCGCGCCCGCACCGGCATCGCCAACCTCAAGGTCGAATACAACCGCGTGCACGGCTTCTACATCGAGGTCTCGCGCGCGCAGGCCGACAAGGTGCCCGACGACTATCGCCGACGGCAGACGCTGAAAAACGCCGAACGTTACCTCACGCCGGAACTGAAGGCCTTCGAGGACAAGGCGCTCTCCGCGCAGGACCGCGCACTCGCCCGCGAGAAATGGCTCTACGAAGCCCTGCTCGCGCAACTCGCCGCGCATCTGCCGCAACTGAAATCGATCGCGGACGCGCTGGCCGAACTCGACCTGCTGGCCACGCTCGCGGATCGCGCGGCTGCGCAC
Organism: Burkholderiales bacterium; assembly: GCA_050741255.1. Taxonomy (GTDB): domain Bacteria; phylum Pseudomonadota; class Gammaproteobacteria; order Burkholderiales; family SG8-41; genus CAZXNF01. The sequence continues at coordinate 5,146 of JBOIEQ010000098.1, read as the reverse complement.
GATTACGTACGGCCGGAATTTACCGATGCGCCGGTGCTGGAAATCGAAGGCGGCCGCCATCCGGTCGTCGAGCGCCAGGTCGAGCAGTTCATCGCCAACGATGCCCGGCTCGGCCCCGCGCGGCGCCTGCTGCTCGTCACCGGTCCCAACATGGGCGGCAAGTCCACCTACATGCGGCAGGCGGCGCTGATCGCGCTGCTGGCGCACGCGGGCAGTTTCGTGCCGGCAAAAAAAGTTCGGCTGGGCGCGATGGACCAGCTCTTCACCCGCATCGGCGCGGCGGACGATCTCGCCGGAGGGCGCTCGACGTTCATGGTGGAAATGACCGAGGCGGCCTACATCCTGCACCACGCCACCGAACGCAGCCTGGTGTTGATGGACGAGATCGGTCGCGGCACCTCCACCTTCGACGGCCTGGCGCTCGCCTGGGCGATCGCCCAGCACATCCTGAAGGTCAACCGCAGCCTCGCGCTGTTCGCCACGCACTATTTCGAAATGACGCGGCTGGCGGTCGAGCACCGCGAAGCGGCCAACGTGCACCTCGACGCCGTCGAGCACAAGGATCGCATCGTATTCCTGCATGCCGTGGAGGAAGGTCCCGCGAACCAGAGTTACGGCGTGCAGGTGGCGCAACTGGCCGGCGTGCCCTCGGCGGTCGTGCGCAGCGCGCGCAAGCAACTCGCGAAACTCGAGCAGGAGAGTGTCGCCGGCGGCCGCCAGCCGGACCTGTTTACCGGCGGCACGGCGACGGCATCAGGGCCGGTGGAACCCGCCCCGCATCCGGTGCTGGATGCGCTACGGGACACCGATCCCGACCAGTTGTCGCCGAAAGCCGCGCTGGAACTGCTCTACCGGCTCAAGCAGCTCGCGGAATAGGTCTCAGTGGTGGTGATGCCCGCCGGGGCCGTGCACGTGGCCGTGCGCGAGTTCCTCGGCGGTGGCCGCGCGCACTTCGCTGATGGCGCAGAGAAAACGCAACGCCATGCCGGCGAGCGGGTGGTTGGCGTCCACCACCACCTTGCCTTCCGCGATATCCGTCACCCGGAACATGCGCGTCTCGTCACCGCCGTCGGTCTTGCCCTCGAACTGCATGCCGACCTTCACGTCGGCGGGAAATTTGTCGCGTGGTTCCATGAACACCAGTTCGGCGTCGTAATCGCCGAACGCATCCTCGGGCTCCAGGGCGACCTCGCATTGTTCGCCGGCCGCCTTGCCTTCCAGCGCCGCCTCCAGCCGCGGAAACAGCGACGCGCGACCGTGCAGGTAGGCGATCGGCTCGGGAGTGGACTCGACCAGCACCCCCTGCGAATCGCGCACTTCGAAGGTCAGGGTGACGACGGCATCACGACTTACTTGCATTGCAGGCTCTCCAGTGTTCCCAGCACTTCTTCCGCGTGACCCCGCGGGGTCACGCCGTAGGCGGCGTGCCGGAGGATGCCGCGCTTGTCGATGACGAAGGTCGAGCGCTGAATGCAGGTCTTGCGCCGGCCCTCGTATTCCTTTTCATACAGTACGCCGTACTGCGCGCAGGCCTCGCCGTCCTCGTCCGCCAGCAACTGCACCGACAGGCCGTGCTTGTCGCGGAAGGCGCCGTGGCTCGTGCAGTCGTCGCGGCTGATGCCGAGAATGACCGCGTGACGGCGCGTGAACTCCTCTTCCAGTTCCGAGAACTCGATCGCCTCGATCGTGCAGCCCGGTGTGTCGTCTCGCGGGTAAAAGTACAGCACCACATGCTGGCGGTTGCGGAAATCGGCGAGCCTGACCAGCGCCATGTCGGCATCCGGCAGCTCGAAACCGGGCGCCGGCACGCCGACCCTCAGGCGCGAAACGGCCGGCACTGGAGCCGGCAATGCTGATGCAGGAGCATGCGTCAGAGGTTCCACAGCTTCGCCTCCGCAAACGACCTCGAATGATTGTATAGCAAAGTTTTTGCGGGGCAACGGCATCCCCTCGCCGCCCGCAACGGCGAGCAAGCGCACACCACCGGTCGGGCGCTCCAAACGCCTCAAACTCCTATAATCGGCGCGCGATGTTCACGGCAAACGATCTTTCCTGGGATGATTTTCTGCGGCGGCACTGGCAGCGCGCGCCATGGTTCGCGCCCGGCGCGCTCCCCTCGGCGGCCGGGTCCGTCGGCCGGCGGGAATTGTTCGCGCTGGCGCGGCGCGGGGACGTCGAGTCCCGCCTCGTGCAGCGGCAGGGACCGCGCTGGTCGGTAGCCCATGGCCCCTTCACGGCGCGGCAGCTTGCGCGGCTGCCCGCGCGGAACTGGACGTTGCTCGTCAATGGCGTGGAACTCCATCTGCCGGCAATGCGGGCACTGGCGGAACGCTTCCGCGCGATCCCGTACGCCCGGCACGACGACGTGATGGCCAGTTTCGCCGCGCCGGGTGGTGGCGTAGGCCCGCATTTCGACAGCTACGACGTGTTCCTCGTGCAGGCCTTCGGCCGCCGGCGCTGGCGGGTGTCGCGGCAGCGTGATCTCACGCTGGTCCCTGACGCACCGCTTCGGATCCTTCGCCGCATGGGCGCGGGCAGGACGTGGACGGTCGAACCCGGCGATGTGCTGTACCTGCCGCCGCGGGTCGCGCATGAGGGCGTTGCACTCGACGCGTGCATCACCCTCTCGGTCGGATTCCGCGCACCGACCGCCGCGGAAATGGCCACGCGTTTTCTCGATTTCCTGCACGAACGCTACACCGGCGGCGCACGCTACGCGGATGCAGGATTGCGACGCGGCCCGCAGGCCGGCCGCCTGCCGCCGCGCCTGATCGACTACGCCGCGCGCGAACTCGCCCGTCTGCGCTGGGGCCGCGCCGAGGTCGCTGCGTTCCTGGGCGAATACCTGAGCGAACCCAAGCCGCACACGGCCTTCCTCCCGCCCGCGCGACCACTGCCGCGCGCGGCGTTCGCGCGCGCCATCGCGCTGCGCGGCGTCGTGCTCGACCTGAAAAGCCGGTTGCTCACCGCGAGCGACCGCGCCTTCATGAACGGTGAGGCCGTGCGCCCGCCCGCGGCCGCACGGGCGCTCGTCGCGCGCCTGGCGGACACGCGCGCGCTCGCACCGCAACGCTTGGGCGCCAGCGCTGTCACGCTGCTGTACGGGTGGTATCGTGAGGGCTATCTCAGCGTCGGCATTGGAGATTCGGGATTGGGGATTCGAAAACCTTAGACCATCCGCACATACGCCTGCTGCCTGGTGTAGTCACCAATCCCCAATCTCAAATCACTAATCCCGCCTTCAAGCAATGAAAGAAGTCCCGCCCGAACGGATGCCCGGTGACCGTCCTCTCGCGGGCGGCGTCGAAATCGAATCGGCGATCGACGGCCTGATCGCCGAAGCGGATGCGCATATCCGGTTGTTCGACCGCGCGCTCACCCGCGCCTGGAACAGCCCGCAGCGCCATGACCTGCTGCGCGCCTTTCTGCTGAAGCGCCGCACCAACAAGCTGGAGATCGTGCTGCACGAGACCGGCAACCTGACGCGCGACTGTCCGCGACTGATGCTGCTGGTGAAGCAGTTCAGCCACGCCCTGGCGATCCGGCGTACGCTGCCCGCCGCCCGCCGCGTCTACGACCCGTTCGCGATCGCCGACGACCTGCTGTTCGTGCACCGCTTTCACTTTGACGACCTCCGCGGCGTCCTCACGCGGGCCGACCTGGCGGCGACCCAACTGATGCGCAAGCGTTTCGCCGAGATCTGGGAAGCCTCCACCCCTGCCATGGCGGCCACCACGCTGGGGCTCTAACGTCCGGCTTGGAATGCCTGGCACGGAAAGGTAAACTTGCAGGCTTGGCGATGCGGGAAGCGCAACGCACATTCGTGATAACAACGCGGCCGTCCACGGCCGCCGGCAAGGACTACGCCTGTTGCTGACGCCGATGCGCGCTTTCCCGTTCCGCTGTTCTCGGCACGTCCACACACCACTGACTGAGGGATACACCATGAAACGCCTGACCCTGATAGCCGCCCTGTTTGCCCTGGGCCTCGCCGCATGCGGCGACAAGCCCGCCGAAAAACCCGCCGCAGCGCCCGCTCCCGCACCGGCGCCCGCGCCGGCCGCCGCGCCCGCACCCGCCCCGGTGCCCGCGCCGACCACCGACGCGAAGGACGAGAAGAAAGACGCGGCTGCGACCAGCACCGCGCCCTCGGTTCCGGCCTCCAGCAGCGAAGACGCGAGCAAAGCGGCGACGTCGAAACTGACGGACGTGGCCAAAGCCGCCGCGGAAGGCGGCGCGAAGGGCGCGCAGACCGGCGGCACTGCCGGCGCAATGTCCGGCGCCAAGGCCGGTGCAACGGACGCCATGAAAAAGTAAGCAGCTGACCGCAAGGCAAAACGGCTTGGGGGAAACCCCAAGCCGTTTTTTTTCGTACCGCTCCGGGACGCGCGCGTCAGGCGAAGCCGCGCCAGCCAAAACCGGTCTGCTGGTCGGCGACCGTGACCTCGTCCGGCGCGCAGCCCAGCACCGCGGAGAGCGCGGCGGTCGCGAGTTCCGGGCGATTGTTCTGCCGCGACAGATGGGCGGCGATGACGTGCTGCAGGCGGGCGCGGTCGATGGCCGCCAGCAGTTCCGCCGCCGTCTCGTTGGCGAGGTGGCCGAAACGGCCGCCGACGCGCGCCTTGAGCGAGGCCGGATAGGGGCCGTTCTCGAGCATCCCGCGGTCGTGGTTGCACTCGAGCACGAACGCATCGACGCCCGACAGCGTGCGCACCATGTGCGGCGTCAGGCTGCCCGCGTCCGTCAGCAGCCCGAGACGGCGCACGCCGTCGCCGAACACGAATTGCGCGGGTTCGCGCGCATCGTGCGGCACCGGGTACGGCGTGATCTCGATGTCGCCGATGGTGAACGGCACGTGGCTGTCGAACATCTGAAGGCCCGCGAGCTTGCTGAAGGCGCCGTCGAGCGCGCGCAGCGTGCCAGCCGTCATCCAGACCGGCACGCCGTGACGGCGCGAGAGGCGCGCAACGCCTCCCGCGTGATCGTCATGCTCGTGCGTCACCAGGATGGCCGTCAGACTGCCGGGTTCCACGCCGATGCGCTGGAGGCGGGAAGCCGCCTCGGTGGCGGAGAAGCCGCAATCAATCAGCAAACGGGTATTGCCGGCCTCGACGAGCAGCGCATTGCCGGCGCTGCCGGAGCCGAG
>JBOIEQ010000097.1:0-16164 GCA_050741255.1 Burkholderiales bacterium | reverse complement strand
GCATGTTCATGGATTAAGTGCCTCAAAACCAGCAATTTCGACGAAGATCGTCGCCCGATTCACACAGTCTGTTAGGGCGGGGGCGATTTGCTAAAATGGTGGTTTCGCACGGTTCCACCCCGCAGCCTGCACGGCAAGCCGAGGGGATAGGCGAAACAATAACGAGCCGACAACGAAAGTAAGGGGAAATCGATGGAAAACATTGAAGCGCGGGTCAAGAAGATCGTCGCCGAGCAACTCGGCGTCAACGAAGCCGACGTCAAGAGCGAATCTTCGTTCGTGAACGACCTCGGCGCCGACTCGCTCGATACCGTGGAACTGGTGATGGCGCTCGAAGAGGAATTCGAATGCGAGATTCCCGACGAGGAAGCCGAGAAGATCTCGACGGTCAAGCAGGCCGTGGATTACGTCTCCTCCCACGTCAAGTAACCTCTGTCGCGACCTGCCGGCATCCGCCGGCGGCTAGCGAACTCCGGAGTTCCGTTGTCCAGACGCAGGGTCGTTGTCACCGGCCTCGGCATCATTTCGCCGGTCGGTAATTCCCTCGCCGAGGCCTGGGACGCGATTGTTGCCGGCCGTTCCGGCATCACCGCGATCACCCGCTTCGACGCGAGCACCTTCCCGTCCCGCATCGCGGGCGAGGTGAAGGGGTTCGACGTCGCGCAGTATCTCGCGCCCAAGGAGGCGCGCCGCTTCGACACCTTCATCCACTACGGGCTGGCCGCCGCGATCGACGCCATCAAGGACTCCGGGCTCGATTTCGCGAAGGAAAACACCGAGCAGATCGGCGCCTGTATCGGCTCCGGCATCGGCGGTCTGCCGCTGATCGAGGCAACGCACGACGCCTACCTCGCGGGCGGCGTGCGCAAGATCACCCCATTCTTCGTGCCCGGCTCGATCATCAACATGATCGCGGGCCAACTCTCGATCATGTACGGACTCAAGGGTCCCAACATGGCGGTCGTCACCGCCTGCACCACCTCCAACCATTGCATCGGCGAAGCCGGGCGCATGATCGAGTACGGCGACGCCGACGTCATGATCGCCGGCGGCGCGGAATCCACGGTGTCGCCGCTCGGCGTCGGCGGTTTTTGCGCCGCCCGCGCGCTGTCGACGCGCAATGACGACCCGGCCGCGGCCAGCCGCCCGTGGGACAAGGATCGCGACGGCTTCGTGCTGGGCGAGGGCGCCGGCATGGTGGTGCTGGAAGAATACGAGCACGCCAAAAAACGCGGTGCGCAGATCTATTGCGAACTCGCCGGCTACGGGGTCAGCGCCGACGCCCATCACATCACCGCCCCCAGCGAGGACGGCGACGGCGCGCGCCGCTGCATGCTCAATGCGTTGCGCAACGGCGGCGTCAATCCCGACCAGGTCGATTACGTCAATGCGCATGGCACCTCCACGCCGCTCGGCGACATCGCCGAAACGGTGGCGGTCAAGCGCACGCTCGGCGACCACGCGAAGAAAACCGCCGTCAGCTCGACCAAATCCATGACTGGCCACCTGCTCGGCGCTGCGGGCGGCATCGAGGCTGTGTTCAGCGCACTGGCGGTCAAACACCAGATCGCGCCGCCGACCATCAACCTCGTCAACCAGGATCCGCAGTGCGACCTCGACTACGTGCCGAACACGGCGCGCCAGATGAAGATCGACGTCGCGCTCTCGAACTCCTTCGGCTTCGGCGGCACCAACGGCAGCCTGGTGTTCCGCCGGGTGTGATCCGGCGCGCGGCGGTCGCCATGCCGCTGATCAACGGCGTCTTCTCTGATGCATTGCCGATCCACGACCGTGGGTTTGCCTACGGCGATGGCGTCTTCCGCACGCTGCGCCTGCGCGACGGCAATCCCCGGCAGTGGGAACACCAGTACCGCAAACTCGTTCACGACTGCTCGGCGCTGCACCTGGCCTGTCCGACGGAGCGGTTGCTGGCGAACGAAGTCGCGCAGGCTGCGGCCACGGCGCCTGACGGCGTGGCCAGAATCACCATCACCCGTGGTCCGGGCGCCCGCGGTTACACATTGCCGGCGGCGGCGCAAACGACTCGCATCGTAGCGGTGACGCCCGCACCCGAACGGCCCGCACACTGGGCCAGCGAAGGCGTCCGCGTGCGGTTATGCGCAACGCGCGCGACCTTCCAGCCGGCGCTGGCGGGCATCAAGCACCTCAACCGTCTGGACAGCGTCCTCGCACGGGCCGAATGGACCGATGACGAGATCGCGGAAGGGCTGCTGTTCGACCATCGTGGCGACCTGGTCGGCGGCACTATGAGCAACGTTTTCCTCGTGGAGCGCGGCGCGCTGGTGACTCCGGCTCTTGCGGGTGCCGGTATCGCCGGCGTGCAGCGCGACCGCGTGCTGGCACTCGCTGCCGCACGCGGGATCGCTGCTCGCATCGAACCGGTGCCGGTGGCACGCCTGCGGGTGGCGGATGAGTTCTTCCTCGTCAACAGCGTGATCGGCTTGTGGCCAGTGCGCGCGGTCGATGGGATGGGCGACTGGACGCCGGGTCCGCTGGCCGTCGCAGCGGCACGCTGGCTGCAGGACGAGGGCTGACCACTTGTGCCGCTGGCTGTTCCGTCTGGTGATGCTCGCGTGTATGGCCGTGCTTGCACTCGTGGCCTACGCGTTCTCGCCGCTGCCGGTGAGTGGGGAAGGTGCGGCGTTCACGATCAAGCAGGGCAGCAGCCTGCGCACAGTGGCCAATCAGTTGTCCGAAGCGGGCGTGCTAAGACTGCCATTGGCGTTCGAGGTACTGGGGCGCGTGATGGGCAAGGACACCACGCTGCAAGCCGGCAACTATCAAGTAGCGGCGGGCACACTGGTTTCCACGCTCCTCGAGCGCATCACGTCGGGCGAGCGCACGCTGGACCGCATCACGCTGCTGGAAGGCTGGACATTCGCCCAGTTGCGCGCGGCCCTCGACCGCCATCCCGCGCTGGCACACGACAGCCGCGGGCTCACCGAAACCGAACTCATCGCACGCTTTGGCCTGACGGCCCCGTCGCTGGAAGGCGCCTTCCTACCCGACACCTACTTCTTCGCCGGCGGCGCGAGCGATTTCGATGTGCTCAAACGCGCCCAGCGCGCGCTCGATGCGCAACTGGCGGTGCTGTGGACGGGACGCGCGGTCAATCTGCCTTACGAAAGCCCGTACGAAGGCCTTATTTTGGCCTCCATCGTGGAAAAGGAAACCGGCGTGGACGCTGACCGCGCCATGATTGCCGGGGTGTTCGTGAACCGCCTCCGCGCGGGCATGCGCCTGCAATCCGATCCCACGGTGATCTACGGACTGGGGACGCGTTTCGACGGCAATCTGCGCAAGCCGGACCTGCTGGCGGACACCCCCCACAACTCCTATACCCGCGACGGCCTGCCGCCGACGCCGATCGGACTGGCGGGCCTGGCCTCGCTCAACGCAGCGTTTCGTCCCGCGGTCACCGATGCCCTGTATTTCGTCGCCCGCGGCGACGGGACTTCGCAATTTTCCCGCACGCTCGCCGATCACAACCGCGCGGTGACAAAATACCAAAAACGTCAGGGCAGGCCTTGAAGCAGAAACCGCAAGCGAAACCGTCCGCCGGTACCTTCGTCACGTTCGAGGGCATCGACGGCGCGGGCAAGAGCACGCAAATCGAGTGGGCCGCGGCGTGGTTGCGCGAACGCGTCGCCGAGCTGGTCGTCACCCGCGAACCGGGCGGCACGCCGCTCGGTGAAGCGCTCCGTCAACTCCTGTTGAGTCCGGGCCGCCGGATGCACCCGGAATCCGAAACGCTGCTGATGTTCGCTGCACGGCGGGAGCACCTGAACGACGTGATCGTGCCGGCGCTTGCACGTGGCGCGCTGGTGCTGTGCGACCGCTTCACCGATGCCAGCTTTGCCTACCAGGGCGGCGGGCGGCAGGTGCCCTGGGAACGCCTGCAGGAACTGGAACACTGGGTCCAGGGTGACCTGCAGCCCAATCTCACGATCTTCTTTGACGTGCCGGTGGCGGTGGCGCAGACCCGGCTCGCGGCGGTCAAGGTGGCCGACCGCTTCGAACAGGAAAAAGCCGCCTTCTTCGAGCGCGTGCGCGAAGGCTATCTGCGGCGCGCCGCGGAAGCGCCGGCGCGTTTCGTCACCCTCGACGCCACCCAGCGGCCCGCCACGGTCCGCAAGGCGCTCGAACAATTGCTGCAGGCACGATGCCTGAACTAGAACTGAACTGGCTGACACCGCATTGGGCGAGCCTCGCGGGGCGCCTCGAACGGCTGCCGCACGCGCTCCTGCTGCGAGGGCCGCGCGGCATCGGCAAGCTCGTGCTGGCGCGCCGCCTGGCCCAGGCCCTGTTGTGCGAGACGCCTGGGACCGCGCGGCCCTGCGGCGTCTGCGACGGCTGCCGCTGGTTTGCCGCGGGCAGTCACCCTGATTTCCGAGAAGTGATGCTGGACACCGACGAAGGGGAGTCGGAAGAGGGCGGGGACACAAAATCCAAACGCGCGCCGACCCAGATCAGGATCGGGCAGATCCGGGCGTTGGACGCCTTCGTCGAGGTCTCGGCGCACCGCCCAGGCGGCAAGGTGATCCTGCTGCAGCCGGCGGAGGCGCTCAACACCGCGGCGGCCAGCGCACTGCTCAAGATGCTGGAAGAGCCGCCGCCGGACACGCGATTCATCCTGGTCAGCCATCGCACTGGAGGCGTATTGCCGACGATACTCAGCCGCTGCGAAAAAATCGCGATCGGACTGCCGCCCGGCGACGAAGCGGAGGCCTGGCTGCAGGGCCGGGTGGAACAGCCGGCGCTCGCGCTCGCGCAGGCGGGCGGCGCACCGCTGCTGGCGGCGGAGTACGACGACGCGGACTGGTGGAAACAGCGCCGCGAGTTCCTCACGCTGCTGGCGGACCGCGAGTTCGCGCCACTCGCGGTGGCCGAGCGCGTGCGTTCGTTTCCGGTCGACCGGCTGGTCGGCTGGCTGCAGCGCTGGGCCTACGACCTCGCCGCGGCCGCGGGCGGTGCCGGGATCCTGTTCAACCCCGATTTCGCGCGCGAATTGGAAGCACTGGGCGGCGGAACCGGGCCGGTGGCGGCGGGGCGTTTCTACCGGCTCTCCACGCGCGCGCAACGCGCGGTCGACCACCCGCTCAACGCGCAGCTCTTCATCGAACAACTGATGCTGGAATACGCCGCCGCACGCAGCGGCCGGGCGCTCGCCGCATGACCGCCCCGCTGGTCGATTCGCACTGCCACCTCGACTTTCCCGAACTCGCGGGCCAGCTCGATGGCATCTTCGCGCTGATGCGGGAAAATGCCGTCGCCAAGGCCCTGTGCGTCAGCGTCACGCTGGAGGATTTTCCGCGGGTGCACGCGCTCGCGACCGCGTACGATTTTCTCTACGCCTCGGCAGGTGTGCATCCGGATTATGCAGACCTGCCGGTGGTGACCGAAGCCGACCTGACCTCACGTGCCGCGCTGCCCAAGGTGGTGGCCATCGGCGAGACCGGGCTCGACTACTACCGCCTGACCGGCGATCTCGAATGGCAGCGCGAACGCTTTCGCACTCACATCCGTGCGGCGCGCGCCTGCGGCAAGCCGCTGATCATCCACACCCGGTCAGCGTCGGCCGATACGATCCGCCTGATGCGGGAGGAGCGGGCGGGGGAGGCGGGCGGGGTGATGCACTGTTTCACCGAGGACTGGGAGGTGGCCCAAGCCGCGCTTGAACTCGGGTTCTACATCTCCTTCTCGGGTATCGTGACCTTCCGGAACGCAAAGCAGGTGCAGGAGGTCGCAAGCAAGGTACCCCTTGACCGCCTCCTGGTGGAGACCGACTCCCCCTACCTGGCACCCGTTCCGTACCGGGGCAAGACCAACCAGCCGGGCTACGTCAGGCATGTCGCCCGCTACCTGGCTGAATTAAGGGGTGTTTCCGAAGATCAGATGGCCAGCCAGACAACTGATAATTTTCATCAATTATTCAAGGTATAGAACCATGTTTATCAAACGTTTTCTGCGGAATTGCACCGGTCCTCTGCTGGCGCTTCTACCTCTCCTGGCCCACGCCGGGGCCTATGACGATGCCCTGACGGCCGTCAAACGGGACAATGGCAACGAGATCACCATGCTGGTTGCCAAGGGGGTGGATCCGAATACGGTGGATGCCCAGGGCAACACCCTGCTCATGCTGGCCGTGAAGGAAGGCAGCCTGAACGTGGTCAAGGCACTGATGGCCTCCAAGGCGCAGGTCAACCGCGCGAACCCGCTGGGCGAGACCGCCCTGATGATGGCTGCAGTGAACAACCGGCCCGATATGGTCCGGATACTGGTCAGCGGCGGCGCGGAGGTAAACCGCGAAGGCTGGACTCCGCTGATCTACGCCGCCACCCGCGGCAACGTGGAAGTCGCCAAGCTGTTGCTGGCCTATGGAGCCGACGTCAACGCCCAGGGCGAGAACGGCTTCACCGCGCTCATGATGGCGGCCTATGAAGGGAACGCGCCGGTGGCCCGGCTGCTGCTGAACAGCGGCGCTGATACCGGGCTCAAGAACTGGGGCGACAAGACCGCCATGCAGTTGGCCCAGGAACGGGGCCAGAAGGACGTAGTGGCGATCCTGGAACAGGCAGCCAAGCCACCGGCCAAGTAGCCGTTTCCATGGGTTTTCCTTGTGATTGGAGAATCTGTACAGACGCATAATGTGTATTATGTAAACTATATTTAAGCAGCGACTGTCTCGCTGTTTTTCAAGGGATTAACACCTCATATGGACCGATAGCGCGCTAGGTGCCGCGCGCCCTTCAATTTGTTCGGGGAGATTCCGGTAACACCCAGCGACGTCCGCAATGGATCATTGCCGTGCCACGACTGGACCCGGACAGCTGGCTGGCGGGCGCGCTACTACCTCGGTGTGTTTAAGGAAATGCGTGACACCTCGCGCACATTTTGCTCCGGTGTATTCGTTCTTCTCGCAAATCTCTCCGTGGCAATCCCATACAGCAAACACAATAGCCACAGCACCGAGCGTAACTCCTGCCGCCAAGAACACCACCCGTTCTGGAGTCCAAACATTACGCGCCTCCTGAACACTCATGGCTACCTGCGCGTAAAACGGACTACTATCATCTGTCGCCACACAAACGAACGTCGCCATGCCCATCACGATCGCGCCAGCCGTACTCGTAGCCACCAAAGAAAGCACCGAGGACGGCTGGAAGATCACCGCCAAGGCGACGCCGGTCAGCAGCGACTGGATCGGTGCGGTCGAAATCAGCCGTAAAACCAATGCCGTCAATTACGAAACACCGGATCTTTACAGGACCGCTGACGCCGCGTGCATGGCCGCCTATGTTCTCGGGCGCAAAGCTCTCGCCGAAGCGGTCAGGAACGGTGATCCGCACGTATACGAGTCGATTATTGAACTGAGCCTGATCGCCGGCATACGGTTGAGAAGCCAGGTACTGCTGGCGCTGGCGACCAGGAAAATGCCGGCATGCGAACCTGGCGAAAAGGTCTTGCTCAAGAAGGTGGCCGATGAGCCGGACTATTTCGAGGCGTTGGAATTTCATCTGGCGAGCCTGGCCGCGCGGAAATAAAGTTTCTCCGCCCCCGCGCGAATCTTCGGTTTTGAACGACAGGCGCCGAGTCGTGAGCGTACGACCAATTGCCCGCCCACTTTCATTTATCTAGACATGCAGCGCCCTCCCCTGATCCACCTTCAAAACCAACTACCATGTCGAAATACTGGTCCGTGCCCTGTGGTTTCCCGCTGTGTTCATTCACGCAATTCCGGGATCGAATTCGACGAACTGGGCATCATCGCCGCCGACAGCCTGAGCCCGCAGAACCCCGCGTCCTGCTGATGCTCGGGCTTGCGTCCACCAGCGACCCCGCGATGCTGCGAAGGATGTTCGCCGATTACTGAACGGCGCGTGCCCTCCGGGGCGAACGCCCCTCCCTACTTGGCCCCTGTCGCACGCGCCACGTAAGCCGCAAGTGCCTGGATCTGCTGTTCGCTCAGGTTCACATAGGGCGGCATCTGGCCAATGCCATTCTTGATTGCTTTAGCCACCCGGGCCGCATCGGGTTTTAGTTCATCCAGGACAGGGCCGATCGCCCCCTCGGCACCCGCATCCTTCAAGGTATGGCAGATCGCGCAGGCAGGCACAGCACCTTGCAGGAACAGCGCCTTCCCCGCAGCCATCGCCGCGGCATCCGCCGCGACGGCGGCAGGTGCCGACAGAACCAGAAACACCAGGGCCAGGCCCCGCATCAAGCGACCGTGATCTGCAGGCTGTGGTCGCGCCAGCTGCTGTTGCTGTAGCCGCCGGTGTTCTCGAGGCGGCCTTCCGTCTGCACGTTGCCCCGGGAATCCACTGCGCGGCAGGCGATCGCATAGGTACCGGGGGTCAGGGTCACCGGCAGTACGAATTGCCGCCACGCATAGCGTCCGAGGTCCGCTCCTACCAGGCGCGCCTCTTTCCAGCTCTTGCCGCCGTCGGTGGAGACGTCAACCTTGCGCAGAGCATTGATGCCGCCGAAAGCCACGCCCCGGATCATGAGCGGCCCGGCCTGCACCGGACCGGCTTCCGGCGCCGGTGAATTGATCCACGATTTGACGCCCATCTCCCACACCGACGGCTGGCTGGGATCGCCCTTCTGCCCAGGTGGCGACATCCGGTAGCCTGTTTTCTGGATCGCCGCATCGGTTTCCACCGCCGTGAAGGCCAGGCGCTTCACGTACTTCACGCTGTTGACGCCGGTGTAGCCCGGCACGATCACGCGCAGCGGTCCGCCGTGCGCCAGCGGAATCGGTGCGCCGTTCATCTCCCACGCCAGCAGTGCATCCTGCATCGCCGCGAGCGGCACCGAGCGCTCGACGATCACGCTGAGAGGATTGATGCCTGCGGGCAGGGTTTCGCCGCCGGTACTGGTCATGAAGCGCATTCCATCGGCAACCCCGCCGAGCGAATCCACCACGGCCTGCACCGGGACGCCGCTCCATTCAATGCACCCCGCCGCACCGACGCTCCAGGGCGTACCGCTGGGCTTGGTGGGAAACAGACCGCGACCGTTGCCGGAGCATTGCAGCACCATCGCGATCGTTTCCAGCCCCATGCGCTTCAACTGGCTGACGGAAAGCGTCTGCGGAGTGCGTACGCCGGCGAACGTCACTTCCCAGGCATCGCGGTCTTCCACGATCGCCGCGGAAGGCGCCGGCAGGTTGTTGCGGATGTACAGGCGGTCGGCAGGTGTGATCAGGCTGCTGCCGAACGCCGTGCGCCGGGTCTCCAGGGTGCTGGAGGTATGCACGATCATGCTGCGCGGGTCCTTCCAGCTCACATAGGGTGGCAGCTTGGCCTCTGCCGTGTCAGCGGCCAATGCCCCGGCGGCACGACCAAGGCCGGCAACGGCAACGGCGCCCGCGCCAGTAGCCAGCAGGCGGCGACGTACGGGATTGGTGGGTGTGCGCATGAAATGCTCCTCCAGGTTGGTCATGCTAGTCCGCGATGCGGTTCATGCGGCATCCGATTTTTCTTCAGTTTACCGCAGATCTATTTGCCGCCGAACGTGTAGACGAGGCCTGCCGAAAACCGGTTCGCGGTCAGCCGCCCGTTCAATCCCCAGGCCGGGAACGGCGCCTGCACATCGGCCCCGCGGATCGTTCCCATGTCCACGTACCGATAACCGAAATCCATCGCTACCGCGGGCGTGATCTTCCATACGATTCCCAGTCCGGTCTGCCAGGCGAAGTCGTAATGCGTGGCCGCGGTGGCGTACGAATTGGCCGTGCAGGAGTTGAGCGAGTTGCACAGGTAGTCGCCATTGGTATTGCGCGAGACACCCGCGCCCACCATCACATAGGGATTCACCGGGCCCAGCGCGTCTGGCGGCAGCAGTGGTGCGACGTCGAGATAGACGTTGCCCATCATCTGGGTGCTGGTGACGCTGAACCAGACGCTTTCTGCAGGTGACGGCGCAACCAGGGACGGATACGCAAACTGGATCGTGCTGCCGCTGGTGCGATCCACCGACAACTCGTAGCGCAACAACAGCGACGCCCTGTATCCCAATGCCAGCCCCCCGCCCCAGCGGCTGGAATGCGGGTGCTTGTCCCCCTCATTGGGATTGCCGGGAATGACGAAACCGAACGGATTGCCGGGGACGCCGTAGCCAAACCAGCTGCCCGCACCGGGCGGCAGATTGTCGGTCAGCGGCACATCCCGGTTCTGTTGATAGTTTGCCGAAGCGCGTACGTAAAACCCCGTGGTCTGCGCAGGTGCTGTCCCCGTCGCTGCCAATACCAGGGCAGTAACAGCGCAGCGTTTTAACATTCGTGCCTGCCTCAATTGAACGCCGAGATGCCCGTCTGCGCACGTCCCAGTACCAGCGCGTGAATGTCGTGCGTGCCCTCCAGCGTGTTCACGGTCTCCAGATTCAGCAGTTGCCGGATCACGCCGTATTCGTCGGAAATGCCGTTGCCGCCCAGCATGTCGCGGGCGGTGCGCGCCACGTCCAGCGCCTTGCCGGTGGAGTTCCGCTTCATCAGCGACACCATTTCGGGCGAGGCCTTGCCCTGCTCCCTCAGGCGCGACACGTGCAGGCAGGCGAGCAGGCCGATCGTGATCTCGGTCTGCATGTCGGCGAGCTTCTTCTGGATGAGTTGGTTGGCCGCGAGCGGTCGGCCGAACTGCTTGCGGTCCATCACGTAATTGCGTGCGGTGTGCCAGCAGAACTCGGCCGAGCCCAGCGCGCCCCAGCAGATGCCGAAACGGGCATTGTTGAGGCAGCCGAAAGGTCCCTTGAGCCCTTTGACGTTCGGCAGCAATTGCTCATCGGGCACGAAAACCTGGTCCATCACGATCTCTCCGGTCGGGCTGGCCCGGACCGAGAACTTGCCTTCGATCTTGCGGGTGGAGAGGCCCTTCATCCCGCGCTCGAGGATGAAGCCGCGGATGGCGCCCTCGTCGTCCTTGGCCCATACCACCATCAGATGGGCGATGGGCGCATGGGTGATCCACAGCTTGGCGCCGTTCAGGACCCAGCCGCCATCCACCTTCTTCGCCCGGGTGTTCATGCTGCCGGGATCGGATCCGTGGTCGGGTTCGGTCAACCCGAAGCAACCGAGGATCTCGCCCGCCGCCATGCCCGGCAGGTACTTCTGCCGTTGCGCTTCGGTGCCGTAGGCGTAGATCGGCGTCATGGCCAATGAGGTTTGTACGCCGGCGCCGGAACGGAAGGCGGTATCCACCCGTTCCAGCTCGCGCATGACCAGTCCGTAGGCCACGTAGCCGATGCCGGCGCAGCCGTAGCCTTCCAGTGGCGCGCCCAGGAACCCCAGTTCGCCCATCTCCCGCATCACGGCCGGATCGAAGGTTTCGGTGCGGTTCCAGTCGCGGATGCGCGGCATCAGCTTTTCCTGCGCATAAGCGCGCGCGGTGTCGCGGATCTGCCGCTCGTCGTCGGTCAGTTGTTCCTCCAGCAGGAAAGGATCGTCCCACTGGAAACGGCCGCCGATCAGCGTGACGGCTGAAAAATCGCTCATGAACTCCTCCAAGCAAAACGGGCCGGCGCGTCACCGCACCGGCCCGTTGCGATCAATGGAACGATGCTCAGACCCGTTCGAGGATCACGGCCAGCCCCTGCCCGCCGCCGATGCACAGCGCCGCCAGCGCGTACTTGCCGCCGCTGCGCTGGAGCTGGCGCGCGGTGGTCAGCGCGAGCCGGGTGCCGGAAGCGCCGAGCGGGTGACCGATCGCGATCGCGCCGCCGTTCGGGTTGACGCGCTTGTCGTCCTCGGCCACGCCGAGGCCCTTCAGACAGGACAGCACCTGCGCGGCGAAGGCCTCGTTGATTTCGATGATGTCCATGTCCTTGATCGTGAGTCCCGCGCGCGCCAGCGCTTTCTTGGCTGCCGGCACCGGACCGATCCCCATGATGCGCGGCTCCACCCCCATGGCGGCGGTCGCCACGATCCTGGCAATCGGCTTGACGCCGGCCTTGTCGCCGGCCGCTTTTGTCGCGACGGTCATCGCGGCCGCACCATCGTTGACACCGGACGCGTTGCCTGCGGTAGTCACGCCGCCTTCGTACAGCACTTTCATCTTGGCGAGCACGTCCATGGTGGTTTCCGGCCGCGGATGCTCGTCCTCGGACACGGGCGGCACCGGGCCTTTGCGCCCTGCCGGCATTTCATAAGGCATGATCTCGCCGGCGAAGTAGCCCTCGCCTTTCGCCACGGCATACTTCTGCTGGCTCCACGCCGCGAACTTGTCGGCCGCCTCGCGGGTGATGCCGTATTCCTTCGCCAGGTTGTCCGAGGTCTGCGGCATCTGGTCGTCGCCGAACTGCTTGTTCAGCTTCGGGTTGGAGAAACGCGGACCGATCGTGCTGTCGAAAATACGCAGGTCGCGGCTGAACGGGTTCTCCGACTTGGCGAACACGAAGGGCGCGCGGCTCATGCTTTCCACGCCGCCGACGATAAAGACATCGCCTTCCCCCGCCGCCAGGCTGCGCGAGGCATACACCAGCGCATCGAGGCCGCTGGCGCAGTTGCGCTGGAGCACGGTGCCCGGGACGTCGATCGGCAGGCCTGCGGACAACGCCGCATGGCGCGCGACGCAGCGCGCGTCCTCACCGCCCTGGTTGGCGCAACCGACGACGACGTCCTCGACCTGGTCGACCTTGAAGGCGCTCTTCGCCATCAGCGTCTTGATCACGCTGCCCAGCATGTCGTCGGGACGGACCTTGGCGAGCGAACCCGCGTAGCGGCCGAACGGGGTGCGCAGGCCTTCGTAGATATAGGCGTTCATCATCGCAGTCTCCTCGGGAATCAGGTTTCTTGGGTCAAAGCGGACAGCCCCAGCTTCGCGCGGCGCGTGAGCCAGATGTTCGGGCGGTAGCGCGGGTCGCCGTAGATGCGCTGCATGTTGGTCAGGATCTTGTGGATACGGTCCACGCCCAGCACGTCGGCAAATTTGAAGGGACCGTTCGGGTAGTTGAGGCCGAGCGTCACCGCCTTGTCGATGTCGGCCGGCACTGCGGTGCGGCTTTGCGCGATCGAGCAGCCCACGTTGACGATCATCGCCACGATGCGCTGGGCGATGAAGCCCGGACTGTCGCTGCAGACGGTGACGGGTACGCCGTCGGAAGCCAGCAGGCCATGCGCGGCGGCACGGTAGGCCGGGTCGGTGACCGGCGTGCCCATGATCGTGCGGCGCTTGACCATCGGGAACAACGTATCGACGGCTACGGTGCGTTTCGGGTCGAGGCCCTGCTCCACCGCCGCGGTCGTCGCATCCTCTCCGTACGGCGTGACCAGAATCAGCGCCTTGGTCGAGGGCTTGCCGGTGGACGGTTCGATGCGCGCGCCCAGTTTCTTCACCAGTTCGGTCAGGATCGCATGCCCGGCGGGCTCGGCGGGGCTGATCCACACACCGTCGGGCTTCGCCGTCGGCGCGGGCGGCTCCTTGTCCACGATCGGCTTCATGTCCGCATCGTATTCGTAGAAGCCCTTCTTGTTGCTCTTGCGACCCAGCACGCCCGCATCGTAACGCGAGCGCATGATCAGGTTCGGGCGGTAGCGCGGCTCGTGGAAAAACTGGGAGTAGATCAGCTCCGAGGCCGGCTGCGTGACATCGAGGCCGGTCAGGTCCATCAGTTCGAACGGCCCCATGCGGAAGCCGCCGACGTCGCGCATGACGCGGTCCACGTCGGTGAAGTTGGAAACGCCCTCATACACGAGGTGCGAGGCTTCGAGCGAGAAGCCGCGGCCCACCTGGTTGACCAGGAAGCCCGGCGCGTCCTTCAGGCGCACCGACTCGCGCGTCATGCGCTTGCCGATGACCATCAGCGCATCGCCGACCCAGGGTTCCGAACGCAGACCGTCGATGACTTCGACCAGCTTCATCAGCGGCACCGGATTGAAGAAATGCAGCCCGGCGAAGCGATGCGGCGTCTTCAGTTTCGCCGCGATGGTCGTCACCGACATCGACGACGTGTTGGTGGCGAGAATGCACTCCGGTCCGACGACAGTTTCCAGTTCGCCGAACAGCTTCTGCTTGAGTTCGAGGTTTTCGACGATGGCCTCCACCACCATGTGGCAGGGCGCGAAACCGGCCAGGGTATCCACGACCTTGATGCGTGCCAGCGCGGCCTGCGCATCGACGTGGGTCATGCTGCCCTTCTCCGCCGCGCGGTCGAGCATCTTGCCGACGAACTCGCGCGCTTCCGCCGCGGCGCCCGGGCGGGTGTCCATCATGATCACGTGCAGTCCGCCCGCGGCGGACACCTGCACGATGCCCCGGCCCATCGCGCCGGTGCCGATTACGCCGACGATCAGGTCGGGACGCTGGGGATCGAATGCCATACGGTTGATTCTCGCTTTGGTGACGACTGCCGCGGGCGCAAAACGCGGGGCGGCAGTCCGTCGATCGTTGATTTTGGTGAGCAGTTAAACCGGGTTGCCGCGCACGGCAACGCAGCCGCAAAGTATAGCAAAGCCTGCGCTGGCCGGTCCCGGTCCTGACCCGGCGGTTGCGCGGGGCGCCGCGTGCCGGTATGGTGGTTCGACAACAAAGCCCGCCGTCACGCGCGGCGGCGCGTGACCGACAGTACCGAGGGCGAGGATCGCACTCCGTGGCCATGAAGGCTGCGGATTCCGGAAGCACCATTCCAGGAGATTGCGATCATGAAATGCTCTATCCGCATCGTTGCGGCGGTTGTCGGCTCGTTGGCAGTCTGCGCTGTGCAGGCGCAGGCCTACCCCGCCAAGCCCGTTCGTCTCGTCGTTCCCATCGCTCCCGGCGGCGGCACCGACATCATCGCCCGGATGATCGCGCTGAAGGCCGGTGAAGGCCTGGGCCAGCAGATCGTCGTGGACAACCGCCCCGGCGCGGGCGGCATCATCGGCACCGAGGTTGTGGCGAAATCACCGGGCGACGGCTACACGCTGCTGCTGACACCCACCAGCCACGCCATCAATCCCAGTCTGTACGCCAAGCTGCCCTACGACACGGTAAAGGACTTCGCGCCGGTCTCGCTGGCGCTATCGGTGACCACGGTGTTCGTCGCCCACCCCTCGCTGCCGGTACGCACGGTGAAAGACGTGGTGGCGCTGGCGAAGGCCAAACCCGGTGAAATGGCATTCGGCTCCGCGGGCAACGGTCATATCTTCCATTTGACCGGCGAGATCTTCAAGACGACAGCGGGGCTGACCATGATCCACGTACCGTATAAAGGCGGCGCACCCGCGATCACGGCGCTGATGGGTGGCGAAGTCGCCGTGCTGTTCGAAACCATGCTCGCCCTGCAGCCGTTCATGCAGTCCGGGCGCGTGCGACCGATTGCCGTGGCCAGCGCCCAGCGCTCGCCGCTGATGCCCCAATTGCCGACCTTCGCCGAATCCGGCTATCCCGGCGTGGTCGCGGCCAACTGGTACGGGTTCTTCGCACCGGCCGGCACGCCGAAGGAAACCGTGGCCCGCCTGAATGCCGAAATCACCCGTGCCCTGAAGTCGCCGGACATCCAGGGCAAGTTGCTGCCGCAGGGCAGCGAGATCATCGCCGGCACGCCCGACCAGCTCGGCGAATTCATGCGCACCGAACTGGTCAAATGGGCGAAGGCTGCCAGGGATTCCGGCGCGAAAATCGATTGAACGCCAACACGAAAACGCGCGCCCGGTCCCGGGCGCGCGTGAGGGACAGAACCTTACCGTCCTTTGAACACCGGCTTGCGCTTCTCCATGAAGGCCGTGCGGCCTTCCTTGTAATCCTCGCTGGTATAGCAATCGTCCACCAGCTTCTGCGACAGCTTGAGGTCGCGGTCGGCCTCGTCTTTGTGCCATTCGATCAGGTGTCGCTTGATCGACTTCAGGGTCAGCGGCGCGTTGTTGCAGATGATATTGGCGGTGTCGAGCACGGTCTTCTCCAACTCGGCGACGGGCACGACGCGATTGACCAGCCCCATCGCCAGCGCTTCCTGTGCGCTGAACTGACGGCCGGTGAAGAAAATCTCCGCGGTGAAGGCCGGACCGACAAGCTGGGCGAGCCGGTTGATGCCGGTAAAGCGGTAGCCGAGGCCCAGCTTGCCGGCCGGGACGCCGTAGCGCGTATCGTCCGAGGCGATACGGAAATCGCAGCCGATGGCGATCGCCGCGCCGCCACCGATGCAGTAGCCGCGCAGCATGGCCAGCGT
>JBOIEQ010000096.1:0-16301 GCA_050741255.1 Burkholderiales bacterium | reverse complement strand
CCACCAAACCGGCCGGGATGGGACTCGGCCTGTCGATCAGCCGCACGATCGTCGAGGCGCACGGCGGCCGGCTCAGCGTGCGGTCCTCGCCGGACCGCGGCACGACGTTCCGCGTCGAATTGCCCGCACGCTCCCCCGGCGAGTTCGCGCTCCCGCCGCGCGCCCCCGAAACACGTCCAGTTCCCAGGGATGGCACCGTGTTCGTGATCGACGACGACGCGTCCATGCGGCGGGCCATCGAGCGGCAGTTGCAGACCGCGGGTTACGCGGTCGAGACGTTCGCATCCGCGCAAGACTATCTCAATCATCCGCCGCACGCCGGCACCGCCTGTATCGTCAGCGACCTGCGCATGCCCGGATTGAGCGGCCTTGACCTGCAGACATCGCTCGCACGTGGCGGGCGCGAACTGCCCATCGTGTTCGTCAGCGGCCACGGGGACGTGTCCACGACGGTCCAGGCCATGAAGGGCGGTGCGGTCGGGTTCCTGTCCAAGCCCTTCACGCGGGACGACCTGCTCGCCGCGGTGAGCGAAGCGCTGGTCCGCAGCCACGACCACGGACGCGCACGCAGCGAAAAAGCCGGACTGGAGGCCCGTTATGCATTGCTGACGGCACGCGAGCAGGAAGTGTGCGCGCTGGTTGCCGGTGGCCTGCTGAACAAGGTCATCGCCGGCCGCCTCGGCGCGGCGGAAGCCACGGTCAAGATCCATCGCGGCCGCGTCATGGAGAAAATGGGGGCCGCCTCCGTGGCCGATCTGGTACGGATCGTCGAGCGCCTCAACCTGCCGCCCGCGTCCGCCGCGCCGACGCAGCCCCCCGTCCGGTCCGCCCGCCCCTCCGCGTAATACCAAGGTCGTATTTCGCCGCATCGGGCGCCCGCCAATACTGGGCCGTGGCGATCCCGCGATCCCAGCATGGATGGAATGTCATCCTCATCGACGATGATGCGTCGCTGCGGCGCGCGCTCGCGCGGGCGATCAGCCTGGGCGGCTACCCGGTCGCGGCCTTCGATTCCGTGGAAGCCCTGGTCGAGCATGGCATACCCGCGCGCGACACCTGCCTGGTGCTTGACGTCCACTTACCGGGCATCAACGGCATCGCCTTCAAAAAGGCACTGGCCCGCGAGGGCCGCGACATCCCGACGGTCTTCATTACCGCCCTTGCCGCCGACGAAGTCCGCGAACCGCTGGCGACGCTGGCGCCGGTGGCGGTGCTGCACAAACCCTTCAACAGGAACGACCTGCTCGACGCCATCGGTCGCGCCTGCAGGTGAAGCATCAATCGCCCTCTCGGAAAGCGGAAAGAACACGATGAAAACACCCAGTCCCGCCCCCATCGCTGCGCTGCTTGCCGTCGTCGCCCTGCTGACGTCTCCGCTGCCGGTGCCCGCGCAACAGGTCACCGGTACTCCCGGCGCCCCCGGTACCACCACCACCCTCAGCGGCCAGCAACTTCCGCCGCCCAGCCCGAAGTTCGGGGGCGTGATCAAGGACAAGGCCACGGACTCGACTCCATGGTGGGCGCCGCGCGTGGTGCCACCGAAGGGCGCGCCCAACGTGCTGCTGATCATGACCGACGACGCCGGCTTCGGTGCGCCAAGCACGTTCGGCGGTGTCGTCCCCACGCCGGCTCTGGACCGCATCGCGAAGAGCGGGCTGCGCTACACGAATTTCCACTCCACCTCGCTGTGTTCGCCCACGCGCGCGGCGATCATCACCGGCCGCAACCATCATTCGGTCGGTTTCGGGGTGGTGGGCGAAATCACGACAGGGTACCCGGGTTACGACTCCGTCATTCCGGTGGAGAAGGGCACCGTCGGAACCATTCTGCGGGACAACGGCTATGCGACCTCGTGGTTCGGCAAGAATCACAATACGCCTTCCTATCAGTCCACCCAGGCCGGTCCCTTCAACCAATGGCCTAATGGCATGGGCTTCGAATATTTCTACGGCTTCGTCGGCGGCGACGCCAGCCAGTGGCAGCCGAACCTGTTCCGGAATACCACGGCCATCTTCCCCTTCCAGGGCAACCCCAACTGGAACCTCACGACGGCCATGGCCGACGAGGCGATCCAGCACATGAAGCAGTTGAAGGAAATCGCGCCCGGGAAGCCGTTCTTCGTCTACTACGTACCGGGCGGCACGCACTCCCCGCACCATCCGACGCCGGAGTGGATCAAGAAGGTCAGCGACATGCGCCTCTTCGACGAGGGCTGGGAGAAAGTGCGGGAGAAGATCTTCGCGAACCAGAAGAAGCTCGGCATCATGCCGGAGAACGCGAAACTGACCCCGTGGCCGGACGGGCAGAAAGAGTTCGGCGGTGCGAAGCTGCCGAAGTGGGACTCGTTGAGCGTCGAAGAGAAAAAGCTCTTCACCCGGCAGGCCGACGTCTACGGGGCGTACCTGGCGTACACCGACCACGAAATCGGCCGCGTCATCCAGGCGGTGGAAGACCTGGGCCAGCTCGACAACACCCTGATCATCTACATTTCCGGCGACAACGGCGCGAGCCCCGAAGGCATGGTCAACGGCACGCCGAACGAGTTCACGACGTTCAATGGTGTCGAAGTCCCGGTCAAGGCCCAGTTTCTCTGGTATCCGTTCTGGGGGTCTGACCGGACCTTCCCGCATTTCTCGGCAGGCTGGGCGTGGGCGATGGGCACGCCGTTCAAGTGGACGAAGCAGGTGGCCTCGCACTTCGGCGGGACGGCGCAGGGCATGGCCATCTCGTGGCCCGGCCGCATCAACGACGTGGGCGGCATCCGCCGCCAGTTCCACCACGTCATCGATATCGTGCCGACGATCCTCGAAGCGACCGGCATCCCGGCGCCCGATTCGATCAACGGCATCAAGCAGCTTCCCATCGAAGGCGTGAGCATGGCGTACACCTGGGACAAGGCGAACGCCAATGCCTCGTCCCGGCACAAGACGCAGTACTTCGAGATGCTCGGCAATCGCGCCATCTACAGCGACGGCTGGGTGGCCGCGACGACCCCGGCGACGACGCCGTGGGTGCTGAGCAGCGCCCAACCGCCCGACGTCATCACGGGCTACAAGTGGGAGCTCTACAACGTCATGGAGGATCCCACCCAGTCCAACGACCTCGCGGCCAGGATGCCGGACAAGCTGAAGCAACTGCAGGCCCTGTTTTACGCGGAGGCGGCCAAGTACAACGTGCTGCCGATGGACAATACGACGCTCGCGCGCTGGAACGCGCCGAAGCCGAATCTGACGGGGGGGCGAACCGAGTTCACCTATTCCGGGCCATTGAGCGGTGTGCCCAACAGCGGCGCGCCGAGCATCCTCCAGAAGTCCTACACCATTACCGCCTCGCTCGACATTCCCCGCGGCGGCGCCGAAGGCGTGATCGTCACCGACGGCGGGCGGTTCGGCGGCTACGCGCTGTTGCTGAGCCGGAGCTACAACTACTGGCTTGAGAACGAAGTGATCAGGATCGCCGGTATCGCGTTGTTGATCGCCGGGATCCTCATGACCCTGCTTGGGCGCAGCCGCAGGTGGTCCGGCGGCAAGCGGTGGATCGGCCACAGCATGCTGGCGCTGGGGGCGCTCTGGGTGGTGGCGGTGCTGGCGACGCGCACGTTCGACCTGGGCAGGGGCAAGCCCGTGTTCGTCTACAACCTGCTCGATCTCAAGCGCACGGTCTGGACCGGACCGGCGCTGGGCGCCGGCAAGCACACCGTCGTCTTCGACTTCAAGGCCGATAGCGCGGAGCTGGGTGCGGGCGGTACGGGCGTGCTCTCCGTGGATGGCAAGGAAGTAGCCAGGAATACCCTGGAACACACCATCCCGATCACGTTTCCGGAGGACGAAACTTTCGACATCGGAGAGGACACGCGCACCGGCGTCGCCCTGCTGGAGCAGCGCTACGACGTGCCATTCAAGTTCTCCGGCAAGATCGACAAACTCACCTTCAAGCTTGCGCCCTTTACGGCGGAGCAGAAGGCGGTGGCCGAGGCGGCGCAACAGGCGGCAGCAGCCAAGGTCAAACCCGAGGAGAAACGCTAGCGGTTGTCGTCCACCACCACCGCCCCGTGTGCGCGACTGATGATGCCAATCCGACCCCAGACCCTGAAGCGGGTGCTGCCCTTCGCCGCCGCCGGCGAAATTGCGACGGGCTTGGCAATGCTCGTCGTCCCGTCGCTCGTCGGACGTCTGTTGCTCGGGGCGGAACTGATCGGCATCGCCATTCCGGTCGCGCGCGTGGCCGGCATCGCCCTGATCGCGCTGGGCATCGCCTGCTGGCCGGGGCCACCGGTCCTGGGCCTGTTGATTTACAGCGCTGCGGTCACGGCCTATCTGGCGTTCGTCGGCATCGGCAACGGCTACACGGGCGCGCTGCTGTGGCCGGCAGTCGCCCTGCACCTGGTTCTATCCGTCCTGCTCGGGCGTACCTGGCTTGCCGGGCGGAGATAGATGAGGCCCAGCAGAGGGTTTCGGCGAGGAGGATGGGCAAGCGTTTTCTTTTTGCTGGCACCGGATGCACCGCAAGCTTCATGAATGGGAGAAAACGACATGCAACGCGAATTCAAGCGATATGGCTCGTTCGTTCCGACGGTGGCCAGCTTCCCCCACCGCTGACGGCGGACAGCCCCGCGCGAGAATCAACCGATACCATGAGGGGCGAATGCCGGTCTGGTGGCTCCGTGAGATGCAGATCGTGAGAACCCTCACGACGCGCCTGCTGCTGACCGCCGCGCTGGCGCCTGCCCTGTGCCCGGCGGCGTGGGGCCAGAGTTTCGACGGGCTGAAGGGCCGCTGGATACGTCCCGACGGTGGCTACACGGTCACCATCAGGAGCGTGGAAGCCGGCGGCAAGCTTGATGCCGTCTACGCCAATCCGAACCCCCTCCCCTTCTCGGCCGCGCAAGCCTCCCGTGAAGGCGGCGCGATCAGGGTTTTTCTCGAACTGCGCGCCGGCGGCTACAACGGTTCCAACTACACGCTGACCTACGACCCGGGCAAGGACATCCTGCGAGGCACCTACTTCCAGGCCGTCGCCGGACAGAAGTACGAGGTATATTTCGTCCGCGCCCGCTAGCCCGTCGTCGGGAACGGGCGGAGAATCCAGCCGTGTCCTCGACCCTCATCGCCATCACCGTCTTTTTGTGCGTATTCGGCAGCGCGCTGGCCGGCCTCTTCGTGCGCGCGCGTCTGCCCGGGCATCATCTCAAGGAGGACACCAAGGACATCGTGAAGCTGGCGATCGGGGTCATCGCCACCATGACGGCGCTGGTCCTTGGACTGCTGGTGTCATCGGCCAAGAATTCCTTCGACCGGACGAGCGACGATCTCACCCGCATGGCCGTGCGCATCATCGAGTTGGATCGCACGCTCGCCAATTACGGCCCCGAGGCCGCCGACACGCGCACGGCGGTCCTGCAAACCTTTTCTGCGGGAGCCGATGCCATTTTTGCCCACGACCGGAAGCGGCTGGCGGAGTTCGACAGCCCCGAGTCCGCCTCGCGAGTGGAGTATCTCCCCCGCCGCCTGCGCGTGCTGGCACCGCGTGACGATGTGCAGCGCGAACTGAAAGCGCAGGCCATCGCGCTCTCCAACGACCTCGCCCACATGCGCTGGACGATCATCCTGCACAACGAGTCTTCCGTGTCGCTGACCCTGCTGGGGGTTGTCGTCGTCTGGCTGGCGCTGATCTTCGCGGGCCTGGGCCTGTTCTCGCCGCGCAACGGGACGCTCGTGGTGGCGCTGCTGCTGTGCGCCCTGTGCGTGTCCGGCGCCATTTTCCTGATCCTCGAAATGGACAACCCCCTAACCGGTATCGTCCGGGTATCGGACGCACCGATGCGCGCGGCGCTCGCCCATCTCGGCAGGCAATGAGCCTTGCCGCCGCCGGCCGCCTCCGCTTAAGCTCGAGCGCATGACCGATCCGCACCCGTCGACGTTGATCGCCTGCCGCGAATGCGACCTGCTGCAGCACGCGCGGGCGGTGCCGGCAGGCGGGACCGAGGAATGCGGCCGCTGCGGCGCGATCCTGTGGCGCGACTCTCCCCACGGCATTGAAAAGACGCTGGCGCTGGCCCTCGCCGCCGCCGTGCTGTTCCTGGTGGCGAACGCCTTCCCCATCGTCGGTCTCGACCTGCAGGGCAATGAAATCATCACCACGCTGCCCGACGCCGTGCGCACGTTGTGGCGGGACGACATGCGCAGCCTGGCGATCGTGGTGGCCTTCACCACGATCGTCGCGCCCGGCGTCCAGGTGTTCGGCATCATCTGGCTGCTGCTGCCGCTGCACCGCGGCCGCGTCCCGCGCGGAGGGACTGCCGTCCTGCGCGCCATGCACGCCGTCGAGCCCTGGGGCATGGTGAGCGTCTTCATGCTCGGCACCATCGTTTCGCTGGTGAAGCTGTCCCATCTCGCCCGCCTGGAACTTGGCATCGCGCTGTGGAGTTTCGCGGGCCTCATGCTGGCGATGGCGGCGACCGCGGCGACGTTCAATCCGCACGCGGTATGGGAACGCCTGGGCGCGACCCGATGAGTGCCGCGCCCGCCCCGACCGCCGCACGCGCCGGTTTGCTGGTGTGCCATACTTGCAGCCAGCTCGCGCGCCCGGGACCCGTCGAACAGCACGCCGCCTGCCCGCGCTGCGGCAGCGCGCTGCACTGGCGCAAGTCCGACAGCCTGCGCCGCAGCTGGGCCCTGCTCATCGCGGCCTTCCTCCTGTACATTCCGGCCAACCTGCTCCCCGTCATGATCACCAGTTCGACCTTCGGCTCCCAGAGCGACACGATCATGAGCGGCATCGTCTATCTGTGGCACAGCGGTTCGTGGCCGCTCGCGGTGATCGTTTTCGTCGCCAGCATCACCGTGCCGCTCGCCAAGCTGATCGCGCTGACCCTCCTGCTGATGTCGGTGCAGATGAAATCGGCCTGGGATCCGCGCCAGCGCACCCGCCTCTACCGCATGGTCGAGGCGGTCGGTCGCTGGTCCATGCTCGACATCTACGTGGCGACCCTGCTCGCCGCCCTCGTCCAGTTCCAGACGCTGGCCATCATCCGGCCGGGCAGCGGCGCCATCGCCTTCTGCGGCGTGGTGATCATCACCATGTTCGCCGCCCAGGCCTTCGACCCGCGCCTGATCTGGGATGCCGCGGAAAAAGCGGAGCCGGCGCATGGCTGACACGCCCCGTCCGCCCGACCTGTCCGGCATCCCCGATGCGGTGGCGGCCCGCAAGCGCAAGTGGTCGCCGCAACTGGTCTGGCTCGTGCCCGTGGTGGCGGCGCTGGCCGGCGGCTGGCTCGCCGTGCAGTCCATCCTCAATACCGGCCCCACGATCACGATCACCTTCGAATCCGCCAACGGCATTGAGCCCGGCAAGACCCAGATCAAGTACAAGGAAGTGCAGATCGGGCTCGTCACCGCCATGACGTTCACGCCCGACCGCAAACGGGTGCTGGTCACGGCGGAAATGAAAAAGGAAGCGGAGCCCTTCCTCGTCGAGGACGTGAAGTTCTGGGTGGTCAGCCCGCGCGTGTCGGTCTCCAGCGTGTCGGGCCTGGGCACCCTGTTCTCCGGCGTCTACATCGGCACGGCGGTCGGCGCCTCCAAGGAGAAGCGCCGCGAATTCACCGGCCTGGAAGTCCCGCCCGTGCTGACATCCGACCAGCCAGGGCGCCATTTCGTGCTGAAAAGCGAAACGCTCGGTTCGATCGACATCGGCTCGCCGGTCTATTTCCGCCAGGTCCAGGTCGGCCAGGTCGTCGCCCAGGAACTCGACAAGGACGGCGGCGGCGTCTCGATCCAGGTCTTCGTCAACGCGCCTTATCACAAGTTCGTGAAGTCCCGCACCCGTTTCTGGCCGGCCAGCGGCATCGACGTCACCCTCAGCGCCAGCGGCATCCAGGTGAACACGGAGTCGCTGGTCGCCCTGCTGGTCGGCGGGCTGGCTTTCCGCACGCCGCCGGATGCCCTGGATGCGCCGGAAGCGGACCCCAACACGGTGTTCAACCTGTTCGCGGACCGGGCCGCGGCCTTCCAGCAGCCGGACACGGTCGTCCAGAAATTCCGCCTCGTGTTCCGCGAATCCGTGCGCGGCCTGTCCGTCGGCGCGCCGGTGGACTTCCGCGGCATCAACATCGGCGAAGTCAAATCCATCGGCATCGACTTCGACCGCCAGAACCAGCAGGTGCTGATCGTGGTGGATGTCGACATCTATCCCGAGCGCATGCGCTCGCGCGTCGCCCAAGGCGCGACCGACGCGCGCGAGCGGGGCATCAAGCTGGTGGAAATCCTCGTCAACCGCGGACTGCGCGCGCAGTTGCGCACCGGCAACCTGCTGACCGGGCAGCTCTACGTGGCCCTCGACTTCTTCCCGGGCGCGGCGAAGGTCAAGCTCGACACGGCCAAGCTCCCGATCGAGGTGCCGACGATCCCGAGCCCCATGACGGAGCTGCAGGCCTCCCTCGCCGGCATCCTGAAGAAAGTCGACGATCTCCCGCTGAACGAACTGGCCGCCGACCTGCGCAAGGCCGTGCAGTCGCTCGACAAGACGCTGCAGGGCGTGGACAAGCTGGTGCAGCGGCTCGACACCGAAGTCGCCCCCGAAGCGCGCACCGCGCTGATCGAAGCCCGCAAGACGCTGACCGAGGCCAACCAGATCCTGTCCTCCGAATCGCCCGTGCGCCAGGAACTCCAGGAGATGCTGCGCGAGATCACGCGCGCGGCCGAAGCGGTGCGCGCGCTGGCGGACCTGCTCGACCGTCAGCCCGAAGCGCTGATCCGCGGCAAAAGGGAGAACGCACCGTGAACCTCGTCCGCGCCCGTTTCGCGCTTGCCTCCGCAATCCTCCTTGGCGTGCTGGCCCTGGGCGCCTGCGGCACCTCGCCACCCACCGCCTATTACGACCTGAATGCTGCCGTCCCCGCCGGCACCGCGGCAACCTCCGCGCCGAACACCGCGCGCCGGATCATCATCGTGTCCACGACCGTTCCCGGCACCGTGGACCGGCCGCAACTGGTGCTCAGCGAAAGCACGGGCCGCGTTGCGTTCGCGGAATTCCACCGCTGGTCCGATCCGCCGCGCACCGCGATCCCCGGCACCGTCGCCGCGCAGCTCACGCGCGCCCTCGGCGGCGCCGAGGTCTGGCCGTCGTCGGTGGCGGCGCCCGCCGATGCCGACGTTCGCGTGCTGCTCAACGTCACGCGCTTCGACGGCGCGCTCGGCGAAGCGGCGGATGTCGAAGTACTGTGGACGGTGCGCAGCGGCGCCGTGGAACGCACCGGCCGCACGGCGGCGCGCGAGCCCGCGAACGGCGCCGACCATGCGGCACTCGTCGCCGCCTACGCGCGGGCGCTGGGCGCCGTCAGCCGCGATCTCGCCACGGCGATCCGCGCCCTGCCACCACCCGCCCGCTGAAGCGCCGGCCCGGCATGCCGGTCCGCTGGGACATTTTCTGCAGTGTCGTCGACCACTACGGCGACGCCGGTGTGTGCTGGCGCCTCGCGCGGCAACTGGCCGCTGAACACGGTTTCACGCCACGACTGTGGATCGACCGGCCGGAGACGCTCGCGCGCCTCGCGCCGGCGATCGACCCCGCGCAGCGGGAGCAACAGGTGGAGGGCGTCGAGATACGCCGCTGGGAAACAGCGTTCGCACCCGCCGAGCCCGCGCAGGTGGTGATCGAAACCTTCGGCTGTGAACTGCCGCCGGCCTACGTGGAGGCGATGGCGGCCGCGCCCGCGCCGCCGGCCTGGATCAATCTCGATTACCTGTCGGCGGAAGCCTGGGTCGAAAGCTGCCACGGCCTGCTCTCGCCGCATCCGCGCCTGCCGCTCGTGAAGCATTTTTTCTTCCCCGGCTTCACGCCCCGCACGGGCGGCGTGCTCGTCGAACGCGATCTCGCGGCCGCGCGAACCGCGTTCCAGGCCGAGCCGCAGGACCGCGCCGCCTTCTGGCGCGCGCTCGATGCGGCGCCCGCAGCCGACGCGCTCGCTGTTTCTCTGTTCTGCTACGACACCGCCCCGCTGGCCGCGCTGCTCGACGCGTGGGCGGACAGTCGAACGCCCGTCGCCTGCTGCGTGCCGGCCGGCGTCGCCACGCGCGCGCTCGAAGCCTGGTTCCGCACCCCGCTCGTCGCCGGACGCCCCTTGCGCGCCAGGGCGCTGACGCTGCACCCGATCCCCTTTCTCGACCAGCCCGGTTACGACCGGCTGCTGTGGGCCTGCGACGTGAACTGCGTGCGGGGCGAGGATTCCTTCGTGCGCGCGCAGCTCGCCGCGCGCCCCTTCGCCTGGAACATCTACCCGCAGGCGGCCGACGCGCACCGGGTGAAGCTCGAGGCCTTTCTTACGCGCTACACGGCGGGACTGGCGCCCGCGCCGGCGGCGGCCCTTCACGGATTCATGCAGGCCTGGAACGGCGCGGGCGATGTCGCGGCGGCATGGCGAGCGTTCGCCGCCGCGCATCCCGCGCTGACGGCGCATGCGGCGGACTGGGCGGGCCGGCTGGCGGCCGGTCCGGGGCTGGCGGCCTCGCTGGTGCGCTTCGTGAAGGACCGGTTACAATCGCCGTCTTTTTGATTCCGGGCAGGCAGGATTCCCCATGAAAACCGCAATGGAACTGCGCGTCGGCAACGTCGTGATGATCGGCAAGGATCCGATGGTCGTGCTGAAGGCCGAATACAACAAGGGCGGCCGCAACGCGGCGGTCGTCAAGATGAAGATGAAGCATCTGCTGACCGGCTCCGGCCAGGAAACGGTCTACAAGGCGGATGAAAAATTCGACATCATGACGCTCGAGCGCAAGGATGTGACCTACTCGTATTACGCCGATCCCATGCACGTGTTCATGGATGCCGACTACAACCAGCTCGAAGTCCATGAGGAAAACATGGGCGACGCGCTGCACTACGTCGAGGAGGGCCTGGAGTGCCAGCTGGTGCTGTACGAAGGCCGGCCCATCTCGATCGAACTGCCGCAGAGCGTGGTGCGCGAGATCATCTACACCGAACCCGCCGTGCGCGGCGACACCTCGGGCAAGGTGCTGAAACCGGCGAAGCTCAAGACCGGCTTCGAAGTGCCGGTGCCGCTGTTCTGCGCGATCGGCGACAAGATCGAGATCGACACCCGCACCGGCGAATACCGCAGCCGCACCAAGGGCTGAGCAGCCGCGGCGGCACATGGAAACAGGGGCCACTGGCCCCTTTTTCTTGCGCGCGCGGCGCCGGGTACAATCGCCGCGGGAGGAAACATGGCACTTCGGACTACGTGGACCGCCGTCGCGGCAGGGCTCTGGCTGGGCCTGGTCCCGCTGGCCGTCCCCGGCGCCGCCGGCGATCTGCGCCTGCCGGTGCCGGGCCTACGGGCGTCCGCAGAGATCCTGGTCGATCGCTGGGGCGTCCCGCACATCTACGCCGGCAGCGAGCGCGACGCCTTCTTCGTGCAGGGCTGGAACGCCGCGCGCGAGCGCCTGTTCCAGATCGACCTGTGGCGGCGGCGCGGGCTGGGCCAGCTCGCCGAAGTCTTCGGACCCGCCTACGTCGAGCAGGACAAGGCGACGCGGCTGTTTCTCTACCGCGGCGACATGGCGCGCGAATGGCGGGCCTACAGCCGGAGCGGCGCCGACGAACGCAGCGCCGAGCGCATCGCCAGCGCCTTCGTGACCGGCATCAACGCCTACATCGACTGGCTGGAGGCCAATCCCTCGCGCCTGCCGCCGGAATTCAGGCTGCTCGGTTACCGCCCCGCGAAGTGGTCGCCGGAGGACGTGGTGCGCATCCGTTCGCACGGCCTGACGCGCAACCTGCGCAGCGAGGTGGCGCGCGCGAACGTGGCGTGCCGCGCTGATCTCAAGTCCGACGGCATCCGCGTCGGCCTGCAGCCGGCGTGGGAGACCCGCCTCCCCGACGGCCTCGATCCCTGTCTGCCGAAGGATGTGCTGCGCGTGTTCGACCTCGCGACGCAGGGCGTGCGCCTCACGCGCGACAGCATCAAGACCACGGCCCCCGGCGCGCCGGCGGCGTCCGTCCGCATCGCCGCGGAAGAACGCGCGCTGGAAACCTTCGAAGGCAGCAACAACTGGGTGATCGCACCGCACAGGTCCGCGACGGGCCGACCCATCATGGCGAACGATCCGCACCGGGCCTACTCGACGCCGAGCCTGCGCTATATCGCGCACGTGGTGGCACCGGGCCTGAACGTGATCGGCGCCGGTGAGCCGGCGCTGCCCGGCATTTCCGTCGGTCACAACGGCACCATCGCCTTCGGACTCACCATCTTCAGCATCGACCAGGAAGACCTCTACGTCTACGACCTGAACCCGGCCAATGCGGACGAGTACCGTTACGCGGGTCGCTGGGAACCGGTGCGCACGGTCTCCGAAGTGATCCGCGTGAAAGGCGCGCCGCCCGTGATCGCGAGGCTCAAGTTCACCCGCCACGGTCCGCTGATCTACACGGACACGGACAAGGATCGGGGCTACGCCGTGCGCTCGTGCTGGCTGGAACCGGGCATGGCGCCCTACTTCGGCGCCATCGACTACATGCGGGCGCAAAACTTCGATGATTTCCGGCGCTCGATGCGGCACTGGGGCGCGCCGACCGAGAACCAGGTCTACGCGGACACGCGGGGCAACATCGGCTGGGTGCCGGGCGGACTCGCGCCGGTGCGCGTGGGTTACGACGGCCTGCTGCCGGTGCCCGGCGACGGCCGCTACGAATGGGCTGGCTTCTGGAACGGGGACCAGATGCCGTGGGTGCTCAATCCGAAGAGCGGCTGGTTCGCCACCGCCAACCAGATGAACCTGCCGGCGGATTTCCCGTACCGCCAGCGCATGCTCGGCTTCGAGTGGACCAACGGTTCGCGCTACGCGCGCATCGCGGAAGTGCTGGGGATACGCGGCAAGGTTTCCCTCGCGGACTCGATGCGGCTGCAGAACGACATCCACTCGATCCCCGCGCGCCGCCTCGTCGCGCTGCTCGCCCCGCTCACCTCCGGCGATGCCCGCACGCAGGCCGCGCTCGATCTGCTGCGCGGCTGGCACGCCGTGCAGCGTGCGGACTCGCCGCAGGCGGCCCTGGCCGAAGTCTGGTTCGCGCGCCACCTCGGGCGCGCGTTCAAGGAAGCCGTGCTGTCCAAGGCCGCCGCCGACGCGATGGGACCGCCCGACGCGGCCGTCATGCTCGACGCGCTGGAGAAACCGGAGGCGCGTTTCGGTCCGAACGCGACGGAACTGCGCAACGAAGTGCTGCTCGGCAGCCTGGCCGCAGCGT
Source organism: Burkholderiales bacterium (assembly GCA_050741255.1). Lineage (GTDB taxonomy): Bacteria > Pseudomonadota > Gammaproteobacteria > Burkholderiales > SG8-41 > CAZXNF01. The sequence goes on along the minus strand of JBOIEQ010000096.1, from coordinate 3,059 downwards.
GGGCCGAAATGGAGAAGCTGCAGGGGCCGGATCCGAGGCAGTGGCAGTGGGGCAAACTGCACCATAACCTGCCCGAACACGCGCTGTCCGCGGCCGTCGACGAGGCCACACGCCTCAAATTCAACGTCGGCCCGCTGGCGAAGGGCGGCTCGGCCTACACCCCCAACCAATCCACCTACCGCGTCAGCGATTTCCGCCACATCAACGGCGCGTCCTTCCGCATCGTGGTGGACGTCGGCAACTGGGACAACACGCGGGCCGTGAACCATCCCGGCCAGTCGGGGAATCCGGACAGTCCGCATTACCGCGATCTCGCGCCGTTGTGGCAGAAAGGCGAGTACTTCCCGCTCGCCTACTCGCGCAAGGCGGTGCGGGCAGCAACCGAATACCGCATAGTACTGATGCCGCAGGCACGCTAGTCGCGCCATAATGGCGTCGCGGAATCGCCCGGTGGCCCGTCACACCGGCGCATGCCGGTAACGCACTCCCCCCTTGTCTGTTTTCTGTTTTCTGGATGACTGCCATGACCGCTCTGAACGATACCGTCCGCCGTTATGCCGCCAGAGGACTGGCGTTCGTCCGCACCCCGCGCGCGCGCAAGATCGCCCTCTGGTTCGCCGGCATCATGGCCACGATCGGCGTGATCGGCATCTTCATCGTGCCGCCGCTGATCAAGGGCAAGGTGGAGGCAGAACTGACGAAGGTACTACACCGGCCCGTCACCATCGAGAAGCTCGGCTTCAACCCCTACGTGCTGTCGCTCACGGTGCGCGGCTTCACGATGAAGGAACCCGCCGGCGACACTCCCGCCGTCACCTTCGACGAGCTGTACGTCAACCTGTCGTCGTTTTCGCTCTTCCGGCTGGCGCCCGTGCTGGACGCCGTGCGGCTCGTCAAGCCGCACATCCGCATCGTGCGCAACGCGGACAAGACCTACAACTACCAGGACCTGATCGACGAGATTCTCGCCAAGCCTTCCGATGGCCCCACCCCGCCGTTCTCGCTGAACAACATCGAGATCACGGATGGCCGCATCGACTTCGACGACAAGCCGGAACAGGCGATGCACAGCATCACCGACCTCGACCTCGGCATCCCTTTCATTTCCAGCCTGCCCTACTACACCGACCTCAAGGTGCAACCGCGGCTGACCGCCAAACTGAACGGCAATGCCGTCGGCCTCACCGGCGAGACCAAGCCCTTCAAGGACACGCGCGAGACCACGCTGCGCCTCGATCTCGACGGCCTGCAGTTGTCCAAGTACTTCGACTATTCGCCGGTGCCCCTGAAATTTAAACTGCCGTCCGGCGCGCTCGACACGCGGCTCGTGCTCACGGTGTCCACCCGCAAGGAACAGATTGCCACCCTCGCCGTGTCTGGCACGGCAGCCGTCCGCGACGTTGCCGTCCAGTTCCCCGACGGCAAGCCGGCCGTCGCCTGGAAGACCCTGGCGATCGAACTGGACAAGGTGGACGCCATCGCGCGCACCGCCGCGGTCAAGAGCGTGCGTCTCGAAGCACCCGAAGTCGATGTCATCCGCCGCAAGGACGGCGCGATCTCGCTGCTCGCCCTGCTGCCCGCGCCTGCCGCGGAGAAACCGGCGCCCGGCGCCAAGCCTGCGCCCCCGGCCGCGCCCGGCCAGCCTTTCGGCTTCACCGTCGGCGAGATCGACCTGTCCGGCGGCCGCATACGCGTCGCCGACCTGGTGCCGGAGCGGCCCTTCCGCACCACCGTGCAGGACCTCGCGGCCAACGTGAAGAACCTGTCCAACGCCCCCGGCGCAAAAGCCGACGTCACGCTGGCGCTGGCCACCGAACGCAAGGAGAGCATCAAACACGCGAGCCAGGTCCAACTGACGCCGCTGGCGGTGGAGGGACGCATCGAAGTCGCCGGACTGCGGCTCAAGGAGCTGTATCCCTACTACGAAAGCGTGCTCAACCTGGAAATCGCCGACGGCACCCTCGATCTCGACACGGGGCTCGCCATCAGCCTTCCCGACGGCAAGCTCGACGCCAAACTGACTGCTCTCAATGCCACCATCAACGCCCTGAAGGCCCTGTTCCCCGGCGACAAGGAGCCTTTCGGTCGGGTGCCGGCGATCGAGGTCCGCAATGCCACGGTCGACCTGACGGCACGGCTGGTCTCGATGGAGGCGTTCAACGTGCGCCAGCCGGTAGCCATCGTGACCCGGGACCCCGACGGTTCGCTGCATTTCGCGCGGCTGATCAAACGCGCGCCTGAGCAGGAAGCCAACGCGCAGGCGCAGGCCCCTGGCGCCGATACCGGACCGCCATGGGTGGTCGAAGCCAAACGCTACCAGCTGCTCGACGGCGTCATGACCGTCGATGACCAGAGTCTGGCCACGCCCGCCCGGCTCCAACTGGCGAAGCTGAACATCACCGTCGAAAATTTCACGACGGCCCCCGGCAAGAAGCAGGCTGTGTCCCTGCGCACGCTCGTCAACACCACCGGCAAGGTCGCCGTGACCGGCACGATGGTGTCCGGTCCGCAGTCCGCCCGGCTCAAGGTCGACATTAAGGACCTGCCGCTCGCCGCCTTCCAGCCTTATATCGCCGAGCAGGCCGCCGTGGTCCTCACCGGCGGTGCGTTCAACACGATCGGGCAGCTCGAACTCGACTTTCCGGGGACGCCCGGGGCGACGAACGCCGCACCCCCAACCGCGTTGGCGATGCGCTACGCGGGACAAGTCACGGTCGCGGACTTCGCCTCACTGGACAAGGCCACGTCGCAGGACCTGCTGAAATGGCGCTCGCTGTTCCTCGGCGGCATCAAGTTCGACCTCGCGCCGCTCGCCGTCAACATCGACGAAATCGCGCTCTCGGACTTTTACTCGCGGCTGATCGTCAACGCGGACGGCACGCTGAACCTGCAACAGGCATTGAAGAAGGGAGGCGGCGCGCCGCCCCCGGCCGCAGCGGCCGGAGACAAGCCCGCTGCCGATGCGGCACCGACCACCCCGGCGGCCAAGCCGGCGGCCGCGCCCGTCAAGGCCGCGGAAACCGGCCCCGTCGCGAACGTGCGCGTCGGCCGCATCACGC
>JBOIEQ010000095.1:0-16757 GCA_050741255.1 Burkholderiales bacterium | reverse complement strand
GGGGTGAGGGGAGAGGGGTGAGGGGAAAGGCAAGAGAGGAGAGGGATAGACTGGTTCGGGCCCTGTTCACCTCACCCCTCTCCCCTCACTCCTCACCCTTAAAGGCGGTCCACAGCGTGCGGTCGTACGCCGGTTCGAGGTGCTGGTCGTCCCAGGGACTCCAGTCGCGGGCGATGACTTTCGAGAATCCGGCGCGCTTCAGCAGCCGCCGCAGCACGGCATGGCTGTAGAGCCTTTCGTAGAGCACGTCGTCGCGGCGGCGCCAGGTGGTCTTGCCGGTGCGCTCGAAGATCGCCATCCAGCAGGTGCCGAGGCCTTTGCGCGGGTCCCATTCGCAGTCCATCACGATGTCGCCGGCGGGAGACTCGTGGAAGAACGTCGTGTTCCGCCAATAGGCTTCAAAGCAGTACCGGTTCAGGGTGTCGAAGGTGAAGAAACCGCCGGGTCGCAGCACCTTCGCGACAGCATTGAACACCTCGCCGACCACGCGTTCGGTGGGGAAGTGGTTGATGATGTCCGCGCAGGCGAAGGCGGCGGCAGCCGGCTTCGCGACACTGAAGTTCCGCATGTCGGCGAGCCGGAACGACGCGCGGTCCGCGTAAGGCAGGCAGCGTTCCCGCGCGACGCGCAGCATCTCCTTCGAATTGTCGAGGCCTACAACGTGACAGCCGCGCTTCGCGATCAGTTCGGTGACGAGGCCGGTCCCACAGCCCAGGTCGAGGACGGGAAAGTCGCGGCCCGTCTTCAGCGTGGATTTGATGGCGTGGTAGAAGCCGGTAGCGACTTCCTTGTGGGCGTCCTGATCGTAGACGTGGCCCAGTACGTTATAGAGCATCGTGAGGGGAGAGGAGTGAGGGGTGAGGGGAAAGCAATGCGATAGGTGGGGAGGCAGGGAAGGCGGGGTGAGGGTGTTACCCCTCACTCCTCACCCTTCACCCCTCACGCTTTTTTAGCCGCTTCCGCGCGGATCGCCGTGATGGTCGTGCGGGGGGTGATGACGTCCTGTTCCACGCGGATTTCGATCAGCGCCGCCTGCGGCGCCGCCCATGCGCGCTCGAACGCGGCTTCGAAGTCCGCGGTTCGTTCCACCGTCTCGCCGTGCAGCCCGTAGGCGCGCGCGAGCGCGGCGAAGTCGGGGTTGTGCAGGTCGGTGCCCGACACGCGGCCCGGGAATTCGCGTTCCTGGTGCATGCGGATGGTGCCGAAGGTGCCGTTGTTGATGACGAAGAAGACGATCTTCAGCTTCTGCGCCATCGCGGTGGCGAGTTCCTGGCCGTTCATCAGGAAGCAGCCGTCGCCGGAGAACGACACCACGGGTCGATCCGGATGCACGATCTTCGCGGCGACCGCGGAGGGCACGCCGTAGCCCATCGCACCGCTGGTCGGCGCGAGCTGCGTCTGGAAGCCGCAGTAGCGGTAGAAGCGGTGCACCCAGATCGCGAAATTGCCGGCGCCGTTGGTGACGATGGTCTCGGGCGGCAGGCGGCCGCGCAACCAGACCATGATCTCGCTCATGTTCACCTTGGTGGCGAGCGGGACGGGCTGTTGCCACGCTTCGTAGTCGGCGCGCGCCGCTTTCGTCCAGTCCGCCCATGCCGGTGCGGCGAACGGGGCGAGGGCGCGGGCGGCGGCGGCGAACTCGGGCATGCCGGAGTTGATCAGCAGGTCGGCCTGGTAGACGCGGCCGAGTTCCTCCGCGCCGGGGTGGATGTGAATCATCTTCTGTTTGGGACGCGGCACTTCGACCAGCGTGTAGCCCGCGGTGGTCCATTCGCCGAGGCGGGGCCCGGCGACCAGCAGCAGATCCGCCTCCTGGATGCGTGCCTGCAGTTTCGGATTGAGGCCCACCGAAACGTCGCCCGCGTACTGCGGCAGCCGGTTGTCGAACACGCCCTGCGAGCGGAAGGAGACGGCGACCGGCAGCTGGTTCGCCGCCGCGAAGGCCTGGAAGTCGGCCGACGCCTGCTGCGACCAGCCCCCGCCACCGGCGAGCACGAGCGGACGCTTCGCCTGCGCGAGCATCTCGCGCACGCGGCCCATGTCCGCGTGGCCGGGATGCGCGGCGACGCGCTGATAGCGGCCGACCTGCGCGACGGGCGCGACCGCCGTCTGCATGTCCTCGGGCAGCGCGAGCACAACCGGGCCGGGCCGGCCGGACACGGCCAGGTGGAAAGCGTGGCTCACCATCTCGGTGACGCGGTCCGCGCGGTCGATCTGCGCGACCCACTTGCACATCTGGCCGAACATGCGACGGTAATCCATTTCCTGGAAGCCTTCGCGCTCGACGACGTCGGAGCCGACCTGGCCGATGAACAGGATGAGCGGCGTGGAATCCTGGAGCGCGGTGTGGATGCCGATGCTGCCGTTGGTGGCGCCGGGGCCGCGCGTGACGAAGCAGATCCCGGGTTTGCCGGTCAGCTTGCCGTAGGCATCGGCCATGTTCGACGCGCCGCCTTCCTGGCGGCAGATGACGAACTTGATCTTGTCCTGCACCTCGTAGAGGGCGTCGAGCACGGCGAGATAGCTTTCGCCCGGAACGCCGAAGGCGGTGTCGACGCCATGCGTGCGCAGCGCGTCCACGAGCAGTTGTGCGCCGGTACGGGTCAGGGTCGAGTCAGCGGGTTTCATGAGCGGGCCTTTGTCTGTAGGTGCGCGGTGCGCCGGCGGGGCTCAAGTGGCTCGAGGTGGCGCGGCGGGCGCGAAAAATCGCGTGCTAGGATACCACTGACCTCGCCGTCGCCGAGCGTTGTCGCCGGCGATGCGGGAGGTAGCCCGCCTACATGGAGGAGCGTCAATGGCCGCAGCCGAAGAACTGTGCAGCCTCCCGGCTGCCGATGTCATCGATCTGCTGAAAACAGGCAAGGTCTCGCCGCTGGAGCTGGTGGACGCGGCGGCCGCGCGCGTGGCGGAAGTCGAACCCAAGCTGAACGCGCTGCCGACCCTGTGCTTCGACCGCGCCCGCGAGCGGGCGAAGGCGTTGATGGCGGCCCCGCGCGGGGAGCGCCCGCCGCATTTCCTGTACGGCCTGCCCATCGCGGTGAAGGACAACGTGGACGTGGCCGGCGTGCGCTGTACGCACGGTTCACGCGTGCACGAACGCCGCATGTCGCCGGCGTCCGACCTGGTGGTCGAGCGCCTGGAGGCAAACGGGGCGCTGGTGGTTGCGAAATCGAACCTGCCGGAGTTCGCCGCCGGTGGCAATACGTTCAACGACGTCTTCGGCGTCACGCGCAATCCCTGGCATACCGCTTACACCCCGGGGGGCTCCTCGGGCGGGTCCGCCGCCGCGCTGGCCGCCGGGGAGGTGTGGTTCGCCACCGGCAGCGATTTCGGCGGTTCCATCCGCCAGCCCGCGAGCCATTGCAGTATCGTCGGCTTGCGGCCCACGCCGGGCCGCGTGGCGCGCATCCAGAAGCAGGCGTTTTCGCCGCTGTCGGTGGAAGGGCCGCTGGCGCGCAACGTCCTCGACTGCGCGCTGATGTTCGACGCGGAAGCGGGGGCGCATCCGCTCGATCCCCTGTCGTTGGGATTTGCGAACGAGTCCTGCGCGGCCGCCGCCCGTGCGCCGCGCGCGCCCAAGCGCGTGGCGTACAGCGTCGACCTCGGTGTCGCGCCCGTCGTGGACCGTGAGGTGGCGACCATCTGCAAACGGGCCATGGAAGCGCTCGCGCAGACGGGCGTCAAGGTGGAAGAGGCGCATCCGCAACTGGAGGACACGGCGCGTGCCTTTCCGGTGCTGCGCGGCGCGGTGTTCGCGGGCCGTTTCCGCGAAATGCTCGCAGAGCATCGCGGCACGCTCAAACCGGAGATCGTCGAGAATACGGAGTACGGCCTCGGCCTGACCGTGCCGGACGTGCTGGCCGCCGAGTTCGTGCAGGGCGACACCATTCGCCGCATGGCCAAGTTCTTCGAGCGCCACGATCTGCTGATCTGCCCGGCCGTGCTGTGCCCGCCGCCGCGGGTGGAGGAGCGTTACGTGGCCAGGGTCGAGGGCCACGCACTGCCCGGCTACATGGACTGGCTGATCATGACCTGGGTGATTACCGTCACAGCCTGCCCGGTGCTGGCCTTGCCCTGTGGCTTCACGGCCGCGGGCCTGCCGGTCGGACTGCAGGTAATCGGGCCGCGCGGCTCGGAGGCTTCGCTGTTCGCGTTCGGCGCGTTCCTTGAAGACGTGTTCGCGCTCAAGCGCGCGGTGCCGGTGGATCCGCAACCCTGAAGGTGTTCGCATGAACTGCTGGAGAACGATCGGCGCCGCGCTGCTGTGCGGCGGGATGCTGCTGGACGCGATGGCGGCGGACACTCCCTGGGTCATGCTGGGCCGCAAGGCGGTCGGGCGCATCCAGCACATGACCCAGAGCGAAACCAACGGCGGGCCGGGCTACGAGCTGGCCACTGTCGTGCTGAAGGGGGACGCCGACAAGGTGTTTGCGACGGCGCTGAAAGCCGTGCAGGCTTCGACGCAGGTGCGGCTCACGCTGCAGGATCCGCAGCAGCGCATCCTGGAATTCACCAACGGCACGCAGACGGCGGGACTACGCGTGGCCAGCGTGGATGGCCAATTGATTCAGTTGCTGATCACGTCCGTGCGCCTGCCCGGCCAGACGAGCGCGACCTCGCTCGTGCTGGCGGGCGTCATGCGCGTATGCAAGGACATGGGCGTGGAGTGCACACTGGCCCAATAACGACGTCGGCCGGCGCGTTACGGCCGAGAACTCCCTCCATTGGCGGGAGGATGGACGCCCGGAAGTGCTTGCCGGCTGCTCTGTTCGGTACCGCACACAGAGCCGGATGATTCGTAGGTAATCTGGCGGCTGGAGTCGGGGACCATGAGCAATCTAGCCAAAGCAGATTCGGACACGCCCGCCCGGTGCGAGGTGCTGGTGATCGGGGGCGGCCCCGGCGGCGCGACGATTGCCGCGCTGCTGGCCGAGCGCGGCCGGGACGTCGTCCTGATCGAAAAAGCCACGCACCCGCGCTTTCATATCGGTGAGTCCCTGCTGCCGTTCAACTTGCCGCTGCTGGAACGTCTGGGGGTGGGCGAGGAGATCCGTCGCATCGGCATGCCCAAATACGGCGCCGAGTTCGTGTCGCCCTGGCACGCCAAGCCGGTCACCTTTGATTTCGCGAATGCCGTGGACAAGTCGTTTCCCTACGCCTACCAGGTACGGCGTTCGGAATTCGACGAGATTCTTTTTCGCAACGCGGTGCGCAAGGGCGCCAGGACTTTCGAAGCGTGCCGGGTCACGGGCGTCGAATTCCAGACCGGTGGGGCCGTCGTTGCGACGCGTGGAGAAGGCGGCGTGGAACAGCAGTGGCACGCGAAGTTCGTGGTCGATGCCTCGGGCCGCGATACCGTTCTTGCGAACCAGTTCGGGATCAAGCGTCGCAACACGAAACACAGGAGCGCCGCGATTTTCGGCCACTTTTCGGGTGCGACACGTCTGCCGGGCAAGGCGGAGGGCAATATCAGCCTGTTCTGGTTCGACCACGGCTGGTTCTGGTTCATCCCGCTGCACGATGGCGCCACCAGCGTCGGCGCGGTGTGCTGGCCGTATTACATGAACTCGCGCCAGACGGATCCTGAAACGTTCTTCCGGGCGACCATCGCCCTGTGCCCGGCGCTGGCCGACCGGTTGCGCAACGCAACACTCGATTCTCCCGTCACGGCCACCGGCAACTACTCCTATGCGGGCACGCGGGCGACGGGGCGCAATTATCTGCTGCTGGGCGATGCCTATACCTTTATCGACCCGATGTTTTCCACCGGGGTGTTCTTCGCCATGCAAAGCGCGTTCACGGGGGCGGATACGGTCGAGACCTGCCTTGACCATGCAGGCGAGGCGCCGCGCGCATTGCGGGCCTTTGACCGCGCCATGCGGCACGGTCCGAAAGTGTTTTCGTGGTTCATCTACCGGATCACCACGTCCACCCTGCGCGATTTGTTCATGGGCCGGGCCGAGCGCCGATTGCAGGAAGCCGTATTGTCGGTACTGGCCGGTGATGTGTTCCGCGGCACGCCGCTGGGGCTCAGGTTGTTTGCCTTCAGAATGGTTTATTACCTGCGCAACCTGTTCAACCCGCGCCGCACGCTGCAGGCCTGGAAGCAGCGCAAAGCGATACTGGGCGAGCCCGCCCCCGGAACGACCGTGCTCTAGTTTCTCCCGTTGGCAGTCCGAAAGACCGTCAGCGCGAGAGAAAGACCGCGACGGGTTTCAGCGGCTCTATGCGCTCGAACACCAGCTTGCAGATGCCTACCAGCGGCGCGCCGAGCAGGATCCCCCACGGACCCCACAGCCAGCCGAAGAAGAGCAGGCCCAGAAAGATGGCCGTGGCGTTGGTCTGCGCGACGCGGCTTTGCGACCAGGTGGAGACCCCGAAGCCGATGACCGTGGCGAGCAGCGTGGTAATGGCGCTGACCAGCAGCGCGTGTGAAAAGGAGGCGGATTGAATGAACGCGGCCAACGCGCTGCTGGCGATCAGCAGGCCGGTGCCCACATAGGGCACGAAGCGCAGCAGCGCCGCCGTCACGCCCCACAGCGCGGCCCCGGCCAGGCCCAGCGCCGCGAACGCGATCCAGACGGCGACGCCCAGCAGGACGTTGATCGCCAGGGTCTGCAGCAGGTAACCGCCGAGTTGCTTCTCGATTTCCGCCAGTATCCGCAGCGCTTCCTTCTTGTCGCCGAGCGCGGGGCCGGCGACATCGATCAGCTTGCGCCGGAAGAGGTCGCCGGAGACGAGGATGAAGAAGGCCAGCATGACGATCAGCACGGCCTGTGCGGCGCCCGCGACGAGCTGGCCCGCGCGTGCCAGCGCCAGCGTCTCCAGCGAAGTGCCCACCGCGGCTGCCGCGGGAGGCGGCGGGCGATTGGCGGCAGCTGGCCCGGCCGAGGATTCCACGGCGGCGCGGTCGAGCTCGCGCGCGGTATCCCGCATCTTCTGCACGATGTTGCCTTCGCGGTTGACGCTGCGCAGCGACAGCCGCACGCGCTGCGCGAACTGCGGCAGGTCCGAGACGACTTCCCGCACATCGTCCGCCAGCAGGACGCCGATGCCGGTGAGGGTGGCGAACAGCAGCGCGAGCGCCAGGCTCGCGCCGATGACGCGGGGCACGCGCCAGTCCGCCAGGCGATCCACGAGCGGCCACAGCAGGTACGCGAGCAGTATGCCGAGCAGCAAGGGCACGAACAGGCTTTCGCCCCAGCGCAGCATGGCGATGACGGCTACCGTCGCGATCAGGTACAGCGGCCAACGGGGGATCGTCGTGCTGCTGGCGTCCGGTGGGTTCTCCGCAGGACGCACGCTGTCGTCCGGCGTCGCCTGCGCCGCCGTCGTGGCCAGGGGCGACAGAGGAATATCGGCAGGCAACGGGCCTTCCGCCGCCGGTGCGGGCATTACGGGTGCGGGAAGCATGGCCCGGTCTCGCCGGTCTCGCCGGTCCCGGCCGATGGCCGTCCTGCGCCGGTTAGTAACGGTAAACGGCGTTTTGATACACGCTGACGCGTTCGCCCACGCCCACGCCCGGCGGATTTTCCATGCGTACCGTCTGATAGCTGCCGTTGTCCATCCGCACGCGAACGTTGTAATCCTCGTCGTGCGTCGTGCTGCCGGTGCGCTTGGCAACCTCGTTGCCCGCCACCGCGCCGCCGACCGCGCCGACGACGGTCGCAGCGGTCTGACCGCGGCCGCTGCCGATCTGACTGCCCAGTGCGCCGCCCGCCACGCCGCCGATCACCGCGCCCACGATCTGGCGGGTGCCCGTGCTCGAACTCGTGCCGTCCTGCACAACGTCGATCGCCTCGACCCTGCCGTAACCAATGAACGCCTGGTCGGCAACGGACGTGCCGGCCGGTGCGTTGGCGGTGTTCGACGAGTAGGGCGCGGATTCGCAACCCGACAAGGCGAGAATGCCGGCCGCCAGCAATGCCGGTGCGATGCCGCGATGGATTTTCTTCATGGGTGTCTCCTCAAGTGCCGCTGCAACGGGAACGCTCCGCGGCGAATGAGGGTGAGTATCGGGGGAGGGCCGTTGTCCGGCGCTCGGTGCCTGCTGATTCCCGTGTAGGCGCTCGACTACGCTCACGCGCGTCGCGCCGTCACTGTGTCAACGCGAGGCGCCGCCGCTGTGCGCGGCCCCGGGCGCGGACGATCCCGTACCCCGGGGGCTCGTCGGTGCCGGCGCGACCGGGCCGGCCGGTTTGGACCCGGCGCCGATCACGCGCGCGCGGCCGCTGGCCGTCGTCGAGCACACAGGGATTGCTGTCCCGGTCGCGACACGCCGGATTGGTGTCCTGCGGATAGGTCCGCTCGGTGGAAGCCTCCGCGGCGAACGTCGATGTCGCGGCACCGAGCGTTGCGGTCAGGAGAGCCAGCAGGGCAGGGTGGAATTTCATGGCAACTCCATCATGACAGGTTTCACGGCACGGCTTTGATCGCCGCCAGGGGAAACTCGCCGCGGGCGGCGGCGGGGGCAGGGGCAGGTTGCGGCGGCATGGCGCGCTGGAGCGCGGGACACCGGCCGTCCTCGCCCGGGCCGGTTTCCAGCAGTGCGAACAGGGCCGCCAGGGGATTGATCAATCCAAGCAGGAGGGCGGCGGCGCCGCGCGCGGCGAGTGGCGCCGGATCCGGCGCGAGCCGCGGGTTCGCGAACATGCCGGTGACGAGGATGGGCGTGCGCACTGAGAGGAAACTCACGTTCTTGGGCGCCTGTGCGATTTTGAGATCGAGGGTTTCGTCGCGCAGATGGGCCTGCCCGGTGAGATTGAGCACGGTGGATTCGGTTTCGATCACCGCGACGGCGGGTGTGACGAGGCCCTGCTGCGCGCGCAGGTCGATCGCGGCGCAGTGCACGCTCTCCGGTTTTTTGCCGAGCAGGCTCGCCAGCACGCGTGCGCCGTCGAGGTCGGCCAGCGCCGGCACCACGCTCGGCACGCGCCCGTTCGCCAGCAGCAGGGTGGCGCGGCCGTCCGCCGTGCCGAGCAGCGCCGCCACGGAGTTGCCGCGGCCCCGCAACTCGATGGTGCCGGAGAGCGTGCCCGCCGCTTCGCCCACCGCGGCCTGCTTCGGGAATATTTTGGCGACGCGCACGTCCCGCAAACGGCCGTTGACGCTGCTGGCGATGACGGACTGGCGCGCATCGAGCGTCACGCGCGCGCGCAGCGAACCGTCGGCCATGCCGAACTCGAGTGGATCGATCACGATCTGCGCGTCGCGCAGCCGGAAGTCCGCGTTGAAGTCGTCGAAGGGGAAATCGGCCGCGCGCACCACCCGTTTCGCCGTCAGCGTCACGTGCGCGTCGAGTTCATGGATGCGGCTGAGGTCAATACTGCGCGACGGGAGCACGCGGCCTGCAGCGGTGGCCGGCGTGGCCGAAACCGCGGGCGTCCGCCCAATCAGCGGGCCGAGGTCCGCGAGGTCAAGCAGCGTCGAAGTGAGGCGGGCTTCCAGTGCCGGTTTAACCCCGCCGGTGACGACGGAAACCGTGCCGGCGATGTCGCTCGCCCCGACCTTGCCCTTGAGGTCGGAGGTTTCCCAACGATTGCCGTCACGGGTCAGCAGGCCAGACACGGCGTAGGGCGGGGTGTCCACCAGCGGAACGCCGAAGATCGGCGCGAGTCGACGCAGCGTGGGACCGCTGACGGCATAGCGGAGTGTTGCGTTCTCGAACCGCAGCAGCCCTTCGATCTCGCCCCGCACGCGCACCTGCGTGTCCGCGATCTTCCCGTCCGCTTCGATCGGCAGGCGCCGGGAGAGATCCTGCAGGACCAGCAGCGACGCGGTTTTCCCGTTCAGCGCGACGGATTCCCCGCGTAACTGTCCCTTCACGGTGAAGTGCAGGCCTTCCTTGTCGTCGCCGGGGAGATCGACGAGGCTGGCCTCCAGGCGCGCGGCGGTCAGGGCGTCCCGGTACCGCAGGCGGCCTTCATCCACCCGCAGTACATCGATGCGCGGCGCACTGCCGGCATCGCGCTGTTCACGGTCGAACTGCCAGGTCGCCCGGCCGTCCGCAGAACGTTCCAGGTTGACGACCGGCCGGAGCAGGCCAAGATCGAGGATATGCACGCGCCCGGCCAGCAGCGGCAGCAGCGCGACCCGGATCTCCACTGCCTCCGCCGTGAGCAGCGCGTCCGCGTCCGCCCACTCCGGATTGGCGAAGCGGACGCCCTCCAGGCGCAGGCGCGGGCCGAACGGCCGCCACCGCCATTCGCCGTTGACCGGACCCGCGATGACCAGCGCGCGACCCGTGGCCGCCGCCACCCTCGATTCGAGCGGTCCTTTCAGCCAGTTCCAGTCGAATAGCGCGAGCAGGAACGCGCCCGCGACCACCACGATCGCGACGACACCGAGCGCCGCCGCGTGCGTCCGCTTCAACACCCGGGACCGCGGCGGCGATCTCCGTCGGACCACCAGTAGCCGGCCGACCACACGCCGCGCGACATCGACATCGTGAGTCCACCGAGGGCGAACGCGCCGACCGCGAGGGCGCCTGAGAGCAGGAGCAGGATTTCCATCGGGTTTCCGTCCACGAGTGTGTCGTTCAAACCGGCGCGCGCGACGCGGCCCGGTTCTGGGCAGGGTATTGGTGGTGCGGATTGCCGCCGCCGTCCGTGTCCCATTGCTGGAGCGCGGCCTTGGCGGTGGCACGCCGTTCGCGTTCCCGGTGTTCGCGGTAAGCGCGGAGGGCGACCCCCGCGAGCGAGGTCAGCGCGGCGGCGAGGAGCGTACGGAAGATGCTGGCTTTCATGGTGTTCTCTCCTGTGCTGGTTGAATATTCAAGATGGGGACAGTGTGCGTTCGGCCGGCGTGACGCCGGGTCGGAAGGGGCACGAAACGGGTGTCAGACAAGCCTGACGTCGCAGGCAGGAAGTCACGCCGGGAAGCGACCGGCATCTGTCTGTTTGTAGGACGCTGCCGACAGCCGTATCAGCGCGCGCCAAGCAGAGCGACCACTAAGGGCTGCCTATGCTGGCGGCGTCCCGGTGAAAAACCCTTACGTGGAGGCGACGACGATGAATTCCCAACGCAGAGCCCTGCAGAATCTGCGCCGGCTGCCGCAGCTCGCGGACGCGCGCTGGCTGGAATCGGAGGACGCGGAAGCCGCGTGCGATGTGTTCGAGTCCGGGCTGCACCGCAGCTTGCAGCCGCGCAAGTTCAGGCTGCATGAACCGACCAGCGATAGCGTAACGCTGGCGGGCCGCGCGCGCCGCCACTAGACAGAAGCGATGACCATGGGCGTCCTGATGATGGAACGGCGGCGGGAAGCGCAACAGTCGTGGCAGGACGCGCTCGTCGGCGCCGTCCTGGTGTTCCTCGCGATCGGCGTCAGCGCAGCGCTCTCCGCGAGCGCCACCGCCTGGGCCGCCGGGGGCATGCTGGCGATCTGGTCCGTGCTGCTTGCCTGGGGGCTGTGGACGTGGCGGGCACTGCTGCCGCCCGTGGCGCTGTGGTGGGTGGTGGCCGCGTGCGGCGTGTCGCTGCTCGCGCAGGGTCTGCTGTTGTGGTCGGGGGCGGCCGTTTTCATGCAGGTGAACTTCGTCTCGCTGTTGGCGTGGGCGCTGTTGTGCGCGGGGATCCTCTCCGTTTACGCATTTTTCGCACCCCGTGAAGACCGGCTGTACGTCATCCTGACCGTCGCCGGCACCGTGCTGCTCGTGGCGCTGCTGCCGTTGACGCCCCGGCCGTTCATGGCGGACGTGGTCGGCGGCGTGCTGGGCGTGCTGCCCGCGGTGATGGTCGGTGCCTGGCTGTTGCGGGGCCTGGTCGCCCGGGAAGGCGCCCGGGAAGGCGAGGTTGCCGTTGCGCCCGCGGAGTCGCCGCGCCGCCGCGGCAGGTGGTCGCCCGCCGTGAGCGGGCCGCGTAAACTGCCGGCATGGCCCGTCGCCGTCCATCCCGCCCACCATCCCGCCGTCCATCCCGCCGTCCATCCATATCCAGGCGCAGCGATCTCGAGCTGATCCTCCACGCGCTGGCATTCGCCGCGCACAAGCACCGCGACCAGCGGCGCAAGGACGTCAAGGCCTCGCCTTACATCAACCACCCGATCGCGCTGGCGAACGTGCTGGCGAACGAGGGTGGCATCACGGACGCGGAGACTCTCTGCGCGGCGCTCCTGCACGACACGGTCGAGGACACCGACACCACGCCCGGCCAGCTGCGCACGCATTTCGGGCCCCGCATCCGCGACATCGTGCTGGAGGTCACCGACGACAAGGCGCTGCCCAAGGCCGAAAGGAAGCGCCTGCAGATCGAGCACGCCGGCACCGCGAGCCGCAAGGCCAAGCTCGTCAAGCTGGCCGACAAGATCTGCAACCTTCGCGATATCGCCGCCGCCCCCCCCGCCAAGTGGAGCGTGAAGCGGCAGCAGAAATATTTCGACTGGGCGAAGAAGGTTATCGACCGCGTACGCGGGGTCAACGACACGCTGGAGTTCGCCTTCGACAAGGCCTACAGCCGCCGCCCGCGCTAGCCGGGCCCGCGCGCTTCCCATGCCTTCCGTCGCCCGCATCCGCACCCTCGGTTTCCGGCGCTGGTACGAGCGCCAGTTGCTCGAGAGCCACGCCTACCTGGTGACGGGTTTCCTGAGCCTGGTCGCACTGTTCGCCGGCGTGGAACAGGTCGGCGGCTCGGCCGGCTGGCGGCTGTTCGGCGCGCTGGGGGTGAGCGTCTTCGCCGGCATGGTCTGCTTCGGGGCGTTCCGCCGCTACCTGCTGATGCTGGCGTACGCCGAGCATGTGGCCTCGCACCGGCGCTGCGAAGCCTGCGGCACCGGCGCCGCCGAGATGCTGGATGCCGGCGGCCAGCGGGAAGGCAGTGAAGAGGGCTGGCTGAAGCTGCGCTGCAGGCACTGCAGCCACCAGTGGCTCATCGAGTAGCCCGGCCGCAGCCTACGCGGTGACGGGCTGGCCTTTCCGGCCCTCGGCCAGCGCGTGGAGCACCTCGATGACGTTGTCGAATTCCAGCGACTTGTCGAAAAAGTAATTCGCGCCCAGCAGCAGACAACGGTCGCGGAAGGTCTTCGCCGCGTAGTTGGTGAGCACGAGTTTGACCAGGTGGGCGAGGCCGGGCGCCGCCTGCAACCGGGTCAGGAGATCGAAGCCGGTGCCGCTGCGCAGGTGCAGGTCGACGATGACGGCATCGGCAGGGGTGGCCAGCAGCCCCTGCCACGCGTCGTCGACGGTTTCGGCATGACCGACGATCTTGAGCAGTCCGGAGGATTCCAGCGACTGGGCAAGCGTTTCGCGGATCGCGGGCGAGTCCTCGACTAGAAAAACCCGGTACGGGGACTCCATCGGCATCGGCTTGTCTTTTTTGAATCCAACTGCGCTCTCCCAGGACATTATTGGCTGTGTTGGTGCGTTGAACGATGCCATTGCCGCCGGCCGCTCGCAGTCAGTGTTTGTCCTACAGACACCTACGGGCGGACCTGCCCGCTCAGTCCAGGAGGGAGTTTTTGATTGCATAATAGGTCAGGTCGGCATTGGTCTTGAGGTTCATCTTCTCCAGGACCCGCGACCGGTAGGTGCTGACCGTCTTCACGCTCAGATTCAGCTCGTTGGCGATCTGCGTGGGGCTCTGGCCCGCGGCCAGCTTGCGGAAAATCTGGAACTCCCGCTCCGAGAGCATCTCGTGCAGTTTCTTGTCGGTCGGCCGGTCGAGTTCGGCGGAGACGAGGTCGGCGGCGGTTTCGCTCAGGTAGCGCTTGCCGCGCGCCACGATGCGGATCGCCCGAATGAGTTCTTCGGGCGGCGCGTTCTTCGAGATGTAGCCATTGGCGCCGGAGCGCAGCATGTTGACCGCGTAATGCTCCTCGGGGTAACCGCTCAGGATGAGGATGGGCAGCGCGGGCTTCGACTGGCGGATGATGCGCAGACAATCGATGCCGTTCTTCTGCGGCATGGAGATGTCGAGCAGCACGACGTCGAAATCCTCGCTGCGCACCTTGGCGATGACTTCATCCCCGGTGGCGGCTTCGCCCGCGACCTGCATGTCGCCCTGATCGGTGATGAACTGGGCGAAGCCGGCGCGCACGATGTCGTGGTCGTCGGCAATCAGGATGCGGATCGTCGGTTGCATGGACATGGGTGGCGGCTCTCCTGGAATGCTGGAATGCGATCGAAGCGTCGGCGGACCGGTGGCGGCCCGCATGGAGGAAGGATGCTAACCGAGCCCGCGCGGCCATACCGTCAGATATGTCCTACGTCCCGCACCGGGGGGAGCCGACTTTGCGCCGGGTCGCCGCTCCCTACACTGCGTCATCCCCGCCCATGGAGCTGCACCATGACCGTTTTCGAAATCGCCTGTGAACTGGAATATGCCGTGCAGGGCCCGACGGAGTTTGTCTTCAACGTACAGTCCGTCAGTACCGCGCAGCAGCGCATTCAGCACGAGGCCTTGTGGATCGACGGGGTCCCCGCGTACACCGAACATGTCGAGCCGCTGTTCGGCAGCCGCCTGGTCCGGGCGCGGGCGACGGCGGGGAGCGTGAAGCTCCGCTACCAGTCGACCCTCGGCGTGTTGCATGCGACCGCGGATCCGGCGCGGCTACACGAGTTGACGCTGGCGGAGTTGCCGGTGGAGACGCTGACGTTCCTTTCGCCGAGCCGTTATTGTCCGTCCGACCGCATGTATGAACTGGCGGTGCGGGAGTTCGGCCACTGGCCGCCCGGTTACGCGCGCGTGGAGGCGGTGTGCGCATGGGTGCACGGCCGCATGCGGTTTGCGCCGGGCACCACGAACTGGACGACCTCCGCGCTCGATGCGCTCGATCAGGGTGCGGGGGTCTGCCGCGACTTCGCGCATGTGACGATCTCCCTGCTGCGCGCGCTGAACGTGCCCGCCCGCTTCGTCACCGGTTACGACTACGGCGTCGATCCCAGCTACGGGCCGACCGATTTCCACGCGTATGTCGAGGCCTTCCTCGGCGATCGCTGGTGGATCTTCGACGCGACCCGGCTCGCGCCACGCAACGGTCTGGTCCGTATCGGCACCGGGCGGGACGCCGCCGACTGCGCGTTCGCCACCTTGTTCGGCCCGACACGCTTCGTCGGCATGCAACTGGACATCCGGCCGCTCAGCGGTCCGGTGGTCGACGACCCGTCGCTGGCGGTCTCCACCGCCCGCTTCGAGGACGGCTTGCGTTGGCGTGCGCCAGCCTCCCGCGAACGGCTGTATCAGGCCGCGGCTTAGTCTGTGCCGCCGCCGGCCTCGTCGAACACGATGGGGCCGAGCAACTCGACCTTGACCTGGATCAGGTGCGCGACCACGCCGCGCAGGCATTCCACGGCGTCGGGCGCGGTTGTCGAGCGCGCCCCCACCGCGACCACGCTCAGCAAATCGATATCGTCCTGCAGCAGGCGGGCCACGAAGCGGCGGGTTTCCGGAGGCAGGACCGCGAGTTCCGGGCCCAGGGCGCGCATGGCGTCGAGATGGGTTTTGCAGTTGAGCATAGGCATGGAGGTGGCGTTGCAGGCGGCTGCGGGTGCATGGCAGGGCACTGTAGGCGGAAGCTGACACACGCGGTCCGCGGCGTCTGTTTGCCGGCGAACACAACGACAACAGGGAGAGTGAAATGGGTAAGGCGACACCCCTGGATCCCACGGGTAATTATCTGTTGAACAAGCTGGCGCGGGCGGATTACGACCTGCTCTGTCGCGACTGCGGCTTCGAAACCGTCCGGCTCGAACCCGAGCAGATCATCTACCGGCACGACGAGCCGATCGAGCACGTCTATTTCCCCACGACCGCCATGCTGTCGTGGATCGCGACCACCAGCGAGGGCGAGCGGGTGGAGGTCGGTGTCGTCGGCTGGGAAGGCATGGTGGGAATCCCGGAAATTCTCGGCTATGAATCGTCCCCCTATGCGGTCGAGGTGGAATTGCCGGGCGAGGCGATCCGCATCAAGGCGCGGCAGTTCAAGCAGGAGTTCGCGCGGTTCAGCGCCATCCACGGCATCCTGTTCCGCTACACCTACACCGCGCTCATGCAGCTCGCGCAGTCGAGCGCCTGCGGGCGCTTTCATACCGTGGAGGAACGCCTGTGCCGCTGGCTGCTGATGGCCCATGACCGTTCGCAGACCGACGAACTGCGGCTCACGCAGGAGATCCTCGCCGGCATGATCGGTGCGCGGCGACCGGCGGTCACGCTGGTCGTGGGGGTGTTGCAGAAAGCGGGCCTGATCCGGGCGGGACGCGGACGGATCACGCTGCTCGACCGCGACCGGATGGAAGCGGCGGCCTGCGAGTGTTATCCCATCATCCGGCGGGCTTTCGACCAGTTTCTGGGACTGGAGGAGCCGCCCGGCAGCGGCACCCATACGGACGCGAACGGCGGGCCGACGCCACCTTCACCCTGACGCGAAGCCGGCGCGTCACCGCGCTTGTAGGACAGTCGCCGACCGGGGACAATCGTTCCCCTGAGCGCTTCCCGGCGTTCGTTGCAGGTCCTGCCCGGCCCGTTTTCACCCATGATCAGAATTCTTCTCGCCCTGAAATTCTGCGCCTGCGGCTGCTCCGCGCCAGGGCTGGCGCTCGCCGCGTCGGCGAGCCCTGACATCATCGATGTCGCGACCTACCCCAACAAGCCGATCCGCATGGTGGTGCCGTGGCCCGCGGGCGGGGCGGCCGATGTCCTGGCCCGCATGCTGGCCGAGCATTTCCAGGAGTCGCTCAAGCAGCGGGTGATCGTCGATAACCGTCCGGGGGCCGCCGGCAATACCGGATCCGCCGTGGTGGCCAAGGCGAATCCCGACGGCTACACCC
>JBOIEQ010000094.1:0-16789 GCA_050741255.1 Burkholderiales bacterium | reverse complement strand
GATGTAGCCATGCTCGATGCTGTGAGCGCCATGGCGGATGGCGTGCTTCACGGCCACGGGGTTGGTGGCATGCGCCATGACCTTGAATTCGCGCAGATGGCAGATGTCGAACGCCGCCTTCAGTTCATCCGGCAGCAGGAAGGAATGTTTGTGCAGATCCCAGGCGGGGCCGAGGATGCCGCCCGAGAGGTTCAGCTTGATGTGGTCCACGCCGTTCTTGATCTGCTCGCGGATCGCTTTCACGAAACCGTAGGGGCCGTCGCATTCCAGCGCGTGGCCGGAGGTGAGGAAATGGCCGGCGGTCGTCGTCAGGAAGTGACCGGCGGCGAACAGGCGCGGGCCGACGTACTGGCCGGAATCGAAGGCGCGCTTCCACGCGACATCCATGTAGTGGTGCGCGCCGGCGCAGCGAAAGCCCGTGATGCCCGATTCGGTGAGCGCCGCCATCAGCTTGTGGCCGAACAGCGTGACCTGGTCGGGCAGCGGCATGTCGGCGAGCGACAGGTAGTCGGGGTGGATGTGCACGTCCCACAGGCCTGGCATCAGGTATGCGCCCTTGAGGTCGATGACCGCGCTGTCGCCGGTGGCGGGCTTTTTCCCTGCGGGCAGGATCGTTGCGATGCGGCCTTTCTCGATGATGACGGACGTGCCGGCCGCAGGCTGCGGACTGACGCAGTCGATTAGCGTGGCATTGGTGAGGACGGTCCGCGCGGTGCTCATTCCGGATTGATCCCCGCGCCCTGCGCCACCTTCAGCCAGCGGCGTGTTTCCGCATCGATGAAGGCGCGGAATTCCGCGGGCGTGTTGCCGACGGGCTCGATGCCGCGCTCGTTGAGGGTCTGCGCGACGTCCGGTGTGCGCAGGATCGTGCCGACTTCCTTCGCCAGCCGGTCGACTATCGCGGGCGGCGTCTTCGCCGGCGCGAGGATGCCGAACCAGGTGCCCCCCGCGAAGCCGGCGACGCCCGCTTCGTCCATCGTCGGGACATCGGACGCGAGCGGGGAGCGCTTGGGCGTGGCCACCGCGAGCGCCTTCAGTTTGCCGGCGCGCACCTGTGGGAGCACGACAGGGATGGTGTCGAACGCCATCTGCACCTGCCCGCCGAGCAGGTCGGCCATGGCCGGCGCGCTGCCTTTGTACGGGATGTGGACGATATTGATGCCGGTCGTGGCGCGGAAGGCTTCGCCGACCAGATGGTTGGACGTGCCGTTGCCGAAGGAGGCGAAATTGAGCGCGCCGGGTTTGGCTTTGGCGAGGGCGATGAGCTCCTTCACCGTGCCGGCGGCGACCGACGGATGCACCACCAGCATGAAAGGCACGCGGCCGACTTGCGTGATCGGCTGGAAGTCCTTCAGCGAATCGTAGGGCGGGCTTTTCATCAGCGCGCGGTAGATCGCCACTTCGGGCGAGGCGGCGAACGAGAGCGTGTAGCCGTCGGCTTCGGCGCGCATCACGATGCCGGCGCCGATCGTTCCGCTCGCACCGGCCCGGTTGTCGATGACGATCGTCTGTCCGAACACCGGACCGAGCTTCTGTCCGACCAGCCGTGCCGCGATGTCGGTGCTGCCGCCAGGCGGATAGCCCACGATCAGCCGGATCGGGCGGGTGGGAAAAGCGTTCTCGGCGGCGATCGCCGGGAGCGGGAGCAGGGCGAGGGCCAGAACGGACAACACGAAGCGTTTCATCGAGAACTCCGGAAGAAAGGGGTTTTGCCGGACCGGGCGAGCGTGCAACAATGGGGTAACGATTGTACCAATAGACCTCCCGCGCCACCCGAGCGGCGCGTTTCGTTCATCACCATCATGTCCCGCACCCTCACCGTCGCCGCAGCACAGACCGGCCCCGTACTCTCGGACGATCCGGCCAGCATGCTGCCCGCGGCCGCGACGCTGATGGCGCAGGCCGCCGCGCAGCGGGTCGAGCTGGTGGCGTTTTCCGAGCTTTTCCTCGCGCCGTTTTTCCCCAACCGGCTGACGGCGGACTTCGACCGCTACTTCCTCGCGGCGGATGGGTCGGTGATGCAGGAATTGCGCGCGCTGTCGCGCCGGCACGGCATCGCCGCGATCTGGCCGTTCGCGGAGCGTGCGCCCGAAGGCAATTTCAACTCGGCGCTGGTCTGCGACGAACGGGGCGAAGTCCTCGGCACCTACCGCAAGACGCATATCCCGGCCTATTTTCCGGATGAAAAAGCCGGCGGCACCGGCAGCTACGAGCGCCTGTATTTCCGGCCGGGCGGTTCTCTGCCCGTGTTCGACTGGCACGGCACGCGTTTCGGCATCCAGATCTGCAACGACCGGCTGTATCCGGAGCCTTCGCGCGTGCTCGCCATCCGGGGCGCGGAGATCATTTTCATGCCCATCTGCTATTCCACCTACAGCGACCCGCAGCACCGCGCCGGCATCTGGGACGTGGCGCTGCGCGCGCGGGCCTACGAGAACGGTCTCTACGTCGTCGCCGCGAACCGGGTGGGGCAGGAGGGCGTGCGCAACCACCTCGGCCGCTGCATGATTGTCGACCCGAGCGGGACCATCGTCGCCGAAGCCGGTACCACCGACGCACAACTGCTGGTCGCGACGCTGGACCTGGAGCAGGCCAGCCGCGAGCGGAAGAAGATTCCCTGGTGGCGCGACCGCCGACCCGAGTTGTACTCCGACCTCATTGCCTGACCTGATATTTCCCGCCACCCCACACGGATTTCCCATGCCCGACATGACCACCAGCGGCGCGGCTCCGCAGACCACCACCCCGCGGCCCTTCAACGAAGCCCGGCCGGCCGCTTCCCTGCCGAGATCCCTTCGCATGATGCTTGCGCTCGAGGACTTCGAGGCCGCTGCGCGTCGCCGCCTGCCGCGTCCGGTGTTCGGCTACGTGTCCGGCGGTGTCGAGGACAACATTGCGTTGCGTGGCAACCGGTCCGTGTTCGACGAGATCGCGCTGCTGCCGCGCATGCTGGTCAACGTCTCGGGACGTTCGGCGAAGACGACGCTGTTCGGCCAGACCTATGACTTGCCGTTCGGACTTTCGCCGATGGGCGGCACCTCGCTCGCAGCCTATCAAGGTGACCTCGTCTTCGCGCGGACCGCCGCGGAAGCCAACATCCCGATGATCCAGAGCGGCGCTTCACTGATGCGGCTGGAGGACGTGCGGGCGGCGGGGCGCACCGCCTGGTTCCAGGCCTACCTGCCGGGCGAGGACGGCGCGATTACGACGCTCGTCGATCGCGTGACGCGCGCCGGCTTCGAGACACTGGTACTGACGGTGGACGTGCCGGTGCAGGCCAACCGCGAGAACAACGTGCGCAACGGCTACAACGCCCCACTGCGGCCCACGCCGCGCATGGCCTGGGATTGCCTCACGCGCCCGCGCTGGCTGTGCGGCATGTTCCTGCGCACGCTTCTGACCCAGGGCATGCCGCACTACGAGAACATGGGGCCGCGCACGCCGCTGATGTCGCGCACCGCCATCCGCGAACGTGCGCGGCGCGATCACCTCAACTGGGAACATGTGGCGCTGATGCGCCGTCTGTGGAAGGGCAAGCTGGTGCTGAAGGGCATCCTCGACGTGGCGGATGCCCGTCGTGCGCGCGAACACGGTGTGGACGGCATCGTCGTCTCCAACCACGGCGGGCGCCAGCTCGACGGCGTGGTGTCGCCGCTGCGCGTGCTGCCGGGGATCGCCGCGGAAGCCGGCGGCATGGCGGTGATGATCGACAGCGGTTTCCGGCGCGGCACCGACATCCTCAAGGCGCTCGCGCTCGGCGCGCAGTTCGTGTTCGTGGGCCGGCCTTTTCTTTACGCCGCCACGATCGCCGGATCGGAAGGCCTGCACCATGCGATCCGCCTGCTGCGCGACGAACTCTCCCGCGACATGGCGATGTTGGGTATTACGACGCTGGCGGAAATGACGCGGGAGCGGCTGCTGCCGGCGAAGGGGCCCGCATTTTTTCTGGAGCGTTAGCGGCTGTCCGAGGCGCAAAAAAGCGACAGGGCCCGGTTGCGGGCCCTGTCGCTGTACGGCCTGTTGCTGCGCGCCGCGTCTACGCCGGCGGACGGCGGCCCAGCACGCCGAAGACGATGGCGAAGATGATGCCCACCACGGCGAGTATCCAGGCGATGTTGACCGCCGTGCCGGCGATGCCGGTGAAGCCCAGTACGGCGGCGATCAGAGCGATGATGAAAAACGTTACGGCCCAGGAGATCATGTTGTGCTCCTCAATGATTGTCGGATCCGGCCCCGGCAAATGACGGGTGCCGTAGAGCGTGAAACCCGTCCGCACGAAAAATTTCCCTTGGACGACGCGCTTACGATACGGCGCGCGCGGGCCCGCGCTTATCGGGAGGCGTCCCAAACCGGTGTCGGGTGTTCGCCTACAGACGGCGGCGACGGGCGCCGCGGCGGGCTATTTCGCGGGCGCCCGCGCGCGGCAGTTGAACGGCAGGAAGTTCGCGGGGATATTGGTCTTGTTCTCGCCTTTGACGGTCATCTTCTCTGGCGGGTCGGCGTAGCCGCAGACCCAGGTGACGGGCACCACCGGCGCGTCGTCCACCACCGCCGGGCGCAGGGTGAGGATCCTGTCCTTGAGTTGGGCGTTCGCGCGGTTGCCGAAGGTGACGTGTATCGCGCCGTCCTGCACCTGTACCGCGCGGATGTGGTTGTTGACGATCTTGTCCGCCGGTGGCAGCGCGGCGGCGGCGTTGTCGGGCGGGAAGACCTGCAAGGCGGTCCACGCGACCTCGACAGGTTTCTTCGCGATGTCCGCGAGCGGCAGCGACTCCTTGATCTGGTCGCGCACGATCTGGTCCTGAAAGCTCGGCGCCGCCATCAGGGCGAGGATCGCGATGACGGCGAGCACCACCATCATCTCCATCATCGAAAAACCGTCGTGGAATCGCGTCATGTAGGGTGATCGCCGTGCCAGCATTGACGGGATGATAGCCGGAATAAACCGCTTTCGACCGGTGTTGCCGGGCGTGCCCGCATTTTTACGGTATCGTTCGGGCGCGTTTGATACTGTCCCCACCATTCAAGAGGAGGCGTTTATGCTGTCGAAGAAGAAAATACCGTTGGCTGTGGTCGCTGTCGCGGCGCTGACTGGATTGGCGGCCTGTGCTTCGAAGAACACGCCGCAGAGCGAGATGAGCTTCTTCGTCACCAGCGTTGGCAGTGGCAAGGGCGCCGATCTCGGCGGCCTTGCCGGGGCCGACAAGCATTGCCAGGCACTTGCCGAGGCGGCCGGCGCCGGCGGCAAAACCTGGCGCGCCTACCTCAGCACGAGCGGCGCAGGGAGCGTCAACGCACGCGATCGCATCGGCTCGGGCCCGTGGCAGAACGCCAGGGGCGTGATCGTGGCCTACAACGTGGACGAGTTGCACACGAACAATAATCTCACCAAGCAGACCTCGCTGACCGAGAAGGGCGCCGTGGTGAATGGCAGCGGCGACAAGCCGAACACGCATGATGCGCTGACCGGTTCCACCGCGGATGGGCGCGCTTTTCCCGCATCGCCGGACATGACCTGCGGCAACTGGACCAGAAGCGGCGCCGAGGGCGCCGCGATGACGGGGCACATTGATCGCAAGGGCTTCAGCGACAGTCAGGTCGATACCTCGTGGAACTCCTCGCACGCGTCACGCGGCGGCTGCAGCCAGCCCGCGCTGGTCGGCACGGGCGGCGCTGGTCTGTTTTACTGTTTCGCTGCGAGATAAATCGGCACAACCGCGCGCGGCGCGGAAGGTACGTCCGACAGAGCCCGGCAGTGCCGGGCTCTGTCTTTTTTTTGTCGCCGGTTATTGGGAGGACGTGCAGCTTGCGCGCGATCCGCGCAGCCAACACAATCGCGCACTCCGACCGCCGTCAGGCCACCATGAGCACGCGTTCCCACGCAACGCCTTCGAAGACCCTCGAGGCGCGTCGCCATCAGATGTTCCCCGCGCTGACGCCGGCGGAGATGGTGCGCATCTCCCGCTTCGGCACGCGCCGCCGCTACCGCGACGGTGAACGCCTGTTCGAAGCCGGCAAGCCGGGGCCGGGCATGTTCGTGATGTGCAGCGGCACGGTGGCGATCACCCAGCGCGACGGACTGGGCCACGTCGAACTGATCGTGGAGCAGGGGCCCGGCCAGTTTCTTGCCGAGGTGGGTCAGTTGTCGGGGCGGCACGCGCTGGTGGATGGCCACGCGGTCGGCGACGTGGAAACGGTGCTGATTCCGCCCGACGGCTTGCGCGCACTGCTGGTGGCGGAGGCCGAATTGGGCGAGCGCATCATGCGCGCGCTCATTTTACGGCGCGTGAGCCTGATCGAAACCGGGGTGGGGGCGGTGCTGGTCGGCGCGCTGAACGCGCCGGACGTGGTTCGATTGCGCGGGTTTCTTTCGCGCAACAGCCAGCCGTACCAGGTGCTGGACCCGGCGGAAGACGAGGATGCCGCCGCGCTGGTGCAGCGCTACGCACCCGGTCCGCACGAGATGCCGCTCGCGGTATGCCCCGACGGCTCGGTGCTGCGCAATCCGGGCGAAGTCGATCTGGCGCGCTGCCTGGGCATGACGGGCGAGATCCCGGCCGACCGCGTGTTCGACGTGGCCGTGATCGGCGCCGGTCCGGCGGGACTGGCCACCGCGGTGTATGCCGCGTCCGAAGGGCTGGCGGTAACCGTACTCGACGAGTGCGCCATCGGCGGTCAGGCCGGCGCGAGCGCGCGCATCGAGAATTACCTCGGTTTCCCGACCGGCATTTCGGGTCAGGCGCTGGCCGGACGGGCATTCTCGCAGGCGCAGAAGTTCGGCGCGGAGGTCATGATTCCCGTCGAGGTCGCCGGGCTCGATTGCACGGGTGCGGGGCCGGGCGGCATCATCACCATCGAGCTCGCGGACGGTCGCCGGCTGCAGGCGCGCACCGTAGTGGTGGCGAGCGGTGCACGCTACCGCCGGCCTGCTCTGCCCGATCTCGGCCAGTTCGAAGGCAAGGGCGTGTCGTACTGGGCCTCCCCGATCGAGGCGCGTTTGTGCGCGAACGAGCAGGTGGTGCTGGTCGGTGGCGGCAATTCGGCCGGCCAGGCCGCGGTCTTCCTCTCCGGCCATGCCGCGCACGTGCACGTGCTGGTGCGCGGGAGCAGCCTCGCGGCCAGCATGTCGCGCTACCTGATCGACCGGCTGGACGCCTTGCCGAACGTCACCCTGCACCCGCAGACGGAACTGGTCGCGCTCGCGGGGGCGGCTGCGACGGGGCTCGAACGCGTCCGCTGGCGTCATCGCCAAACCGGCCAGGAGGTCGACCTGGCGATCCGGCATGTGTTTCTGTTCGTCGGAGCCGAGCCCGCCACCGACTGGCTCGCCGGCTGCGGCGTTGCCCTGGACGAGAAAGGTTTTGTGCGGACGGGCGCAAGCCTGACACCGCCGACGGCCCTGCCCTTGGCCGCCAGCGTCCCGGGGGTGTTCGCGGTGGGCGACGTCCGCAGCGGTTCGGTCAAGCGCGTCGGCGGGGCCATCGGCGAGGGGGCCGCCGTGGTGGCGCAAGTGCACGCGTTTCTGGCCCCGGCGCCGGAAGGGCCCGCGTCGCGCGGGGGCTGAACGAACAGGCCATTCCGCGTTATGCTCCGGGGATGACGAAGCCGCACCCCGCACCCACGCCCCCCACGCCGGCCGCACCCGCGGCAGGCACCCCCAGCCCCCTGCGCTACTGTTACCACGGCCAGCATTCCAAGCCGCGGGACACGTTCAAGTTTCTGCCGGGGCTGAAGAACAAGCGCGCGGTCTGCTCCGACTGCTACAAGAAGATCCTCGCGGACCGGAAAAAGAAGAAATAAGTCCGCGTGGCGGCCGCCGCGCGCGGCCTTTCCTTCGCATCGCCCCTCCCGGCAGGCGTTTTATCACGGCGATTTTTGCAGGATGCCGCCTACGTTTCTCACGCGCCGTCGAAGTGCGCGTTCCAGTCGTTTGAATCTTCAGCATCTGCGCCGGTCGTGCCGCGGCGCAGCGCCGCTCCGGTCAGGCGACGGACGGCGGTACCCGTTCGCGCGCGCAGGCGTAAATTGATTTTGTCGGTGTAGTGGAATGTCATCGGGCCGGGGTTCTTGATCAACCTGTTCCCGGTCGGTTGCAGACGCGGTGGTGCTGTTGTGCGCTCGCTTCACACCGAAGCCAGTGCCTGATGCACCCGGAAAGCGACCTCTTTTGGGTCCGGATTCAAGAATTCCGGCTCGATGACATTCCGCCCGGCAGCAGTTTCATTATCCGTTATCTTTATCCGCTATTCGGCGGTCGCCCCCGAGGTTTTCACCACCTCGCCCCATTTCGCGATCTCCCGCCGGATGCGCGCGGCGAATTCGTCCGGGGTCGACGCCACGGCATCCACGCCTTCCGCCGACAGCCGCTTCATCACGTCGGGCTGGCGCATCGCCCGGTTGATCTCCGTGTTGAGCCGGCCGAGTGCTTCCGCATTCAGATTCGCCGGCGCGAGTACGCCGTACCAGCCCGAAACTTCGTAGTCTTTCACGCCGGCCTCGGCGATCGTCGGGATCTCCGGCACCGCCGCAGAGCGTTTGCCGGTGGTTACCGCCAGCGCGCGCAGTCGTCCACCCTTCACATGGGGCAGCGCCGACAGCATGTTGTTGAACATGATCGTCACGTGGCCCGCGACCAGGTCGACCGTTGCCGGCGCGGCGCCCTTGTAGGGGATGTGGGTCAGCCGTACACCGGTCGTGGTGTTGAACAGCTCGCCCGCCAGGTGCGGAAGTCCGCCGATGCCCGCGGACGCGTAGTTGAGGCGGCCCGGATTGCGCCGCGCGAGGGCGACCAGTTCCTGCACGTTTTTCACGGGCAGGCTGGGATGGACGACGAGGATGAACGGGCCTTCAGCCACCAGGCTCACGGCGGTGAAGTCGCGTAGCGTGTCGAAGGGCACTTTTTTGTACAGGCCCGGATTGACCGAGTGCGTCGCCGGCACCACCAGCAGCGTGTAGCCGTCGGGCGCGGCCTTCGCCGTCAGTTCCGCGGCGATCATGCCGCTGGCCCCGCCGCGGTTGTCGATCGGGAACTGTTGGCCGGTGGCCTCGACGAGTTTCTGCGCGACCAGCCGGGCGAGGATGTCGGTCGGCCCGCCGGCGGGGAAGCCCACGAGTACGCGCACGGGCTTCACGGGATAGTCGGTCCGCGGCGGCGTCTGCGCGCGAACCTGCACGACCGCACCGGCCATGACGGCGAGGCCCGCAGCCAGCCATCGATGGTTGTGTTTCATCGGGGCATGAGTGCTGTGTACGGCAACGCGGCGTGTAGTGACAAACCCGGCAGGCAAGAAAAATCCCCGGCCCATCGGGCCGGGGACGGATGCCGCACGTGCTGAAGATTACGGCTTGATCTGGCCGCGGATCTCGCCGCCCTTGTTGGCGGCGCTGTGCACGTTGACGTAGGTATTGCCCGCCTTGTACAGCTCGTACTGCGGGTCGGTGAACTTGGCGCCCGGCGCCGAAGTCCATGTGTTGTCGTCGACTTTCGTGAAGGGGACGATCACCGGGCCGTTCGCGCCGGCGGCGCCGGAGTGGATGTGGGCCGCGGTCGCAGCGAGGCCGCTGGTCTTGACCTGGACGCTCACCGACTTGTCCTCGCCGACCTTGATCGTTGCGGTTCCCGTCGCGGAGGTCTTGACCGGGGGCACTTCCTGATCGCCGCTCAGCGCGACGCTGTGTTCTCCGCTGCCCATGCTCGCGCAGCCCGCCATGGCAAAGAAAAAGGCCGACAGTGCGCCGGCGACGATGCCGTAACTCCGTTGCGTATTCATCCTGTGAGCTCCTGTTGGTGTCATTGACCGGCACGCCGTTCAAGCCCGGAGTGCAGGAGGTGAAATTTACTCCATTCGGCCCGGTCGGTGGGCGCTGGCAGCGGCGCGCCGGTTCAGCGTGCCGGGCCGGTCAGGGCCAGCGCGGCATGCCGCAGGGGGTTGGCCGGTTCGGCCATGCCGAGCAGGATGTTGAAATGATGGCAGCCGTCGATGACGAGCGTGCGCGTCGGCACCGACTTCCAGGTGGCCGCGAGCAACTGCGTCTGGCGCTGGAACTCGGGGCTCTCCAGTGCGCCGACGGCGATGACGAGCGGGGCGGCGGTGGACGGCCGCAGCGCCACCGGGCTGTTGCGCCGCGCCGCGTCCAGGTCAAGCCGGACGGCGTCGTTGATGCTGGTGTGGAGCAGCGGTTCCAGGTCGTAGATGCCGCTGATGGCGATGCCGCCCTTGAGCAGATCGCGCGGCAGCCCGGCGTCGAGCGCGGACCAGTCCGTCGCCATCATCATCGCGGTCAGATGCCCGCCGGCGGAGTTGCCGGAGACGAAAATGCGGTCGCGATCGCCGCCATGCGCCGCGATGTGGCGCCAGACCCAGGCGCATGCTGCGCGTACTTCCGCGACGATCCTGTCCAGCGTCACTACGGGACACAGGTTGTAGTTGATACTGACGAAGGTGACGCCCGCCTTGACGAATGGTTCGGCGAGAAAGGCGACGTCGGCCTTGTCGTAGCGCTGCCAGTAGCCGCCGTGGATGAAGATCATCACCGGGCAGCGGTCGCCGGCCGCCGGGTAGATGTCGAGGTGTTCCTTCTCGGAATCGCCATACGGCACGTCGAGCGTGCTGCGCAGCTCGCGGCGCACCCGCGCGGACAGTTCCTGCCGCCGTGCCAGGCTGGCGGACCGGTCCGGGACGTTCAGTCCCTGGTTGTACTGAGGCTCGCAGAAGGCGCGGCTGTAGGCCGGGACGGTCACGCCCGGCTACTCCGGCTTGATCCCGGCGGCCTTGATCACCCTGGACCACTTGGCGATGTCGGTGCGGATCAGCGTGCCGAATTCCTGCGGCGTGCCGCCGCCCACATCGATCCCGTCGGCCGCGAACTTCTCGCGGACGTCGGGCAGTTTCAAGGCTCGGTTCGCCTCGGCGTTGAGTCGGTCGATCACGGGCGCCGGCGTGCCGGCGGGTGCCACCAGGCCGTACCAGGTGATGGCGTCGAAGCCTTTGACGCCCGCTTGCGCGACGGTGGGGATGTCGGGCACCACGGCCGAGCGCTTGCTGCCCGAAGTGCCGAGGGCCACGAGGCGCCCGCTCTTGATGTGCGGGGTGGACACCGTGGTGTTCGAAAAGCCGAGCGCCACGCGACCGGCGATCTGGTCGAGCATGGCCGGGGCGCCGCCTTTGTAAGGCACATGCACGATGTCGATCCCGGCCATGGACTTGAACAACTCCATGGTGAGGTGATTGGTCGTGCCGTTGCCGGCGGAGGCGAACTCGAGCTGACCGGGCCGGGCCTTCGCGAACGCGATGAGTTCCTTGACGGTCTTCACCGGTACCGAGGGATGCGCGACCAGGATGAAGATCGACGAGCCCAGCAGCACCACCGGCGCGAATTCCTTGCCGAAATCGGGCGCCTTCGGGTTCAGGGCGGTGGTGATGGCGTTGGACGCGGTGCCCTGCATCAGCGTGTAGCCGTCGGGCGGCGCCTTGGACACCAACTCCGCCGCGATGCTGCCGCCAGCGCCCGGGCGGTTGTCGATGATGAACTGGGCATTCATCTGTTCCCCCATCTTCGTCGCGACGACGCGCGCGGTCCAATCGATCGCCCCGCCGGGCGGGAAAGGGATCACCACGCGAACGGGTTTGGACGGATAGGTCTGGGCGGCGGCAATGCCGGAAAACACCAGGGCAAGCAGCGCAACGGCCAGGTGTGGTGCGGAGGATTTGGGGATCGACATGAGAGTGGGGGATATTGGAAAGACAGCAGGAACACTATCAACAAGCAAGCAATGTGCCCGTCGCATGCCGCTCCCGTCTCCGCGGAGCAATTCCGTTTTACTCGGCGGTGATACCCGCTTCGCGCACGACCGCCGAGTAGCGGTTGATCTCGGCCTTGATGAAGGCGGCGAATTCGGCGGGCGTGCCGGCGGTCGGGTCGCCGCCCTGAGCGGCGAGCATCTCGCGCAGTTCCTTGGTGCGGATCGCCTTCGCCATCTCATCGTTGAGCTTCTTCAGTACGGCGGGCGGCAGGCCTTTCGGGCCGACCATGCCGTACCAGGCCTGGGATTCGTAGCCCGGCAGCCCGGCTTCGGAAACCGTCGGCACGTCCGGCCACGAGGCGCTGCGTTTCGGCGCACTGACGGCCAGCGCCTTCAGCTTGCCGGCCTTGATGACGCCCACATTGGTCGGCTGCGTCAGGATGAAATCGACATTGCCCGCCATCACGTCTACCAGCGCGGGCGCACCGCCTTTGTACGGGACATGGCTCAGGTCGATTTTCGCCATGTAGCCGAAGAGCGCACCGGCGAGGTGCTGCGATGAGCCGATGCCGCCCGACGCGTAGTTGAGGCGTTTGGTCTTCGCCAGCGCGATCAGGTCCTTCACGCTGGCGGCGGGTACCGAGGGATGGGCGAGCAGCATCTGCGAGTAGAGTGCCGCCAGGCTGATCGGCGTGAAGTCCTGCTGGGTGTCGTAGGGCAGTTTTTTGTAAATCAGCGAATTGATGGCGTGGCCGATGGCGACGAACAGGAGGGTATGACCGTCGGGTGCGGCCTTCACCGTCATTTCGGCGGCGATGATGCCGTTGGCGCCCGGGCGGTTGTCCACCACGACCTGCTGGCCCCAGACCTGGCTGTAATGCTGGGCGACGTAGCGCGCGAGAACGTCCGTGGCGCCGCCGGGCGCAAACGGCACGAGGACGCGGATGGGGCGCGCGGGATAGTCCTGGCCCCAGGCGCTGCCGCAGACGAAGAGCGCGAGGATGCCGGCGCCCAGGCGGGCGTGCTTGTGCATGATGGTTCCTCCGGAAGGGCGGTCTGGCGCCGCCGTGGATGGTTTACTGGACGATGGTGCCCGATGGCGTGCCGAGCACGGTCGTGCGTTCGAGGTGGCGCAGGTACTGGTCGTCGTAGTCGCCGAGCGCCTGGTGCATGGTGCAGCGGTTGTCCCAGATCACGATGTCGTCGGGCTGCCACTGGTGGCGGTAGACGAATTGCGGCTTCGTCGCATGGCGTACGAGGTATTCGATGAGCGGCCGGCTTTCCTCTTCGGTCATGCCGGCGAAGCATTTCACCTTCTCGCCGATGTAGAGCGCCTTGCGGCCCGTTTCGGGGTGCACGCGCACCACCGGTTGCGCGACCGGCGGATTGAGCCGCTCAGCCTCAGCCGCCCGTTCGGGCGTGAGGTCCACGATCTTGCGCTTGCCGGCGTGGATGCCGTGCAGGTCGGCGATCAGTGTCTTCATGCCGTCGGACAGCGCGTCGTAGGCTTTGTACATGTTCGCGAACAGCGTGTCGCCGCCGACCGGCGGCAGTTCGATCGCGCGCAGCAGCGAACCGAGCGAGGGAATCAGCGTGAAGGACATGTCGGAATGCCAGAGGTGGCCGGTGTACTTGCCGTCGCCCGGTTTGCCGTCGGCCTTGGGCGCGTTGGTCACCATCAGCAGTTCGGGATGATCGGGATGGCGGTCGCTCGGCAACGCGTCGTGCTTGTCCAGTTCGCCGAAGCGGCGGCTGAACTCGATGTGCTGCTCGCGGGTGATCTTCTGGTTGCGCAGGAGCAGGATGCCGTTGTCGAGGAAGGCGCGATAGATCGCGCCGAACTCGCCTTCGCTCATCGGCTTCGCGGTGTCCACGCCCAGCACTTCCGCGCCGAGCGCATAGGACAGGGGTCGCAGTTGCAGGGCCATCGTTTCCTCCGGATGATTCACATCGCACATCGCATCGCGCGTGTCGGTGCACGCTTGCCGGAATTCTAGCCCAACCGGGATGCGCGGACGCATTGCCGCAAACCGCAGCTTGCTGCTAGTCTGGCGGGACTGTTCAGGAGATTCCCGATGCGTATCCAGCGGATGGCGGCAAGCCTGTTGTGCGGAGTGTGTCTCATGCGGCTGTGCGGCGCTTCAGGGGCCGCCGAGCCCGCGCCCGCCTATCCCGCCAAGCCGATCCGCTGGATCAGCCCGTGGCCGCCCGGCGGGGCCAACGACGTGTTCTCGCGCGACATCGGCCGCAAGCTCGCCGACGGCTTCGGCCAGCCGGTCATCGTGGACAACCGGCCCGGGGCCGCGGGTACCATCGGCTCCGACGTGGCGGCGAAGGCGCCCGCGGATGGCTATACGCTGGTGATGGGCAGTTCCCCCACGCACGCGATCGCGCCCAGCCTCTACCCGCAGCTCCCGTACGATCCGCTGCGCGACTTCGTGGCGATCACGATGGTGGGCACCGTGCCCAACGTGCTGGTCGTTTACCCTTCCTTGCCGGCGAAGAACGTGAAGGAACTGATCGCGCTGGCGAAGGCAAAAGCGGGGCAGCTCAATTTCGCTTCCGCCGGCAACGGCACCTCGCAGCATCTGTCTGGCGAGCTGTTCAAGGTCATGACGGGCGTGGACATGGTCCATGTGCCGTACAAGGGCACCGCGCCCGCGATGGTGGACCTGATCGCGGGACAGGTGCAGCTCTCCTTCGACAATGTCACCACGCTCGTGCCGCACATCCAGGGCGGAAAACTGCGCGCACTGGCGGTCACGCCCGCGAAACGCACGCCCATCCTGCCCGAGGTGCCCACGGTGGCGGAGGCCGGCGTGCCGGGCTACGAAGCCAGCGTGTGGTTTGGTGTGTTCGCACCGGCCGGCACACCCGCGCCGGTGATTGCGAAACTGCACGAGGAAATCTTCAGGGCGCTCAACACCGCCGACCTGCGCGGCCGCTTCAACGCCATGGGCACGGACGTATCCGGCATGGGCCCTGCGGAGTTCCAGGGCTTCGTGCGCAAGGAAGTGCCGAAGTGGGCAGAAGTGGTGAAGAAAGCGAACGTCACTATCAATTAACAGGACGATGGAACCACGGAGACACAGAGGCACGGAGAAATGCAAGGGCATATCCGCCCCGGGTTTGATTTGTGATTGCTTTCGGTTTTCTCCGTGCCTCTGTGCCTCTGTGGTTCAGATGTTATCCAGGACTATTCACACATGACTTTTTCCATCATCGCGCGCTGCGAGCGCACCGGCATGTTCGGCATCGCCATCGCCACCCGGCCGATGGCGATCGGCGCCAAGTGCCCCTTCCTGAAGCCCGGCATCGGCGGCCTTGTGGTGCAGGCAAATGGCGACCCGCGCCTCGGCCCGTTCGGGCTGAAGCTGCTCGAGATGGGCTACTCCGCCGAGAAGGTGCTGGCGGAAATCGCGGCGAGCGACGGCCCCGCGAACATGCCGTGGCGGCAGATCGCGGTGGTCGACAAGGACGGGCGCACCGCGGTGCACACGGGCGCCACCAACGAGGACTGGAAAGGCCATGTCGCCAGGCCCAATTTCGTCGCGCTGGGCAACCGGCTGACGGGCGAGCGCACGGTGAACGACATGGCGGCGGCGTTCGAGGCCGCGCCCGGCGAGGAACTCGCCGAGCGCATCCTGCGCGCGCTGGAAGCGGGGCGCGATGCGGGCGGGCAGGTGGCGGGGCAGCACTCGGCCGCACTGCTGGTCTACAACAAAAAATCCTACGCGTGGGTGGACCTGCGCGCCGACGAGCACGACGAGCCGGTTGGCGAGTTGCGCCGGCTGTACAAGCTCTACATTCCGCTCATGCCCTACTACGACCAGCGGCCGTCGAATCCCAGCCTGCCGCGCGACGACGACTGGCGCAAGGACAAGGGCATCAAGGGCGGACCGCGTTAGACGGGAATCCGCGATGACCCAATGGCAAGCTGCTTGGCGGGTGGTCTGCGAACCGCAGCACCTGCGCGCGACGGGGCTGATCGCGCTGGTAGTCGGCAGCTGGCTCACGCTCGTGAATCAGGCCGATGTCATCTTGGCGCAGGGCCTCGGCGGGCTGGTCGCGCTCAAAATCGCGCTGAACTATCTGACCCCGTTCGTGGTGTCGAACCTGGGCTTGCTGTCACGCAAACCGGAGCCCTGACGCGCCGGGACTCAGTTGCAGAACGGCTGATGGCCCGCGATCAGGTCGCGTTCGATGGCGAGCCGCCGTTCGGCGTCGGCATCGAGATACACGCACACGCAATTGGCACCGTACTTGCGGAACCGGTCGAACTCGGTTTCGCTCGCCAGCGGGTTGGCGAGACTGTCGGTACGGCCGACGAAGATGGTTTGGTGGC
The DNA here is from genome assembly GCA_050741255.1 of Burkholderiales bacterium. Classification (GTDB taxonomy): domain Bacteria; phylum Pseudomonadota; class Gammaproteobacteria; order Burkholderiales; family SG8-41; genus CAZXNF01. Next base: position 701 of record JBOIEQ010000094.1, on the reverse strand, counting down.
CCGCCTTGCGCGCGTAGGTTTCGTTCGCCTGGCGTTTGGTGACCAGATAGACGGCGCCCATGGGCTTGAAGCGGGTATCCAGTGGCCAGGCATGGCAGAGGTATTTCTCGCCGGATTGCCCGCTGAAGGTAATGCTGCCGAAAGATGCCAAGGGGTGCTCCAGTCGGGATTGCGGAGGAAAGGGGAAAAGCCGGCAGGAAGGCAGACGGTTGACCTGCATGCTACGCACCTTGCCCCCCGTTGGCGAATCGATGGTCCGGCCCATGCCGCTCAAATAATACGCAGTCGCCGCCGGGAAGCGCGCATACTGGCGGCAACTTAGCTCAGGGGATGACCGCATGAGGCCGAAAAAGTCGCCGGTACCGATCAGAGTGATGCTCGGACCCAAGAAGATCGACGGCGGGTACGTCCGCATCATCGCGCAGAAGGACGGATCGGGGCGGATCGAAAGCTTCGATACGGCTTCCAGAACCTGGTCCGAGGCCGCGCAGGAGGTGACGTTCGCCGTGGTCTGGAGCGCGCCGGCCGTGGCCCCCGAACTGTGGGCGCGCATCGGCGGCATCGGTGATACCGCCGCATGAATCCGGCATGAGTCAGGCCTGAGCGCCGCCGCTAGAGCCTGTTATGGACCTAAACGTATGCGGCGAACGCGGGAATAGGTGTTCAGTGCTAGGAGCTGTTCGCGCCGCAGGGCCGGACCC
>JBOIEQ010000093.1:0-16863 GCA_050741255.1 Burkholderiales bacterium | reverse complement strand
CAGGTGAACCATACGGCGGGCGGGCTCGGCGCACCGCAATAACGGGCGCCGGGCGCTTACTTGCCGCCCTTCTTGTCGCCGTCCTTCTTGTCGCCGGCAGGTTCCTTCTTGTCGGCGCTGTCCTTCTTGCCGCCTTCCTTCTTCTCGCCTTCCTTGCCGGCTGCTGCCGCCGCATCTTCCGGTTTCTGGCCGGTGATCTCGGTAACGGGCGCCGCGGCGGCTTCTTCCTCGGCTGCGATGACCTTCGGCACATGCACCAGCGCCACCGCCGGGTTTTCCTTCTTCAGGCGGGCGATGATCTCCACGCCTTTCGGCAGCGCGAGGTCGTTGACGTGGAAGGCATGGCCGAGTTCCAGCTTGCCGAGATCGACCTCGAGAAACTCCGGCAGATCGTCCGGCAGACACTGGATGTCCACCTCGTTCATGATGTGGTTCACGACGCCGCCGCCGACCTTCACGCCCGGGCAGATGTCCTGGTTCACGAAGTGGAACGGCACCTTCATGTGGATCTTCTTGGACTTGTCGACGCGCTGGAAGTCGACGTGCAGCAGGATCTGCGACTTGAACGGGTGTCGCTGCACATCGCGCAGCAGTACCGGCGTGGTCTTGCCGTCGAGCTTCATGTCGAGGATGGAGGCGTGGAAGGCCTCCAGCTTCAGGTGGCGCAGCAGCGCGAGCTGGTCGACCTCGATGGGCTCGGCCTTCTGCGTGCTGCCGTAGACGATGCCCGGCACTTTTCCTGTACGGCGGAGACGGCGGCTCGCACCCGTTCCCTCGACCGTCCGCGGATACGCGGTAAATTCGATTTTCATGATGTTCTCCAGTATTTCTCTTGTGTTCGGGGCGTCCGCGACCAGACACTCCGGGGTTTGCAACCAACGCCATTTGGCGATCAGCCGTCAGCACTTAGCGGCGAACCGCGAAATGCTGACTGTTGACCACTAATCCCAACTCTCCAATCCCCGGCAAGCTACTCCACGAACAGCGAACTCACCGAATCGTCGTTGCTGATCCGGCGCATGGTTTCCGCCAGCAGGCTCGCGATCGACACCACACGGATGCGCTTGCACTGCAACGCATCCTCGCGCAGCGGGATCGTGTCGGTCACCACCAGTTCGTCCAGCTCGGACTGGCTGATACGCTCGATCGCCTTGCCCGACAGCACCGGGTGCGTGCAGTACGCCAGCACCTTCTGCGCGCCGTGCCCCTTCAACGCCTTCGCCGCCTCGCACAGCGTGTTGGCGGTGTCGACCATGTCGTCCACCATCACGCAGGTGCGGCCTTCGATCTCGCCGATGATGTTCATCACCGTCGAGACGTTCGGCCGCGGGCGCCGCTTGTCGATGATCGCGAGGTCGGACTCCAGCCGCTTGGCCAGCGCCCGCGCCCGCACCACGCCACCGACGTCCGGCGACACCACCACCAGGCTCTGGAAATCGTGCTTCCACACGTCCCCCAGCAGCACCGGCCCCGAGTAGATGTTGTCCACCGGGATGTCGAAGAAACCCTGGATCTGCTCCGAGTGCAGGTCCATCGTCAGCACGCGGTCCACGCCCACCGACACCAGCATGTTCGCCACGACCTTGGCGCTGATCGCGACCCGCGCCGAACTCGGCCGGCGGTCCTGCCGCGCGTAGCCCAGGTACGGAATCGCGGCCGTGATACGCCCGGCGGAGGCGCGCTTCAGCGCGTCCACCATGACCAACAACTCCATCAGGTTGTCGTTGGTCGGCATGCACACCGACTGCAGCACGAACACGTCCTTGCCGCGGACGTTTTCGAGGATCTCGATCATCACCTCGCCGTCCGAGAAGCGCCCCACCTTGGCGCGCCCGAGCTGGACGTGGAGATGGCCCGCGACGTCGGCCGCAAGCTTCGGGATCGCATTCCCGGTGAACACCATGAGCCGGTCGAGCGCCACGTCGTCACCCTCGCAAAAAATCAAAAGGCGGTCTCGCGACCGCCCGGTTACCAATGGCAGGGGAGGTAGGGATCGAACCTACGAATGCCGGAATCAAAATCCGGTGCCTTACCACTTGGCGACTCCCCTGCGCGAAACGTCGAAACGCAAACGTGCGCGCGTCCCCTGCAATCCTGCCCAACAAAACCTAATCGCCGGCCAGTGCGTAGTGCGGATGCCGGTCGAGTCCACGGGCGACGAAGCCCTGCAATTCCGGGGTCAGCGCCGCCAGCACGCGTCGCGCCTCGGTTTCCTCGTCGAAAGCTGCGAAAATGGCGCTGCCGGAGCCCGTCATCCGCGCCGGCCCGAACTTTGCCGCCGTTGACGGTGTTACGTACTGACCGAGCCGTTCCAGCCAGTCGGCGACCATGGGGTAGCGGCGGCAGACCACCGGCGTCAGCGAATTCAGCGTATTTTCCGCTCCGCCAGCCGAAAAGCCGCGTATTTTCAATGGAATCGAATCACGTGTCAATTCAGGATCGGCGAAGATTTCGCGTGTCGGGACGCTGACCGGCGGGGTCAGGACGACGTACCAGGCCGGAGGCAGCGCCAGCGCGGTCAGGGACTCCCCCACCCCTTCCGCCCATGCGCTCCGGCCATACAGAAACGCCGGCACGTCGGCCCCCAGTTGCAGGCCCAGCGCCTGCAGCCCGCCGCGCGTAAGTCCCGTGCCCCACAGATCGTTCAGGGCCAGCAGCACGGTGGCGGCGTCCGAGCTGCCGCCGCCCAGCCCCGCCCCCATCGGCAGGCGCTTGTCGAGCCCGAGTTCGCAGCCGAGCCGGCTGCCGGTGGCCGATTGGAGCAACTTTGCCGCCCGGACGGTCAGATCAGCTTCCGGCGCGACGCCGGGGAGTTCGTAGCCGCGCGCGATCGCGCCGTCCTCCCGCACCCGCAGCGTGAGCGTGTCGCCGTAGTCGAGAAAGCGGAACACCGTCTGCAGGAGGTGGTAGCCGTCCGCGCGACGGCCGGTCACCCGCAGCATGAGGTTCAACTTGGCGGGCGCGGCGTAGGTGCCGGCGCGCGTGCTCACGGCGCGCCCGCCAGGTCGAGGACGTCGATCGCCAGCCGGATTTCCGCGTCCGCTTTCGCCACCTGCAGCCGCAGCGGGCGGGTCGCGTCGCCGTCGTACTCGAACTGCACGCGCCAGCCGTCCTGCACCAGCAGGATCAGGCGTTGTTGGGCATCCCGGGCGGCTTGCGTCGGCGCCGGCGTGGGCGCCGCGCGGCCGAGCACCCACCAGCGCAGTCCGTCGACCGGCAGTTCCCAGCCGAACGCGCGGCGGGTCAGGCTGTCGATGCTGCCGGCGCGGTAGACCGTCTGGTCGGCCGTGGTCAGCATGGCGCCCGCGGCATCGCGCCGCAGATGGCCCAGCGTCTGCCCGAGCGGTGCGTTGAGCCAGAGTTCGTCCTCGGCGGGTGCGGCCTGCCAGCGCAGGCCGCTCGAGAACGCGGTGCCGCCACCCTTGACCAGCACGCGGCCCTGCAAGGTGAATGACGGGAACGCGTCCGGGGATCCGTACGGAGACGTGCTACAGGCGGCGAGCAGCGCGCAGAGCGCGAGGCCCGTGCAATAACGCGCGATGCGCGCGTCAGCGCGCAAGGCGCTTGATGGTGCTTTGCAGGCCCTCGTGCGAGGGCTCTTTTTTCAGCGCGTCCGCCCACAACTTGCGCGCCGCATCCTGCTGCCCCTGCACCCACAGCACCTCGCCGAGATGCGCGGCGATTTCGCCGTCGGGACGCAACTGGTACGCGCGCTCGAGCTGCTTGCGGGCGCCGTCAAGGTCGCCCTGCCGGAACAGTACCCAGCCCATGCTGTCGATGATGAAGGGATCGTCCGGCGCCAGCTTCAGCGCCTGGTCGAGCAGGGTGCGCGCCTCGTCGAGCCGGATGTTGCGGTCCGCAAGCGAGTAGCCGAGCGCGTTGTAGGCATGCGCGTGGTCGGGCTTCAACTGGATCAGCTTGCGGATGTTGGTTTCCATCACGTCGAGGCGGTCGACCTTCTCGGCGGCCATCGCGGTGTCGTACATGAGATCGAGCGAGGCCGGCGATTTGGCGAGCGCGTCGGCCAGCACGTCGTAGGCCCCGCGGTAGTCGCCCGTGTCGCGCAGCAGTTGCGCCTCGATCTGCACGAACTGCACGCGGTTCTGCGGGTAGGCGGCGCCGGTTTCCTGCAGATACTTGCGCGCCTCGGCGACCTTGCCCTGTTTGACCAGCACGCCGGCGTAGCGCGCGCGCGCGGGGATGAACTGCTCGCCGGCGCTGACCAGGGTGTACCACTTCAACGCGTCGTCGTAGCGCTTGCGGTCTTCCGAGATCTGGCCGAGATAGAAGCGGACCGCGTCGGGATCCTTGTAGTTGTTGTCGAGCGCCTGTTTCAGTTGCGACTCCGCGGCGTCGAAATCCTGCAGTTGCAGCGACAGCAGTGCGACCGCCATCGCCACGTCGGCATTGGTCGGGAATTCGGCGAGCAGCGACTGGAATTCCTTGCGCGCGTCTTCATACTGCTTCTCGCCGACCAGTTGCCGCGCGTAGACCAGCCGCGCGTCCATGGCCCGCGGGTTCTTGGCCAGGAAGCCCTTGAGGAAGGCCGTCGCCTCGGCGCCGGATTTCTTCTGCAGCACCTGCGCGTGGAGCAGCGCGGCCTGCTCCCAGTCGGGCTTCAGCCGCAGCGCCTCGCGCGATTCCGTCAGCGCGAGGGCATCGTCGTTGGCTGCGGCGGCAACCTGCGCCACCGCGAAATGCGCTTCCGGCAGTTGCGGGTAAGGACGCGCGAGACTCTGCACCAGTTGCAGCGCGGCCGCGCGGTCCTGGTTGCGCACGGCGAGCGCGCCGATCTGCAGAAAAGTCTGGCCGGCGGCAGCCGGATCGGCGGCGAGCCATTTTTCGAGATGCGGCTGGGCCTCGGCAATCTTGGGCTGGTTCACCAGCAGGGCCGCCAGCACCTGCCGCGCCTGCGGAGACTCCGGTTCGGCCTGCAGCCAGATGCTCGCCGCTTCGAGCGCCGCCGCGGACATGCGCGCGTTCCAGGCGATCTCGGTGGCGCGCTGCGCGATGCGCGGATCCTTCGTTTCGCGCGCGACATCGAGATAAGCCTGCACGGCGACCGCGGTCTGGCCGCGCTGCTGCGCGATCTCGCCCACCAGCAGCTTGAACAGCAGCTGCTGGGTCAGGTCGGTCTGCGGCAGGGTCCGCGTCTTGGCTGCCGGTTGCCCCTGCGGGCGCACGATCACGCGCGGGGCGCGCGGTTCGGTGGGTATGGTTGCCGGCGGGGCCTGCTGCGCGAGCCGCTCGGTCACGTCATCGGTAACCTGCGCGGCCTGCGCCTGCGGGGTGCCGACGGTCGAAGCCGCGACGGCGGCGGTCAGTGCCAGGCGTGCAAGGAAACGCGCGTCAATAGTAAGCAAGGGAGGTGACCCCAGAAATGCGAAAAGGAAACAGCGGGAAGCGGGCAGCCCGGGAAGCGGCCGTGCGGAGACGATGGTCATCACCGCTTGCCCGTTCAGCCCGACGAAGAGTGCGACACCTCCGACGGCGGGAAGTTCGAGCGGCAACCCAGCGAACCACAACGAAGATCGCGCGGGAAGTTCTTCATATGCTGCGCGAGTTTAGGTATATTTGACCGCCCTCACAAGTTACGCATTTGAGCGCCCTTCACCGTACGTCGCTTTCCCCCGCCTCGACAGTTCCCCCGCACACGCCTCGATGACCACAACCGCCGCCGACCTCACCGTATCCGCACGGGGACTCGGCCGCCATTACGGCAGCTTCAGTGCCGTCGGCAGTCTCGACCTGCACTTGAAGCGCGGCGAAATTCTTGGCTTCCTGGGTCCGAACGGCGCGGGCAAGAGCACCTCCATGCAAATGCTGACCGGCAACCTCGCGCCGACCTCCGGGACGGTCGAGATCTGCGGCGTCGACCTGCTCGAGCACCCCACGGCGGCGAAGGCGCATCTGGGCTACCTGCCGGAAACGCCGCCGCTCTACCGGGAACTGAACGTGCGCGAGTACCTGGACCTCGCCGCGCGGCTGCGTCGCGTGCCCAAGGCGAAACGCCGCGTGTCGGTGGACAGCGCCCTCGTGCGGTGCGGCCTGAAAGACGTCGCGCGGCAATTGATCGGCACGCTCTCCAAGGGTTACCAGCAGCGCGTGGGCATCGCGCAGGCGATCGTGCATGCGCCGGACGTGGTGATCCTCGACGAGCCCACCATCGGACTCGATCCGAACCAGATCCGCGACATCCGGCAACTGATCCGGGAACTTGGGCAGAACCACAGCGTGATCCTGTCCACGCACATCCTGCCCGAGGTCGAAACGGTCTGCGACCGCGTGCAGATCCTGCATCGCGGCAAAACCGTATTCAGCGACACCATCGGCGCGCTGAAGGCCTTCAAGTCGGATCGCGTGGTCACGCTCGGCCTCAAACGCCCGCCGGCGCTGGAAGAACTGCAGCGCGTGCAGGGTATCGCTTCCGCCGAAGCGGCGGGCGGCGGCAACCGCTTCCGACTCGGCCTTGCCGGCAACTTCGACGCGGAGGCGCTCGCCCGCGTCGCGGTCGAGCGCAACTGGGGCCTGTTCGAGTTGATGCCGTCGGCGACTTCGCTGGAAGAGGTGTTCTCGGACCTGACGCGCAGGGAACAGCCGTGATCCTGAGCGTCGCCCGCAAGGAACTGAAGACGCTGTTCGCGTCGCCGCTCGCGTGGATCATCCTCGCGGTGGTGCAGTTCCTGCTCGGCTACCTGTTCCTCAAGCAGGTCGACACCTACGTGCAGTTCCAGGCGCAGGCGATGCGCATTCCGGGCTTCCGCGGCGCCACCGAGATGGTCGGGCTGCTGGTCTTCAACGTGTACTCGATGCTGTTCTTCGTGCTGGTGCCGCTGCTCGGCATGCGGCTGATCGCGGAGGAAAAGCGCAACCAGACGATGACCTTCCTCGTCTCCTCGCCGCTGTCGATGACCGAGATCGTGCTCGGCAAGTTCATGGGCCTGTGGCTGTTCCTGCTGCTACTGGTCGCCATCACCACGCTGATGCCGTTGTCGCTGCTCGCCGGCGGCACGGTCGACCTTGGCCGCATCGCTGCCGCCTTCATCGGGCTCGTGCTGATGGCGGCGTCGCTCTCCGCCGTGAGCCTCTACCTGTCGAGCCTCACCGTGCACCCGATCGTGGCTGGCATCACCGCGTTCTGCGCGCTGCTGGGGCTCGCGGTGATCGGCGAGACGTTGGCGGAAGTGCTGCGCGGCGCGCAATGGCCGGCGGCTAAGGGTCTGGTGCCGCTCGCACAGGCGCTCTCGCCGTTGCGCGCGCTGGAAAGCTTCCTCGCCGGTACCATTGACAGCTTCAGTGTCGCCGCCCCCCTGCTGCTGACGGCCTTCTTTCTCACCCTCACCGTGCGGCGGCTCGACGCCGCGCGGCTGCGCGGGTAGGCGACTATGGAAGCCAACCGCAAACAGCGTACGCGCCTGCTGGTGCACAACAGCCTGTTCGTCGTGCTGCTGATCGCCGCGGTGGGTCTGGCGGCGTGGCTCGCGCGGGAGTACCGCACGACCTGGGACTGGACCGCCAACGCGCGCAACACGCTGTCCCCCGCCTCGGCCGATTTACTGAAACAGATCGATGGCCCGGTGCGCGTCACCTCGTACCTCGACCTGCAGGACGTGCAGGCGGCGGACCTGAAGCGAGCGATGGAGCAGTTCTTCGCCCGCTACCAGCGCGTGAAGCCGGACCTGACGCTCGCCTTCGTCGACCCGCGCGTCGAACCGCGCCTCGCGCAGGCGGCCGGCATCCGCGTCAACGGCGAGATGGTGGTGGAGTACCAGGGACGCACCCAACACCTGACCGACCTCGCGGAATCGAGTTTCGGCAACGCCCTCATGCGCCTGAAACGCGCGCAGGAGCGGCTGGTCATGGTGCTCGACGGCCACGGCGAGCGGTCCCTCTCCGGTGGCGCCAATCACGACCTTGGCGAGTTCGGCCGCCAGTTGACGGCGAAGGGCTTCAAGCTCGGCACGCTGAACCTCTCGCTCGCGCCCGACGTGCCCGCCAACGCCGCCATGCTGGTGATCGCGAGTCCGCAGGTGGAACTGCTGCCGGGCGAGGTCAATAAGGTCCGCGCCTGGCTGAAGGGCGGCGGCAACCTGCTGTGGTTCGTCGAACAGGGCCCGCTGCGCGGGCTGCAGCCGGTGGCGGAGCAACTCGGCCTCGTGCTCGGCCCGGGCACCGTCCACGACCCGGCCACCGAGAGCCTCAAGGCGCCCGCCGGCACCGGCATCGCCGCGCGCTATCCACGCCACGCCATCACCGAAGGCTTCACCCTGCAGACCGTGTTTCCGCAGGCCCGCGCGATCGGCAGCCAGGAGGGCGGCGACTGGCGCGCCGCCGCGCTGGTGGATATCGCGCCCCGCGGCTGGATCGAGATGGGCAAGCCGGGCGACAAGCCGGTCTTCGACAAGGGCCGCGACGTGGCGGGCCCCGTCAACGTCGCCACCGCCTTCGAGCGCCAGCACGAAGACCGCACGCAGCGGGTCGTCGTGGTGGGCGGCGGCGACTTCCTGTCGAATGCCTTCCTCGGCAACGGCGGCAACCTCGATCTCGGCGTCAACATCGTCAACTGGCTCGCGGGCGACGAGAACCTGATCACCATCCAGCCGCGCCCGGCGACCGACTTGAGCCTCGATTTCTCCCCGGTCGCGCTGCACGTCATCGCCTACGGCTTCCTGCTCGTGCTGCCGCTCGCCTTCGGTGCGACCGGTGTCGTGATCTGGTGGCGCCGCCGGCGGCGCTGAGCCCACGATGCAGCGGCGGGCCTGGATCAACGTCGCGCTCGCCGCGGGCGTGGCGGCAATGGCCGCCGTCGTTTGGCTGAAGCCCGGCAAGCGGGACACCGAGTTCGCGCTGACGCCGCTGAAGGCGGCGGATATCAAGTCGATCAAGGTCGAGAAAGCGGGCCGCGAAATCGCGCAGCTCGCGCGCGGCGCCGACGGCTGGCGCCTCACCGCGCCGTTCGCCGCGCGCGCCGACGAGGCCATGGTGCAGCGCCTGACCGGCCTCCTCGGCGCCAAGACGGGCGAGAAACTCCCCGCGACCGGGCTCGCGCGCTACGACCTCGACCCGCCCTTCGCCCGCCTCACCTTCGACGGCCAGACGTTCAGCTTCGGCGCCATGAACCCGGTGGTCGGCGCGCAATACGTGCTCTCCGGCGGCGGGATCTATCTGTTGTCGCCTCGCTACGCCGCCGCGATCCCGGACGAAGCGCCTGCCCTTGCCTCCAAGCAATTGTTTGCGGCCGGCGAAACGCCTGTCGCGATCGCCCTGCCCGGCTTCCGGGTGGAATCCGTCGACGGCAAGTGGATGATGTCGCCGGGACGCGGCGATCTGTCGCAGGACGATTACGCGCGCTGGGTGGACGAGTGGCGGCTCGCCTCCGCGCTGGCGGTGGGCGGCGCGCCGGAAAAACGGATGAAGGAAGTCATCAAGGTCACACTGAAGGACGGCCGCGCGATCGAACTCGACATCGTACAGCGCGAACCCGATCTCGTGCTTGCGCGGCGCGACGAGCGGCTGACCTACCGCATCGGCAAGGCCATGGCCGCGCGTCTGCTCGCACCGCCGGCAGCGCCGGATGGCAAGGGCCCTACACCATCGAAATAACTTAAAGTTTTTTCACCACAGAGGCACAGAGACACGGAGGAAACCCGAATTTCGAGGTTTTTTTCATCAGTCGTTCTCTGTGCCTCCGTGCCTCTGTGGTTCAATCGTTCTTCTGACGCATGCCCGAACTCCCAGAGGTCGAAACCACCCGCCGTGGCCTTGAGCCCGTGGTCGCCGGCCACACCGTGGCGAAGGTGATCGTGCGCAACCGCGCGCTGCGCTGGCCGGTTCCACGCACGCTCGAAACCACGCTGACCGGGCGGCGCATCGAAGCGATCGAGCGACGCGGGAAGTACCTGCTGTTTCGCGCCGGCGACGGCGCGCTGATCGTGCACCTCGGCATGTCAGGCCGGCTGTGGGTGCTGCCTGCCGCGACGCCGCCGCAGACGCACGACCACTTCGACCTCGTGCTGGACGACGCGCAGGCCGTGCGCTTCAAGGATCCGCGCCGCTTCGGGCTGGTACTGTGGCAGAAGGGCGACCCCTTGCAGCACCGGTTGCTGCGCGACATCGGCCCCGAGCCTTTTACGGCGGCGTTCAATGCGGATTGGATGTACGAGCAGACTCGCAGCCGCAGTGGCGCGATCAAGACCGCGCTGATGGACAGTCACCTGATCGCGGGCGTCGGCAACATCTACGCCAGCGAGGCGCTCTACCGCGCACGCATCAACCCGAAGCTGCCGGCGCGGAAGATCGGGCGCGAACGCTATGCGGTACTGGCGGAGAAAATCCGGGAGACGCTGACGGAAGCGATCGCGGCCGGCGGCTCCAGCCTGCGCGACTACGTCAACTCCAGCGGAGAGGCCGGCTGGTTCCAGACGCGCTTCGATGTGTACGACCGCGAGGGCAAGCCGTGTGCGTCGTGCAAGGGGCCGATCCGGAGCCTGGTGCTGGGGCAGCGGTCGACGTTTTACTGTCCGCGTTGCCAGAAGTAACGTTTACGTCGAACGGTGTGCGGAATTAACGCGTACCCGAATTCGGGTGTGTTGTTAGGCAGGCCTTCTAACGAAGTCCGCAATAATTTTCCGAATTCCAGATTCATGGAGCTCCAACCCGATTTCGTAGCCAGGATTGATCACCACACCGTAACCCGGGGGAGTCCGAGCCAAGATCTCTCCGCAATTCATTGCGACACTGCCTTTGATATGGGTTGAGAACAAATTGATCAGCGGTAAGCTAGTAAAGACTGCAGCGAAGGGTTCGCCGTTTCTGTCAAAGAGCATCGGCACAAATTTCGAAGGGTCTTCGGATGGATCATTTACACACGCGGCATACATTTGCGATTGAACCAGGACAGGCAACAGCTCTTCATTCGAGATTTCTCCCGCCGCAGCTCGCTTCAAAAATACTTCAACGTCATTTGTGGGTTCAAACGTTTCCATTTGCCCTGCCGTGTGTGGGACTGCCGATAAACAAGACAACAGTTGTTATCCACTAGCGGTTTCGCACTGCCGGCGCCAATTTCACGCAGAAACCAGCCGCTCATACTTTGCCTGCAACTGTTCCTTCGTCTCCACATACCGCGGATCGTTCGGAATGCATTCCACCGGGCACACGATCTGGCACTGTGGTTTGTCGTAGTGCCCGACGCACTCGGTGCAGAGTTTGGGATCGATCTCGTAGATCTCTTCCCCCGCCGAGATCGCGCCGTTGGGACATTCTGGCTCGCAGACGTCGCAGTTGATGCAGGCGTCGGTGATGTGCAGGGCCATGCGATTCTTATCCGCCCATCTGCTGGATCTTGGCCTTGAGTCGCTTCGCCACCAGCGGGTTGACGAACTTGGTAACGTCGCCGCCGAGGACGGAAATTTCCCGCACGATGGTCGCGGAGATGAACATGTGCTGCTCGCCGGGGGTCAGGAACACGGTTTCTACATTGGGATAGAGCCCGCGGTTCATGCCGGCAAGCTGGAATTCATACTCGAAGTCCGACACCGCACGCAGCCCCCGCATCACGACCCACGCGCCCTGCTGCTGCACGAAGTCCATCAGCAGGCCGGAGAAGCCCATCACCGTCACGTTCTTGCAGTCGGACAACACCTCGCGCGCGATCTCGACTCGCTCGTCCAGCGTGAAGAAGGGGCGTTTCGCCTTGCTGTCGGCGATGGCGAGCACCAGGTGGTCGAACAGCTTCGCGCCGCGGCGCACGAGGTCTTCATGCCCCAGCGTCATGGGATCGAAGGTACCGGGGTAGATGGCTTTACGGTTCATCGTCTGCGTGCTCCAGTAACTGGTAATGCACGGCGCCGGCCGTGTCCGCCTTCACCGCCCGCCAGCCGGACGGCGGCGTGTAGCGTTGCGAACGCGGCGATTCCACATACACCCGCGCGCCGGGGTTCAGCCGCGCCGCCAGCGGCGCCAGCAGGCGGCCCAGCAACGGCGAGTCGAACGGCGGGTCCAGAAACACGACGTCATATTGCGCGGCGTCAGCTGCGAGAAATTGTAACGCATCGCTCCGCACGACCTGCAGCGCCTCTCCGCCGAGCAGCCGTGCATTGTGGGCCAGTGCGGCGTTGACCGCGCGATCCTGCTCGACCAGCACCGCGCGCGCGGCCCCGCGGGACGCCGCCTCGAAACCGAGCGCGCCGCTGCCGGCGAAGAGATCGAGGCAGGCGCGGCCCGTCAGGTCCTGGCCGAGCCAGTTGAACAGCGTCTCGCGCACGCGGTCGGGCGTGGGCCGCAGGCCGGGGCGCGGCGGAAAGCGCAGCACGCGGCTGCGCCACTGGCCGCCGACGATGCGTACCTGGTTGGCGTTCATCCGTGTGGTCGGCGGCTGGCGCCGTTCGCCTTGCTCGCATCCCCGGCAAACAACGCCGGGGCCCCTGCTCGGTGGCTCACGTCGCCCCGCCTATGATCCGCACCTGGTTGGAAACGGGTTCCGCCATGACGGCGGATGTTAGCCGATGGCCGGCGCGATCAACGTGCGGCCGCGGCCTTGGGCGTATCGGTGCCGACCACCACCGTGACCAGCCGCGCCGGATCGACGCGGCGGGTGAAAGCGTCGCGGATCTGCGCGGTCGTTGTCCTCTCCACGGCGGCCACGAAGTCCGCAAGGTAGGTGAGCGGCAGGTTGTAGAAGCCGATCACCGCCAGGTATTCGTGGATCTTGCGGTTGGAATCGATGCGCAGGGGAAAGCCGCCGATGATGTTCTGCTTCGCGCGCGTGAGCTCGTCCTCGGTCGGGCCGTCCTTCACGAAGCGGTCCAGCGTGGAACGCACCACGGCGAGTGCCTCGTCCGCCTGGTCCTTGCGCGTCTGCAGGCCCAGCATGAACGGGCCCGCCTGCTGCAGCGGCGAGAAATAACTGTAGGCGGAATATGCGAGTCCGCGTTTCTGGCGGACTTCATCGCTGATGCGCGAGGCGAAGCCGCCGCCACCCAGCACGTAGTTGCCGACGAACAGAGGGAAGTAATCCGGATCGTCGCGCTTGAGCACCGGCATGCCCAGCGCCACATGGCTCTGCGACGCCGGATGCGGAATCGCGCGCGTTACACCGGCGCCGGGCGGCGTGACGACGGGGATCACCCCGACGCCCTCCCCCGGCGGCAGGCCGGCGGTGACGCGCTCGGCGATCGCTTCCGCCTGCGCGCGCGACAGGTCGCCGATGATCGCCACCGTGGCGCGCCGCGCGGTGTAGTGCCGGCGGTAGAAAGTCAGGAGATCCTCGCGCGTCAGTGCGGCCACCGTCTCCGGATCGCCCGAGGCCGGGAAGCCGTACGGATGCGTGCCGTACATGAGCGGATACAGGGTGCGGCTCAGGATCGTTTCCGGCTTGGTCAGCGCCTCCCGGATCGCACCGATCGTGCGCGTCTGGTCGCGGGCCAGGACATCGGCGGGAAACGTCGGCTGCTGCAGAGTCGCGATGAACACCGCGAGCGCCTGTTCGAGTTCGGGCTGGCTCGTGAGAGTGCGCAGGGTCAGGCCCGCGCGGTCGGTATCGAGCCGTCCGCCGAACTGCGCACCGACATCCGCCATGCGGCGCGAGATGTCGTCCTCGCTCAGCTTGCCCGCGCCCGCCCGCAGCATGCCCTGCGTGAAGGCGGCAAGGCCGGCCTTCTCGCGCGTGTCGTAGGCGGCGCCGGCGGCGAAATCGACCGACAGGTCGAGCATCGGCAGGCCGCGCGCCTCGACGAACACCACTTTCGCGCCGCTCTTCGTCTGCCACGACTGGATGGGTAGTTGCGCCCAGGCCGGAACGGCGGCGAGTACCGCCGCCACGCCCGCGAATACGGCGATCAGGAATTTACTGCGCATGGCGCACTCCCGCGGACGGTGCCGCCGGTTTGCTGCCTGACAACGGCTGGGGATCCAGCGTGGCCACGGTCAGGCGGTCGTCGATGAAATACTTGCGCGCCACCGCCTGCACTTCGGCGGCGGTCACGGCCCGCAGCCGCTCGAGCTGCAGGTCGACGCTCGTGTGCGAAATACCCGCCATCTCCAGCATGCCGATCTGCATGCCCTGGTAGAACATCGAATCGCGCTGGAACACCTGCGCGGCCATCACCTGCGCCTTGACGCGGTTTAATTCCTCCGCGGTCACGCCCTCGTCGGCAACGCGCTGCAGTTCGCGCTTGAGAGCCTGCTCGATCTCGGCAACACTGCGTCCCGCCACCGGCGTCCCCGACAGGTAAAACTGGCCGGGCCCGCGTATCGTGCTGTCGTAGGACGCGCCCACGCTGGTGGCCATCTTCTCCTCGCGCACCAGCTTCGACGGCAGCCGGGCGGCGCCATTGCCGTCGAGGATGCCGCCGAGGACTTCCAGCGCGTAGGGCTCACGGTCCGTGGCCGGATCGCGGATCACCGGCACCGGCCATACCATCAGTACGCTGGGCAGTTCCGCCGGCGCCTTCACGGTCACGCGGCGCTGTCCCGTCTGCGCCGGTTCGGTCTGGGGTTTGCGCACCGGCAGCGTTTTCATGGCGAGGGGGCCGAAGTACTTCTGCGCCAGCGCGAACACCTCCTGCGCGGCGACATCGCCCACCACCACCAGCACCGCGTTGTTCGGCGCGTACCAGTTGTTGTACCAGTCGCGCGCGTCCTGCGGCCGCATGTTGATGAGATCATCCATCCAGCCGATCACCGGCGTGCGGTAGGGATTGGCGGTGAGGGACGAGGCCATCAGTTGCTCGAACAGCAGCCCGCTCGCGCGATCCTCCGTGCGCAGGCGCCGCTCCTCCATCACCACCTTGATCTCCTTGGCGAACTCCTCGTCGGTCAGCTGCAGGTTCACCATGCGGTCGGCTTCCAGCTTCAGCGCCAGTTCGAGCTGCGACTTGTGCAACTGCACATGGTAGGCGGTGAAGTCGCGCGAGGTCATCGCATTGTCGCGCCCGCCGGCCGCCGCGATGATCCGTGAGTATTCGCCCGGGGGTACGATCTTCGTGCCCTTGAACATCATGTGTTCCAGCACGTGCGCGACGCCGGTGGTGCCGTTGACTTCGTCGATGCTGCCGGCGCGGTACCACACCATCGCCACCACGGTCGGCGCGCGATGGTCCTCGTGCACGATCACACGCAGGCCGTTGGCGAGCGTGGTCTCAACGGGATTGGCGGCAGTCGCCAGGCCAGCCAGCATCAATGCGGCCCAGGCCACGACGACGCGCGAAAACAGGTGAAATCGGGAAATCATGAGCAGCGCTATCCAGGTAACCCGCAGGGGGAGACGACCGTGCAGGGAAAAGGGAAAAAGACAGTTCAACTTCGTTAGAATTCAACATTCTAGCCAAACGCCCCCGCTCAGACCCTCCTATTAGATGTTTAGTTTCCTGAAAGGCAAGGACGACGACGCAGCCGCACCTGCGCCCTCCTGGACGGAACGGCTGCGCGCGGGCCTCGGCAAGACCCGGAACAACCTCGCCGGACTGTTCGGCGCACGCCCGGTCGATGCGGCGCTGCTTGACGATCTCGAGACGACCCTGATCGCCGCCGACGTCGGCGTCGCCACCACGACGGAGATCATGGACAGGCTGCGCGACCGCGCCAGCCGCAGCGGCTTTGCCGATGCCGGCGCGCTCAAGGCCGCGCTCCGCGACACCCTGATCGCGCGCGTGACGCCGGCCGCCGTGCCGCTGGAGATCAGCGGGCACCGCCCGTACGTGATCATGGTCGCGGGCGTCAACGGCGCCGGGAAAACGACCTCGATCGGCAAGCTGGCTTACTGGTTCAAGGCGCAGGGTAAAACGGTGGTGCTCGCCGCGGGCGACACCTTCCGCGCCGCGGCGCGAGAGCAGCTCGTGGCGTGGGGAGAACGCAATGGCGTCACCGTAATCGCACAGGAGAAGGGTGATGCGGCGGCCGTCGTGTTCGACGCCATCAGCGCCGCGAAGGCGCGCGGCATCGACGTGGTGCTGGCCGACACTGCCGGCCGTCTGCCCACGCAATTGCACCTGATGGAAGAGATCAGGAAGGTCAAGCGCGTGATCGCCAAGGCCGATCCCACGGCACCGCACGAGGTGCTGCTCGTGCTTGACGGCAACACCGGCCAAAATGCCCTCGCGCAAGTCGACGCCTTTGACGCAGCGCTCGGCGTGACCGGCCTCGTCCTCACCAAGCTCGACGGCACCGCGCGCGGCGGCGTGGTGGTGGCGCTCGCGCAGCGCAGCGCGAAGGCCGGCGCTGCGCCCATCCCGCTGCGCTTCATCGGCGTCGGCGAGGGCATCGAGGACCTGCGGCCGTTCGAGGCGGCGGCGTACGTGGATGCGCTGCTGGGAAACGCCGGTGAGGCGTAAGGGGAGAGGGGTGAGGGGAGTACCCCCGTCAATGGCGCGGCATCCTCGCTTTGTCTCCTCACCCCTCACCCCTCACCCCTCACGCTTTTGATGATCTCAATCAGCCACGTCTCCAAGCGCTACCCCGGCAGCGTCGATGCCCTGCGCGACGTCACGCTGGAGATCGCCGCGGGCGAACTTGTCGTCCTCACCGGGCATTCGGGCGCGGGCAAGAGCACGCTGCTCAAACTCCTGCCCGGCCTCGAGCGGCCGAGCCAGGGCAGCATCGTGGTGAGCGGACAGAACGTCGGCCGGCTGAAGGCGCGGGCGCTGCCGTACCTGCGGCGCAACTTCGGGCTCGTGTTCGACGACGTGAAACTGCTCTACGACCGCACCGCCTTCGACAACGTGCTGCTGCCGCTCGACATTCTGGGCTTCGACCGCCGCGAGGCCGCCCGTCGCGTGCGCGCGGCGCTCGACAAGGTGGGCCTGCTCGCCAAGGAACGCGCGAATCCGCTGGCGCTGTCCGGCGGCGAACAGAAGCGGCTGTCGA
>JBOIEQ010000092.1:0-16937 GCA_050741255.1 Burkholderiales bacterium | reverse complement strand
TGGCGGAAGCGAGTTCCGCAGCCGCCGCGCCGGGCGAGCAGCGCAGGGACACCACGACAGTGGCGGTTCGTTGGGGCGGTTTCTCTTTGGTTACTTTCTCTTGTCCGCACAAGAGAAAGTGACTAGCCGCCGGGCTACCCCCGGCGACTTTGACTGAAGTAATCAGCCGCCGGGCTGCCCCGGTTAAGCGACAGCTAGCGGCAGCGTGACCGTCACGACCACGCCGCTGCCTTCCGTGCGATTGGCCGCGGTCACGCGTCCGCCGTGGTACTCCGCGATCAGCCGCACGATGTAGAGGCCCAGGCCCAGGTGCGGCTCGCCGGCCTCGCGGCCGCGGCGCACCGACACCATCGACTCGAACAGGCGGCCCGTCATTTCCGCCGGCAGCGACGGTCCGCGGTTCGCGAAGCTGATGACCGCTTCATCGCCAGCCCGCCGCAGCGCGACTTCGATCGGCATGTCGTCCCCGGCGAAATCCGCGGCATTCGCCGCCAGCTTGTCGAGCAGTTGCGCCAGCAGGTCGGGCGCGCCGGACAGCATCACCGGTTCCTCCGCCACCGTCAGCGCGAAGCGCCGCTGCGGATAGGCCTGCGCGTAACCGGCGACGCAGCCGCTGACCACCAAGCGGGCATCGAACATCTCGCGCGCTTCCACGCGAACCGTCTGTTCCAGGCGTGTCGCCTCGCCCATGCGCGTGAGGATCGTGTCGAGGCGGCGCAGGCCATCGTTGGCGCGCACGAGGTAGGTTTCCGTCTCCTCGGGCGTTTGCGCGAGCTTCAGGTTGTCGAGCGAACTGCGCACCACGGCCACCGGTGTGCGCAGTTCGTGCGAGAGCCGGCCGCCGAGGTTTTCCAGGTACCGGTTGTAGTCCGCCAGGCGCGCCAGCGCCGTCGAAAAACTGCGCGAGAGGTCGCCGATCTCGTCGCCCGCGCGTTCGCCCGCCGTGATTTGCCGCACGCGGCCTTGCGAGTCGATGGCGTTCTCCGCTTCGTCGCGCAGGCGCTTCAGGCGCAGCGTCAGGCGCGAGGCGAAGAAGAACAGCACCAGCGCCGCCGCGCCGAAGGCGATCAGCGTCACCGCGGCCAGTTGCTCGAGCGCGCGGTTGCGCAGCGTCACGATCGCGTCCGTGTTTTCCTCGACAACGGCCACGCCGATGACCTTTTCGCCCACCCACACCGGATGCGCGGCGGAGAGGATGACCGAATCGCCGCCCGGCATGACGCGGCGGCGTGACGTCGCGGTGCCGTCGAGCGCGCGCTCGACTGAGGGTCCGCTGAAGACGTCGTTGGGGATGAATTCCTCGGCCGGCACGGTGGGCGCCGTCAGCACGCGCTCGAACACGGGGCGCAGCGCCCGGTGCACGAGACGTTCGACCGGCCCGAAGCCCGTATCGTCCTGGGGCGGCGCCGGGCCGGCATCGAGGTTGCCCGCCGTCGCGACGATGCGCATGCGGGCGTCGAGCACCCATAGCCGCAGCCCGGGCCGGGCCAGTCCGCCGAGGACGAGCTGCACCTGCTCGGCTGCCGCGCGCGGCAGCGCGGGTTCGCCGTCGCCGGCGGGCGGCGCCACCAGTTCCAGCAGGCGCGGGCGGTCCTGCAGCGCCACCGCCACCGCGCGCGCGGAGGCGAGTACCCGCTGCTCCTGGTTCTGCCGCAGCAGGCGCTCCATCGCCTGCAGGTAGTTCCAGCCCACCCACGGGATCACCAGCAGCACGAGCGCGACCAGCGCGATCTTCGTGCGCAGGCCGAAGGCGCGTGTTACGCCTTGTTTGTCCACCGATAGCCCATGCCGTAGACCGTATCGATGGCGTCGAAGGCCGGGTCGAGCGCGGCGAACTTGCGGCGGAGGCGCTTCACGTGCGAGGTGATCGTGCTGTCGTCCACCACGATGTGCGCTTCGCCCATCAATTGGTCGCGGTCCTTCACGTGGCCGGGAAACTTGGCGAGCGCGTGCACCAGCCAGAATTCGGTGAGCGTCAGGTCTACCGCCTGCCCGCGCCAGGCGACGCTGAAGCGCTTCAAGTCCAGCGAGAGCGGCCCGCGCTCCAGCACGTCCTCGACCTGCGCGGGCTCGCGCGCGATGTCGGCGCGGCGGAACAGGGCGGCTACGCGCGCGAGCAGGTGCGGCAGACTGGTGTCCTTGGTCACGTAATCGTCCGCGCCGAGGCGCAGACCGGAGACCACGTCGAAATCGCTGTCGCGCGCGGAGAGGAAGATGATCGGCAGCGTGGCGGAGAGTGCGCGCAGCTCGCGGCACAACGTGAAGCCGCCGTCGGGCTCGTCGCCCAGGCTGATGTCGAGCAGGGCCAGGTCCGGCAGCCGCGAACGCAGCGCGGCCATCGCCTCCGCGCGTTTCGCGAAGGCCACGACCTCGTAGCCGTGCTTCTTCAGCGCGTCGGCGTAGTTGGCGCGGATGACGGGGTCGTCTTCGACGATGGCGATGCGGCGGGGCATGGCGGGTTTTCGCTGCCTGTTTCAATGACGCGGTGACTATACCGGACCCCCGCCGCTGCGCACGGACAGCGGGCCGCTTGCCATCTTCCCGCCACAATTGACCGGCGTCTTTCCCCTTTCCTCCCTTGCAGGGCCATCCCCGGGCGTTGCAATGACGTCGTGCCAAGGGATGGTCCCGCGGCAAGCAAAGGGAGAACGAGATGCAAACCCAGGCGAAGGCGGCGGTACTGGCGGTCAGCACACGGCGGGTGGTCGGGGAAATGCTGTGGCTGTCGGCGTGCGCACTGGCGGCCGGACTGGCGACGGCCTGCACGGCGGCCGTGCTGGTGGCGAGCCTCGCGGCGATCACGGCTTGAGACCGGCCGCAGCAGGGCGCTGCGGGCCGGTGGCTGGGGCTTTGTGTGGAATCCATGACTCCCTACGCGGCACGGGCGTGCCGGTCCCCAGCCCCTGGCCCGGAGCGCCTCGCGTGCATTTGGCCATTAACCCCTGAAGGACAGTCATGATCAAACGCCTGCTCGCCATCGGCTTCATCTTCGGCTGCACGTCCATCGCCTGGTTCGTGCTGGCCGGCGCCACCTACACCCGCACGCACAGCGCCGACAACAACCTGCGCTCGCGCGTCGAATCGCTGTGGGGCGCACCGCAGACCCAGTTGCCGCCGGAGGCGGCGTGGACGGAGAAAGTCGCGCGCACCGTGGAGAAAACGGAAGACGGCAAGAAAGTGCAGCGGACGGTCGAGGAGCGCATCCGGCACGTGCTGCCGGTCGAGCGCAGCGACATCCGCGTCGGCCTCGCCCTCGCGCCGCGGCAGAAGGGGTTGCTGTGGTACTCCACCTACGGCGTCACGCTCGACGCCGAATACGACATTGTGAACGTGAGCGGCGCCAGCCGCGAGGTGGACATCGCCCTGCCGTTCCCGGCCCGCCGCGCGGTGTTCGACGACCTGCGGTTCGAACTGGCCGGCAAACCGTGGCTGGCGCCGCTCGCGCCCGCCGATGACCGCATCACCGGCCGCGTGCTGCTGGCGCCGGGGGAGCGCGTGACCCTGCGCGTCGGCTATCGCAGCCAGGGGCTGGAGCGCTGGAGCTACAGCTTCGGCAGCGGTGTCGCCGAGGTCCGCAACTTCCGGCTGGCGCTCGCCACGGACTTCGATGCGATCGATTTCCCGGACGACGGCATCTCGCCCGGCAGCAAGG
The DNA here is from genome assembly GCA_050741255.1 of Burkholderiales bacterium. Taxonomy (GTDB): domain Bacteria; phylum Pseudomonadota; class Gammaproteobacteria; order Burkholderiales; family SG8-41; genus CAZXNF01. The sequence continues at coordinate 13,285 of JBOIEQ010000092.1, read as the reverse complement.
TGCGACAGGACGGCGGCTGGCTGCTCAAATGGGAGTACCGCCGGCTCGTGTCCGGCGTGAACATCGCGCTGCTGATGCCGGAGAAGCTGCAGCCAGGCCCGCTGGCGAGCCAGATCGCGACCTTTGCGCCGGTCTCGCTGTTTTTCTTCATCGTGGTGCTGCTGACGATCGGCGTCGTGCGCGGGATCGAGTTGCACCCGATGCACTTCTTCTTTCTGGCGGCCGCGTTCTTCGCGTTCCACCTGCTGTTCGCCTACCTTGCCGACCAGGTAGACATCCATCTGGCCTTCGGCATCGCCGCGGTGACTTCCCTCGCGCTGACGGTCAGCTACCTGCGCCTCGTGCTCGGCCCCCGTTTCGCGTTCTTCGCGGCGGGGACGGCTCAGCTCGTGTATCTGGTGCTGTTTTCCTACGCCTTCTTCTTCAGGGGCCTGACGGGGCTCGCGATCACCATCGGCGCGATCGTGACCTTGTTCGTTCTGATGCAGGCCACCGCGAAGGTGGACTGGCGGGCGGTATTTTCGGGCCTGCCGAGCGTCCGTACGGTTTAACACCATGCAGTTCTCAACACTTATTCAATCACCGGGCAAAGGATGATCATCATGTGGAATCGTTTCAAGGATGTGTCGCAATCGCTGCGGACATGGCTCGCAAAGCCCGCGGTGGCGGTGGGCAGCGCGGGTGCCGTGACAGGGCGCGCCCTGTCGGGGCTCGCCGGTGCGAAGGGCACGCTCGTGATGCTGGGCGTCATGGGCGCGGCCGGCTACCTGCTCTACCAGCACCCGCCGATGCACAGCGTGGACCGTGGCGAAGTTGGCGTCCGGCTGAACCGGCTCACCGGCGGCGTGAGCGAATGGCGGGACGGCAGCGTCCTGGTCATTCCCGGCGTGCATGACCTGCGCGTGTATACCCTGCGCGACCAGACCTACCGGCCGGAGGGGATCAGCCGTGCCGAAGGCGCGGCCCCGCTGCAATCCGTCGAGGGACTGTCGCTGGGCGTGGACATCTCCGTGCGCTACGCGCTCGATCCCGCGAAGGTGGCCGCGCTGTCGAAGAGTCTGCCCGACGATATCGGCGGCGAGATCGTCGAACCGGCGGTGCAGGGCGTGATCTACAAGACTTTCGCCCGTTACACCGTGCGCGAGATCTTCTCGACCAAGCGCGCCGAGATCCAGGCGGCCATCGAGGCCGAACTGAAGCCCAAGCTGGCGGCGGACGGCGTGATGCTGCGCGCCGTGCAGATGGGCAAGGTGGACCTGCCCGCCGACTACCGGCGACGCATGGACGGCTTGCTCGCCGAGGAACTGGCCACGGAGAAAATGCGCTACACGCTGGAGCTGAAAGACAAGCGCGTGCAGGAAATGGCGCTGGATGGCGAGGCCGAGAAAGTGCGCCGCGAGAAAGCCGCCGAGGCCTCCGCGCGCGAGCAGGTCATCGCCGCCAAGGGCCAGGAAGAAGCCATGAAGCACGTGCTGCCGTTCAAGCAGCGCCAGATCGAGCAGCGCCAGCTTGAGGCCGAGGCCGACAAGGTGGCGCGCATCCGGGTGGCGGAAGGCAGCGCGCAGGCCAGGCGCGTCGAAGCGGGCGGCGAAGCCGACGCACGCCAGAAGCTGGCGGATGCCGAGGCGTATCGCCTCGATCGCGTGGGCAAGGCCAACGCCGAGCAGATGGAGCGCGAGGGTGCGCTGGTCAGCCGGCATCCGCTGTTGATCCAGAAGGCACTGGCCGACAAGCTGTCCGACAAGGTGCAGGTCATCATTGCGCCGGCGCCGACTGACGGCAGTTTTATCGGCGCCAACCTGCTGGGCGGGCCGAAGCGCACCGCGAGCCTGGGTACGGGCGAGCCCGCCGCGAAAGGGGAGAAGTGATCATGCGCGCGGCGCTCGGCAGTCTGCTCATCCTGCTCGCGACGGCTGCGGGTGCGGCCAATCCGGTAACCGCGGGTACCGCCATCATCGTGCAAGACCAGATCGCGCTGCGTGCTGCGCCGCGCGACGCGGCGCAGCAGCAGGCCGTGCTGTGGCAGGGCGAAGTGGTCGAAGTGCGCGCCGAGCGCATGGACTACCTGCAGGTCTGGGACTACCGGCGTGAGCGTGGCGGCTTCGTCCGCGCGAGCCAGGTGCGGCGGCTTGACCTGACGCCGGGCGAGGCCCCCGATCTGCTGGCGGTCATCCGCTTCGTGCGTGAAACGCCAGGGGCCGAGGCGCTGGGTATCGGTCTCGTCGCCGCCTACATCCAGGCGGCGCCCGCGGAGGTGTTGAACAGCGACGCGGGCGTCGTCGCCCTGGACGCACTGGGCATCTTTGCCGACCGGCTGGCGCGGCGCGCGTCGGCCAATGTCGCGCGAAGCAAGGCCGCGGACGCGCAGTTGTCCGCGCACCTGGAAGTCGCGGCACGCTACGGCATCAAGTTCGCGAACATCGAGCGCGCGGGGCGCATGCAGATCTGCTACGAAGGCGATGCCTTCCGCCGCGTGCTGGCGATGCGTTCTCATCCGGAGCAGCGGGCCCGCGCCGTGCTCGCGCTGACCCGCCAGGAATGCGTGGATCCGGACCTGCGGCCGCCGGCACGCTACACGCTCGACGAGTGGCGTGCCGAAGTGCTGGAAAAAGTGGACGTGGCGCTCCTGCCGGTGTATCTGCGCAACCGCGTGCTCATGCGGCGCGCCAGTGTCTGGAGCAGCCTTGCCTACCAGCGCGCGCGCAAGGGCGAACCCGCGGACGTGGCGGCGGCCCAGGCGCTGACGGCGCTGGCCGGTGTCACCAAGGCCGACCTGACCGACGACGATGCACGCAGCTACGCCGACGCGGCGATGCGGGTCAATGCGTCACGCTGGGCCGCTGCGCCGACGGCCCCCGCGAGTGCTCGCAGCACCACTATCGTCACCGTGCCCGGGCAGCCGGGCGAAACCTGTCTGCTGCTGACGGATGCGAAGCGCGACGCGCAGAACCCGCTCGTGAAGCGCTGCACCTGGGGCATCGTGTGGGCGGGCTCCGCCACACTGAACCGCGAAGGCAATGCGCTGGCCGTGGCCGTGCAGCAGACCGACACCTGGCGCGAGCTCTGGGTGTTCCGCAAGGCGAGCGACGGCTGGACCATCAGTGTGCTGCCGCCGGCGGCGACGAGTCCCGACGTTGGCTATGCGGAATTCGCGGGCTGGGTGCCCGGCGGCCGGCAGATGCTGGTGGCGCGCGAAGCGAGTGGTGAGGGCAAATACCTGCGCAATTTCGAGCTGGTGCGTCTCGACACGCTGACGCCCGAACGGCAGGCCTCCGACCCGACCATCCTCGGCGCGTTCCAGCGCTGGCAGGACCCGGCGTGGAAGCGGCAGACGCTGAGTTTGCGCTGAGCGGTGGCTGCACATGATCATCGCCCATCTTCCCGCGGGTTACCTCTGTTCGCGGCTGCTGTGCGGCCGCTTCAAACGCTACGGGTGTTCGCGGCGCGCGTTCATCGCGGCGGGCATGCTGGGCTCCATCGCGCCGGACCTCGACATGCTCTACTTCCATCTGGTCGACGGCCGGCAACACCATCACCATACCTACTGGAGTCACTACCCTGTCGTCTGGATCGTCGTACTCGGCGCGATGACGCTCTGGCTGCTGAGGGCGTCGCGACAATCGTTTCCCGCGCTGGGCGTGGTGTTCGCGATCAACGGCATGCTGCACCTGCTGCTGGACAGCATCGTGGGCGACATCTGGTGGTTCGCGCCGTGGGTCGACCGGTCCTATGCGCTGTTTACCGTGCCCAGTCTGTACAAGCCCTGGTGGGTAAACTTCCTGCTGCACTGGTCGTTTGCGCTGGAGATCGGCGTTGTGTTGTGGGCGGGAGTATTGTTATGGCATTCGCGTACTGCGGCAGGGGGCATGCAGCAGACCACGCGCATATATGGAGAATTCTGGCATTAAGTATTGGCGCTGCATTTGCTGACGAATCGCCAGGACGTACACGGTCATCTCGGTTGTTTGTTGATAGCGTTTGGTTGCTGCCTGATCGGGAGTTCCATTATGCAAATGTCAGAAATTCCTTTCGGTACGACGGATTGGTCGTGCGTGACTCCAACCGAGCATGCCGGCGAGACAGGCCTGGCCTACTGGCGCAGCCGGGACTTCGGCACTATCCGCGTGCGGATGGTCGAGTACACGCCGGGTTACCTTGCCGATCACTGGTGCGACAAGGGCCACATCCTGCTGTGCCTGGAAGGCGAGCTGCATACCGAGTTGAAGGACGGTCGCACCTTCATCCTCAAATCCGGCATGAGTTACCAGGTAGCCGACGGCGCCGAGGCGCATCGCTCTTACACCGCGGTGGGGGCGAAGTTGTTCATCGTCGATTGAGCGTCTGAGACGCTATGCGCAGGGCTGGCTTCTTCGCGCTGATCTTCCTGTCGCTCGGCGTCACGGGTTACGCCCTCGCGGTCTACGGGTTTCTTCCCCTGGGCGCCCTGCTTCATCCGGACATGCGCGCGACGTACGAAGCGCAGCGTCTGGGCATCACCGCGCACGTCTTCGCCGCGGCCGTCGCGCTGACGCTCGGCCCGTTCCAGTTTTCGACGACATTGCGTGCCCGCCATCCGGCGCTGCATCGCTGGTCGGGGCGGCTTTACCTGGGCGTGGGTGTCCTCGTCGGCGGCCTTGCGGGCTTGTATATGGCGGTGCATGCCTATGGCGGGACGGTCGCCCGTCTGGGCTTTGCCTGCCTGGCCCTCGGCTGGCTGTATACGGGCTTGCGCGCCTATCGGGCCATCCGCGCCCGCGACATCGCCGCCCATCGCCGCTGGATGGTGCGCAACTTCGCTCTGACCTTTGCCGCCGTGACGCTGCGGCTGTGGTTGCCGGCGTCGGTAGCGTCGGGCATCGCGTTCGAACTGGCGTACCCGGTGATTGCCTGGCTGTGCTGGGTGCCCAACCTGCTGGTCGCGGAGCTGTGGTTGGTCCGCACGCCTGCCCGTTGAGCCCGGAGGTGCGATCGTGAGCACCGGCGCCATCCATAAACCTGGGGCGGATCCCGGTTTATGGGCGGGCCGCTATCGCCAAAGCGCGGCGATGCCCTTACGATGACGGAGGCGCCGGCACCCGCCGATCGTGCCTGGAACGGAAAGCCTCCGACATGAAACGCTGCCTGCCTTTGATCATTGCCGCGCTGCTCACCGCCTGCGCGGCCACCCCGCCCGTTACCGAGACCGCGCCGGCGGCCCCGCCGGTGGCCTGGAAATATACCTACATGCAATCGTACGAGGCCAAGCAGGCGGGGCTCGGCGTCAGCTACCGTTACGAAAGCACCATCGGCTGGACCGACGCTTACGTCTACACCATGCGGCGGACGAACTGGGCGGCGGGAGTGGCCGATGCGCAGTTCCAGGCGCATTTCCGCTCCATCATCGAGGCAGTCGAGGAGAGCGCGCGCCGCGGCGTCTACACGGATTTGAAGGTAGGAGCGACGCGCGACCTCGTCATCTCGGGGCAGAATTTCAGAAGCGTGTCGTTTCAGTACAAGGTCAACGGGAGACTGGTCGATTCGCTGGCTTATCTCACCGCCCTGGACGGGCAACTGCTGAAATACCGGATGTCGTTTTATGCCCCGGTGCCGGGGGACGTGGATGCGATCGCGAGACAATTCATCGAGACGAACCTGCGCGAGGGCATGCCCCGGGCGGTCGTCCATGTTCCCGCAGCGGACCGGCCGTGGGTCACCAATGCGGAGGCCCGCTAGCTAGCCCGCCAGCTTGAGATGCTTGATCTCCGCCGTGCCGCCCTGCGCCTCATCCAGCAGGCGGAAGAGATCGGTGGATTCCTTCGCGATGGCGTCGGCGATGTCATTCAGCATCTTCAGGCCCTTGGCGACGGTCGCGTGCTCCGGCGCGCCGTACCAGCCGGTCGGGGCGATGGTCTTGATGTCGCGCAGCACAGGCTGGTAGCTGCGCGTGCGGCGCAGCTTGTCCCATTGGCGGCCCTGCGAATGGTCGGACGAGTAGTCGATGCGGTCCAGGTGCACGAGGTCGGGCCGGTAGGCCAGCACCGCCAGCGCCTCGATCTCGCCGCCGTGCGTGAGGCCGCCGCAGTCGTGGCCGTAGAGCTCCGCCGCCACGTAGCACGCCTGGACGACGATGACCGACAGGCCGTGCTCGCGGTGCAGTTTCTCGGAGGCGATCGCGAGCGACGGGATGTTGCCTTCGTGCCAGTTGAGGATCAGCAGTCGCTTCGCGCCGTGCTGGGCGGTGGAGGCGCAGGTCTCGGTGACGACGCGCTGGTAAGTATCGGGCGTCAGCGTGATCGTGCCCTCGAAGGGCATGTGCATGGGCGTGACCCCGAGCGGCCCGCCGGGCAGCACGAGGCCGTCCATGCGTTCCGCGACGGCGTGCCCGATGACGTTGGACGCGTAGATGTCGGTGCCGGTCGGCAGATGCGGGCCGTGCTGCTCGACGCTGCCCGCCGGGAGAATGACCAGCGGGTTCTTCTTGAACTGCGCGGCGATTTCGGGTTGCGTAAGGTCGATGAAATAGCGGCTAGGCAGCATGGCGGGTGTCTCCGGTCTTGGCGCGGGCTTCCTCGAGAATGTCGGCGACGCGCACGGCCTGGCCCTTGCGGTCGATGGAGCGCAGCGCTGCGTTGACCACGGCAACCGCGACGTTGGCGTTCTGCGCGGTTAGTTCCGATCCTTTGCCGGTGCGGCAACTCGCGGCGAACATCTCCAGTTCGGCGCGGAACATGTCGCTCTCGGGGATCTTCAGTTCCTCGCGCCTGGCCCAGCCGTCCTTGCCGCGCTGGATGTAGAGCGTGGAGGCCTTGTGCAGCAGGTGCGGCGTGTCCCAGGTGCCGAAGTCGATCTCGTAATGCATGAGGCCCTTGGAGCCGAACACGCGCACCGAGAAGATGCCGGGCGAGGTCCAGCACGAACCGACGTAGGCAATCTTGCCGTCGGCGAAGCGCACGAGCGTCATCGACTGGTCGTCCACTTCCGCGCCGACGGGCGAGAGTTTGGAGGCCATTGAGCTCGCCTCGACCATCTCGCCGCCGAGGTAGTGCACGACGTCGAACATGTGGATTGCGAGCTGCGACAGCGGCCCGCCCGGGGCGCGGTCCTTGTACCAGCGCCAGGTCTGCGGCGTGAGTTCCAGCGCGCGCTCGTTGGAGAAGTTCGCCTCGATGAAGGCGACGCGGCCGAGTTCGCCGGCGTCGATCTTCTCGCGGATCGCGCGGATGCCGGCCATCAGCCGCGCGCTGTGACCGACGGTGACGGTGACGCCGTGCAGTTGCTCCAGCGCGGCGATTTTCAGGCCGTCTTCCAGCGTGTGGGCGATCGGCTTCTCCGTATAGACGTGCTTCTTCGCACGGGCGACCTGCTCCGCCACCGGGAGGTGCTGCTCGTTGGGTACCGTCAGGATGCAGCCCTGGATCTCCGGATCGCCGAGCATGGTCTGCAGGTCCGGCACGCCGGGCACGCCCAGTTCCTTTTCGAAGGCGTCGCGCTTTTCCTGCGAGCGGCTGTAGCCGGCGACGATCTTGAGCTGGTCGGACTTCGCGACGGCGCGGGTGAGCACCTTGGCCCAGCGGCCGAGACCGATGATGCCGAGTTTGACGGGAGCTGCCATGAACCTTCCTCCGGTGACTGGAAATGCGGGATTGGAGATTCGGGATTGGGGATGGGAAACCGGTGGCGTGGGATCGATGGTCACCGCAGGGCCGCGCACGGGGAACGGATTATGGCATCCCACGGGAATCGCACGACGCCGGGCGAGCGTAGCGCGCCGCTTGCCCGGGGCGGCCGTCTGCCGGTATGGTGTGGTCGCCCATCCGCGAGCGGCGACCGGAACCTCCGGCGACCCTCCAAGGCACAGGAGGAGATCTCATGACCGGCAGAAATCCGGGCTTTGCACCCGCCATGATGTTGATCGCGGCCGTTGCGACCGCGGTGGTTGGCAGCGCCTCGGCACAGGAATTTCCCTCGAAGCCGATCCGGCTTCTCGTGCCGTTCCCGCCGGGCGGGGCGGGCGACACGCTGGGCCGCACGGTGGCGCAGCCGCTGACCCGGGCGCTCGGACAGAGCGTGGTCGTCGAGAACCGCGTCGGCGCCAATACGGTGATCTCCACCGAGATTGTTTTCCGCGCGCCGGCCGACGGCTACACGATCGCGCTCATGGCCACGAGCTTCACCGTGAATCCCGCGGCCTACGCCAAGCTGCCCTACGACACGGCGAAGGATTTCACCGGCGTCACGCGGCTGGCGTCGAACCCGCTCATCATCTGCACCCATCCCTCGCTGCCGGTGAAGACGGTGAGGGAGTTGGTGGCGCTGGCCCGCGCGCGTCCCGCGGAACTCACGTGGGCGGTGTCGAGCATCATCGGCGGCGGCCGCATCGCCGGAGAACTGTTCCGGGAGCGGGCGAAGATCGACATGACCAACGTTCCCTACGGTGGCGGCGCACCGGCGACGATCGCCGTGATGGGCGGGCATACCAGCATGCTCGTCGGCAACGTGCTCGACTGCTCGCCGTACGTCGCCTCGGGCCGCATGCGGCCCATCGCCGTCACGTCGCTCACCCGCACCCCGACGCTGCCCGGGGTGCCGACGATTGCCGAGTCCGGCTACCCGGACTTCGAGGTGACCAACTGGTTCGGCACCGTCGTGCGCGCCAGCACGCCCAAGCCGGTCGTCGACCGGCTGAGCGCGGAGATCGGCCGCGCGCTGCGGCTGCCCGAGGTCACCGAGACGCTGGGGCGGCTCGGCCTCACGCCGACGCCGATGACGCCGGAGGAATTCGACAAGTTCCTGCGCGCGGAAACGGAGAGCAACGGCAAGATCATCCGCGCGCTGAAGATCAGGCTCGAGTGAGGAAGGTGCCGTACCTGCGCACGGGGGTCCTGGCGCTGGCTTGCGCCGCGGTCGTGGCCGTGCCTTTGCAGGCGCAGGACTTCCCGCCGCGCCAGATCGCCATCGTCGTGAGTTTTCCGGCCGGCGGCGGCACCGATCTGTTCGCGCGGGTATTCGCGCAGAAGCTCGCCGCCGCGCTCGGCACGACCGTGCTGGTGGACAACCGGCCGGGCGCGGCCGGCACGGTGGGCAACGCGCTCGTGGCGCGCGCCGCGCCCAACGGCCAGACCCTGCTGTTCACGCCATCGAACCTGGCGATGGCCCCCGCCATCTACAAGAGCCTCCCGTACGACACGGTGCGCGATCTCGCACCGGTCATCATGACCGCGCGCATCCCGTTCGTGCTGACGGTGCATCCGGCGCTGCCGGTGCGCAACGTGAAGGACTTTCTCGCGCTGGCCAGGGCGAAACCGGGCGCGCTGGACTACGGGTCGAGCGGGGCGGGTTCGCCGCCGTACTTCGCCATGGAGTTGCTGAAGTACACGGCGCGCGTGAACCTCAATCACATCCCGTACAAGGGCGCCGGTCCGATCCTGACGGGCCTGATGAGCGGCGAGGTGCAGGCGTCGTTCCTGATTCCGCCGTTGGCGATGCCGCAGATGCAGGGCGGCAAGCTGCGCGGGCTGGCGGTGTCCACGCCGGAACGCTCAATGGTGCTGCCGGAACTGCCCACCTTGCGGGAGGCGGGCGTCACGGGCTTCGAGGTGACGCAATGGCACGGCTTTTTCGCGCCGGCGAAGACGCCCGCGACCATCGTGAACCGGTTGAACGCGGAAGTGGCGAAGACACTGGCCTCCGCCGAGATCAGGCAGCGCCTCGCGGCGGAGGGGGCGGACATCGCGGGCGGCACCCCGGCCGATCTGGGCGCGTTCCTTGCCGCCGAGATCAAGGTGTGGACAGACCTTGCGCAGCGGCTGGGGTTGAAGCCGGAGTAGGGTTCAAAGGCGGGATTCGGGATTGGAGATTTGGGATTGGAAACCGGCGGCACAGAGATTGGGGCCGGGAGATTTTGACTTCAAATCCCCAATCCCAAATCTCCAATCCCCAAATTCACTCCACCTGCAGATTCGCCGCCTTGATCGCGGCGCCGAAGCGGTTCCATTCCTCGCGGATGAACTTCGCGAATTCCTGCGGGGTGCTGGTGACGGGCTCGCCGCCCTGGCGGTCGATGAGTTCGCGGGTCTCCGGTTGCGCCATCGTTTTCAGGAACGCGGCGTAGAGCTTGTCGAAGATCGGCCTGGGCAGGCCATGCGGCGCCATCAGGCCGACCCAGCCGGTGGACTGGTAACCGGGCACGCCCGCTTCCGCGATGGTCGGCAGCTCCGGCAGTTGCGGCGAGCGCTTTTCGCCGCCCACGCCCAGCGCGCGCAGGCGCCCGGAGCGCACGTGCGCGATGGTGGCCGGCAGCGGCGTGATGGTGAACTGCGCTTCGCCGGCGAACACTGCCGCGACCGACGCGCCGCCGCCCTTGTACGGGACATGCACCGCCTGCGTGCCGGTCAGCAGCAGGAACTGCACGCCGGCGAGGTGGCTTTGCGAACCGGCGCCTGCAGAGGCCATGTTGAGCTTGTTGGGCGCACTTTTCAGCAGCACGACGAACTCTTTCACCGTCCGCGCCGGCAGTGGCGGATGGACGACAAGGACGTTCTGCGTGACGCCGAACAGCGATACCGGCTGGAGGTCCTTGAAGGGATCGAACGCGAGCTTGCGGTAGAGCTGCGGGGCAATCACCTGGGTGGCGGTCGCGGTGGCAAGCAGCGTATAGCCATCCGGCGCCGCGCGCGCACCGAGTTCCATGCCGATGATGCCGGCGGCGCCCGGGCGGTTGTCCACCACCAGTTGCTGGCCGAGTGTTTCGCCGAGCCTGAGCGCGAGTACGCGGGACAGCGAGTCGGTGGAGGCGCCGATGCCCTGCGGGACGATGAAGCGGATTGGGCGGTCGGGATAACCCTGCCCGGGGTCCGCCGCGAACGCGGGGAGCGCGGCGCCCAGCGCGGCAAGCGCGAGCAGGTTCAAAGCGCGGGCGAATGGGTGCATCGGGTGCATCGGTGACCTCCTGATGGCAGACGCAACCGCACATTGACCGTCGCGCCCCTTTAATCTAGTTTGCACGAAGGCTAGCACAGGAGGCGATATCACCATGGCACGCATCAGTTACGTCGATCCCGACAGCATCACCAACGGCGAAGTCCGCGGCTGGCTCGATGAAGCCGTGCGGGCCGGCCGCCCGGGGCCCGAAAATCAGGCGATCCGCGCGCATCAGCCCGAGGTCATGCGGTCGTTCACGCTCACCCGCAAGGCGTTGTTCGATGGCGGGGCGGGCGTGCTCGAGCACGACCTCAAGGAGCTGCTGCGCGCCTACGTCGCCCACACCATCGAATGCGGTTACTGAAGCAACCAGGGAACCGCGCGGTCCGCGCGGGAAGCCGATGACCGGATGGCCGAGCTGATGGATTACGCGAAATCGGCGCGTTTCACGCCGCGCGAGAAGCTTGCGCTGCGCTATGCCGACGCGATCATGTACGATCCGGCGCAGGCCGATGACGCGCTGTGGGCAGAATTGCATGCCGAGTTCAATGAGCCCGAACTCGTTGAACTTGGTTACTGGATCGGGTTTACCTTCGGCGGGCAGCGCTGGCTGAAGACCTTGTCGACAAAGCAGGGCGAGTTCGCGGCGGCGGTGGCGGGAAAAAAGGGGGGATTAGGGATTTGAGATTGGGGATTGGAAACCGATCCCGGGCGTTCGCGTTGGCGCGTGGTTGATTTCTAATCCCGAATCCCGAATCCCGAATCTCAAATCCCGCCGGCGACGCCGGTCAATACGGAAACGGCTTCAGCGCCGGCGGTTTGCCGCCCGGCAGGGCGGTGCGCGCGACGTTGAGGATGAGCGCGAGCATGGCGTAGTAGCCGGCGATCGCGAGCAGGTCGATGGTGCCCTGTTCGCCGAACTTCGCCGCTGCCCGGGCGTAGGTGGCATCGCAGACGCTCTTGTTGTGCAGTCCTTCGTTCAGCAGGTCATAGACGATTTCTTCGTCTTCGGCCATGCCGGTCGGCCGGCGGCCTTCGGCGATCGCATCCGCGATGGCGGATTTGAGCCCCGCGGTCATCGCATGCGTGTAGTGCGCTTGCCATTCGTATTGCTGGGTCCAGTGCCGGGCGGCGATCAGTGTCGCCAGTTCCGCCACGCGCCGGTCGAGCGGGCACTGATAGCGCAAGTACTCGCCGACCTGCTGGATGGGATTGGCAAGCCCGGGGCTGCGCATCAGCACGCCGAAGGGCCCGCGCACTTCGCCGCGCGGCCCGGCGTTGATGGCGGCGGCGACTTTTTTTTGCGCCTCGGTGTATTGCTCGGGGGCGATCTTGCCGAGACGTTCTGCGGGTACAGTCATGGTGTGCGGGCTCCGTGGTGTTGGTGGCGATTCGACCGGCTATTCGACCTTCAGGCCGGCGGCTTTGACCACCGGGCCGATGTTTTTGATCTCGTCCGCCACCAGCGCGCGGAATTCCTGCGGCGTGTTGGTCGTCGCATCCGCGCCCTGGCGCGTGAAGGCATCCTTCACTTCCTTGCTCTCTACTGCCTTGATCAACGCGGCGCGCAGCTTGTCCTGGATCGCGCGCGGCGTGCCTTTCGGCAGCAGCAGTCCGTTCCAGCCGCTGTAGTCGAAGCCGGGAACCGTTTCCGCGACGGCGGGAACGTCAGGCAGGAGCGGGGTGCGCTTGGGCAGGCTCTGCCCGATCGCGCGCAGCCGCCCGCCGTTGACCAGCGACATCACCGCCGGGGCCGGCGTGATCGTCCACTGCGATTCGTTGGCGACCACCGAGGCGACGGACGCACCGCCGCCCTTGTAGGGTACGTGCATCGATTCGAAACCGGCCTTGACCTGGAGGTACACGCCGGCCAGGTGGCTTTGTGAGCCGGGCCCGGCCGAGGCCATGTTGAACTTGGCGGGATTGGCCTTGGCGTAGTCGATCAGTTCCTTTGTGGTCTTGATCGGCAGTGACGGGTTCACCACCAACAGGTTGGGTGTTACGCCGAACATGGAGACGAAGAGGTAATCGTTCAGCGGATCGTAGGGGAGCTTCCGGTAGATATGCGGGGCGATCGACATCGCGGCGGTCGACGCTGCGACGACCGTGTAGCCGTCGGGGTTCGCGTTTTTGCCGATTTCCATGCCCAGCACGCCGCCGGCGCCGGCGCGGTTGTCGATGATGATCTGCTGGCCGAGCGCCTCACCGAGCTTGATGGCGACGATGCGCGCCAGCGTGTCGTTGGCGCTGCCGGGGGCGGTGGGCATGATCAGCCGGATCGGCTTGTCGGGGTAGTTTTTCGCGGCGTCAGCCTGCGCGAAGGCGCCGGTCGTGGCCGCGGTCAGCAGTGCGGCGCTGAGAGAGAGCGCAATCCGCTTCATCGGGT